>JARGNC010000014.1:0-1602 GCA_029212425.1 Phycisphaerales bacterium
AGCATTATCCGCCAAGCAGCACCAATGGGGGGGCTGTTCTCAGGAAAGCACTCATTCTGATGAGCTGCCTTCAGTTCTCGCTCACCGCCGGTTGCAATCGCGAAGAGATCCATTCGTACAGAGCACCCAAAGAAACCACAACCGCTTCTCGATTCGGTGTGATGCCGAGTGCTCAGTCAGCGCAATCCACGATGCCTCAGCAAGAGTCTGGTGCAGACGGTGTCGCGTGGACAGTTCCAACAGGATGGACCGAGGCAGAGACAACCAACGCGATGCGGATTGCAACCTACCTGACCCCCAACGGCATGGAAGTCGCCGTAACGGCATTCCCAGGAGATGTCGGTGGTCTGGTTGCGAATGTGAATCGCTGGAGAGGCCAGGTCGGTCTCGAACCCACCGATGAACAAGGGATGGTGGACCAACTCGCTCGACTCAAGGGGGTCGAGGGGGTCGATGTCATCATCGCGGATATCAAAGGTGTGGATCAGGACCTCATCGGAACAATTATCAATGTCAATGACGGGAAGACTTGGTTTGTCAAAGCGATGGGGGACTCAGATATCCTGCAACCGAACAAAATTGATCTCGTACGGTTCGCCTCGACATTCCATACCCACGCCGAGGGCGAGCACCACGGGATGACCCCGCCATCGACAACCCAATCTGCGGAACCCACGGCACAAAACGCAATCAACTGGACGAAACCGGATGAGTGGACAGTCGAAGCAAACGCCTCGTCCATGCTCCTCGAAGCGTACCAATCTCAAAGCGGCGGACGCATCACGCTGACATCGTTGCTCGGTGACGGCGGCGGTGTCCTCGGGAATGTAAACCGATGGAGAGGTCAGCTCGGACTTCCTGTAGTGGGGACTGTTGACCAACTCGAGCTCGCCGATCTCGGAACCGGAGCGGTTTCAGTCGATCTGTTATCTTCCGATGGCACATCACGCATGGTCGCGGCGATATTGCCAGTCGGGAACCAGACCCTGTTCTTCAAACTCACTGGTTCAGATGCTGCGGTGGAAGCTGAGCTTGAACGATTCGATGCATATTTCGATGCATACAACACCGGAAGGGCGGGTGCACCATGAGCAGCAACGCCGCGATCAAGAAAGTCCAGAAAGCCCTCAAACCCCTCGCTTCGCTGAAACTGACCGTCGTTATTTTCTCACTCTCGATCTTCCTGGTCTTTGCGGGGACACTCGCACAAGTTCACCAAGGAATCTGGACAGTCGTTGATGAATATTTCCGTTCAGTCTTCGTTTCGATCGAGCTCCAGATTTTTGTTCCCAAGGATGTCCAGGTCGTCCCGGGATCGATTTGGTTCCCCGGCGGTCTCACCCTTGGGGTCGCGATGTTCATCAATCTCGTCGCGGCTCATATCGCGCGATTCAAGTTCACCAAGAAACGCATCGGCATCATCCTGACACACTTCGGGGTGATCCTGCTGTTGGTAGGTGAGTTCGTGACCGGGTTTGCCGCTGAAGAAGGCAACATGACCATCCTCGAGGGGCAGACGGTCAACTTTGTTGAGGATATCCGAACTCCTGAGATCGCGGTGATAGACCGATCCAATCCAGAGGACGACCTGGTTGTCGTGAT
>JARGNC010000014.1:1612-21258 GCA_029212425.1 Phycisphaerales bacterium
AACGCTACATGGGGACCGGCAAAACCATCACCAACGATCTTCTCCCGTTCACGATCGAAATGAACGAATGGATGGCCAACTCTCAGATGTTCGGTCCTGCCCAGTCCGATGCGCAGCGGAGAGGGCTTGCTGATTCTGGGATCGCGAGCCAACTGACAGCAATGCCTGCACCTCGCGCCAATGGTGTAGATGGGGCGAATGTGGATACACCTTCTGCGTATGTCACGCTCAAAGATGGGGACACCCGACTCGGTTCGTACTTAATCTCCGTGTATGTGGATGAACCCCAACTTGTCACAGTTGGTGGGAAGGAGTATTGGATCGCACTCAGGTTTAAGCGGACATACAAGCCGTATTCGATCGAACTCATCGATTTCAAACATGATCTGTTTACAGGCACCCAAATGGCACGGAACTTCTCCAGCGATGTTCGCTTGGTTGATCCAGAGAGGAATGTGGATCGTGAAGTGCTGATCTATATGAACCACCCGCTCCGCCATGCTGGTGAGACTTTCTATCAAGCCTCGTTCTTGCGAGGAGATACCGGCACTGTGCTGCAGGTTGTGAAAAACCCTGGATGGTTGATCCCATATGTCTCGTGTGTTGTCGTGACGCTGGGAATGCTGATTCACTTCGGGATCCGGATGGTCCCTGCGCTGAGGAGAAGCTCTAAATGAACAAGTTCCAGCAACTTCTCCCATGGATCGCTCTTGTGCTCGCAGTGATATACGCTGGACAGAAGCTCGTTCGCGCGGACCATGTCAACAGCCAGTATGATCTGGATACATTCCGCGAGATCTCAGTCTCCGCAGGTGGTCGCACGAAGCCGCTTGATACCGTCGCGCGGAACAGTCTCATGAATCTGAGCGGCCGCCAGAGTCTGAAGACAGACGATGGCACGATGCCCGCGATCGAGTGGTACATTGAGGTTATTACCAAACCTGAAGATTCGATCCATCGAAGAGTTTTCCGCATCGATCACCCAGATGTGCTCGCAATGGCAGGGCTTGATAAGGAAGATCGGACTCGATTCTCGTTCGAAGAACTCAGAGATGCTGGGAATGAGATCAATCGACAAGCGATGCTCGCGAGTCAGGTCAAAGCAAAGAAACGGGACCCATTCCAGCGTGCGGTGTTGGTGCTGAATCAGCGTCTGATGTTGTTCAGTGATTTATCTCAGCTCAGAGATCCGTATATGATCGCGCCGCTCTCGACCGCGGATGACTGGAGATCGTTCACTGACGCGATGGATGCGGATTCAAGCGATCCGGATGCACTTGCATTGCTGGGGGTATTGCAAGCGTACCGCAACGGGATGGTTGAAGAGTTCAACAGGTCGGTTGAAAACTATGCATCATTGATTGAAACCAAACTCCCGCACGAAGCGAGCAAGTCCGGTTACGAGGTGGTGTTCAACCAAGCTCGGCCGTTCATATCCGCGTCCGCGTTATATGTGATCGCTTTCTTGCTCGGCAGTTTCGGACTCCTGACCACACAGCTCTCCAAACCTGAATGGTCCAAGTCGCTGCTGAAAACGATGACCTACCTGATCGTGGTTGCGTTTGTGGTCCAGACGATCGGGATTGCGAGCCGAGTCTATTTGCAGGGGCGTCCTCCGGTGACCAACCTGTATTCCTCCGCGATCTTCATCGGATGGTTCGGCGTCATCATCGGTCTGTACATTGATCGACACATGAAGCTCGGGCTCGGCGGGATCATGGCATCCGTCATCGGATTCGGAACCCTCATCGTTGCCCACAACCTCGGAAGCTCCGGGGACACGATGGAGATGATGCAAGCGGTTCTCGACTCAAACTTCTGGCTCGCGACCCATGTTGTTGTCGTCACCATCGGATATTCCGCGACCTTCTTCGCAGGATTCCTCGCGACCGCGTACATACTGCTCGGAGTATTCACCAAGGTCTTCGATCACGAGCGAGGCAAATCGCTCGTCAAGATGACCTACGGCGTCATCTGCTTCGCGACCGTCACCAGCTTTGTCGGGACTGTCCTGGGTGGGATTTGGGCGGACCAATCTTGGGGTAGATTCTGGGGATGGGACGCGAAAGAGAATGGAGCGGCGATGATCGTCCTCTGGAACCTCATTATCCTCCACGCACGCTGGGGAGGCATGATCCGTGATCGCGGTCTTGTGGTCCTTGCAATCTTCGGAAACATCATCACCGCTTGGTCATGGTTCGGGACCAATATGCTCGGTGTCGGTCTCCACTCCTACGGCTTTACAAACTCCGCGGTCTTCTGGTTGCTGATCTTCGTGCTCAGTCAGCTCATGCTCATGAGCATCGGGGTCATGCCTATGAAGTTCTGGCGAAGCAAGTTTGCGAAATAAAGAAGCCGACCAGGGTGATCCGGTCGGCTCGTTGGATTCAATATCGTTTGTTCAGTGAGTCGCCGGGATCAGATGCCCACGGCTTTGCTGGTGGATGCCATCGAGACTTTGAGAGCCGCGGCTTGGCGTTCGCGAGTCAGCTTCTCAACCGCTTCCATACGATTCGGTGCGTCGTCAGGAATCACGCGTGCGTTCGCTTCAGCGAGCTCCGCACGAGCTTCGGATTCGATGATTTCTTCTGCAGCGATTGCACGCTCTGCGAGGATGACCAGTTCGTTGTTTGCCATCTTGACGAACCCGCCATCGATGAAATACATGCGTGAGCCGCTACCGGCATCGCTTGGGAAGTCGAGGCGGAGTTTGCCGGTGCCCAGCTTTGCGACCAGTGGGGAGGTGCCGTGCTGGCAGCCTACGAGACCGTCCCACATTGGGACCGATGCGTAGACGACCTCTTCGTTGAGGAGTTCTTTTGCTGGAGTGACGAGTCGGCAGGTGATCGTATTAGCCACGGGTAATCCTCGGTTCAGGTCTTTGGAAACAGGGGGAATCATAGACCTGAGATCATCGAAAAAGCCACTTTCTGGGTAGAGTTCGGGCTTTAAGAATCGTCCATTTTGGTTTCAATCCGGGCCAATAAATCCCGGATTTCAACCAGTGTCTCGCCAATGTCATTGTCCGGTATCGTACCAGATGTTGCAGGAGAGGCAGATTGGGATTGGGAAGCGTGGCTGTTCGCGAGTTTGTCGCGTTGGTCAAGCACCGCTCTCCGGAACTCCACAGCATCGACTATCCCGATGATGTTGACGAGCGAGCCACCTGGCCCAGATGATTGACCTGCTGTTTCGACTTTGAATCCGCGGATTCCAAAGTGCCTCATGATCGGGCCTTGGAACATTTGGAGATCCGTTATCTTCTCAAGCGGGATCGTCGACTCAGTTTTATTGAGTATCCCTTTTTTGATTTCAAGCGTGCGTTGGTTGAGTGTGCAACCGAGATTCCGTAGATGTTTTTCGATCAGCCAGTTGCCGATCAAGATGTAGATCAACGCAAGGGGAATCCCGACAATTGTGAGGCAGAGCACCAACGAAGTTGAGCAAAGGTAGTACGACTTCACTCGTTTATCGAAGGTTGCATCCCACAGGACAGTTGGCTCGGACATTCAAGGCCTCGCAAGTTTTGAATCATCGTTACAGTTTGTTGACCGCTTGGGAACCTGATCGGATGTTGATCGTTCCCTCGATATCTCGCGTGAGATATTCGATCACATCCATCGCGGTGTAGGAGGTCGCGCCCGGTTTGAGGAAGCGTGCAACATCAGCAACATCATCACCGGAGGTAATCAGTGGTTTTTCAAGTCTGCCGTCTTGTTGGATTTGTCCGAGATCGATGTTGGACATCAATCCATTGCAAACACACTTGCGTCCGACGGTGTCTTCGATCTTGCCACCTTTTTTCAGATAGTCGTCGATCGGTTCGGATGGGCAGCGCCATCCGACCTTGCCGTTCTCTTTCTTGTACGCATGTCTGAGATAGCCGAGGTCGCAGATACGTGTTCTTTCAAGATACACGCTCTCCTCAGACTGGGTTTGCTCCATCCCCAGCACCTTGAAGGGAAATCCGGTCGGGGATGCTACGGGATCTGTGAAGACCTTCGCGTTTCCCTGTCGGCTCATCTCAACGCTGCGATTCCGGAGTTCAGGAGACATCCCGGATTCTTCACAGAACGCAAACGCGGTCCCGATCTGAACTCCGACGGCTCCCATCTCGATTGCTTCTGCAATCCGTTCAGGTTCTGCATATGAACCTGCGAGCCAGAACGGGAGACCGAGGTCGCTGATTGCTTTGAGATCACACTCATCACGATCGCTGTAGATCGGTTCGCCCTCGACACTCAGCTGCATTTTGCCGCGTGGAGGCGCATTGTGACCACCAGCCGTGGGGCCTTCGATAATGAAGCCGTTGACTTTGCCGCTTGCTTTGCGTGCAAGCATGCTCGCGAGTGTTGCCGAGGACACGATCGCGAGAAAGTCCGGGCGATTGATGTCAGGCACATTCCCATCACAGAATGCATGGGGATCAAAGGTGGTTGAGAAACTCTCGCCCGGATCGGTGCCTTGAACATCAATCCGTAGATCAACCGATTCCTTATTCGCAAGTTTATCGAGGATTCCAGGGATTGCCTTTGGAATGCCTGCGCCCATCAGGACATACGAAACACCTGCGAGCATCGCACCAAAGATCGAAGGCAGATTCGGTGCTTGAATCTTCTCAAGATAGTTGATCCCGACAGGTCGATCGTGTCCCTCTTTCGCGAGGTAAACCTCAACGAAGTTCGATGCAACCAAGAGCTCCTCAAGGAGCTTCGAGGGTTTCATGCTCGGAACAGGTTTGGGTTTGAACGGCTTGTCCTTGTCTTTCCCACCCTCAACAAAGTAGCGATCAATGATTCGCTGTGCAACGCCGGGGATCGGGAAATGGCTGAGCGCGCGTCGCATGTGTCCACCTGGATCACCGACCTGGAGTCGACGAGCGAGGAGCACATCCAGAGCGGTCCCAGAGACCACGCCGAGTTGACCGGCTTTGCACACAGCATTGGCAAGGGTCCAACTGGAAACCCCGGCCCCCATGCCGCCTTGAATGATTGTTGGTAGTGGAAAGCTGGTCATGTGTCTATATCGTAGCCCAGTAATGCTCAGAGTCCCCATTTCGATCGCTCACGCATGCAAGTTGAAGGGGTTCCAAACGACTGTGATTACCAGCCTCCGTTCGCGGTCTTTTTACCCCGTGTAGTGCCTGGGCGATCGCCGTTGATAGCCGATTTTTTGACCCGACCTGCGGTATTGGACTTCTTGGAGTGCCCTGGAAATCCGCCTTCAGCATTCCCTGACGACACTCTTTTCCCACGATGACCTTTCTTCTTTGCCGCCGGTTTCCCGCTTGGCATTCCGTAAGTCTTGCCACTGTCTGATTTAGATGCGTACTTGCCACCGGATTTGCCAGATGAGCCTTCTGAGGACTCTTCATGACGCTTCTTCCCAGCAAACTTGCTACCTGATTTCTTGCTGAACTTGGGTTTGCCAGATGAGAACCCAGAGTTGCTGCTATTGGATCCGCCGGGGCGTTGCTTCTTGAACCGGTTGTTTGGTCCAGATTTGCGGAATCCGCCTTGGCTCTTTCTGGACGAACCACGCTGCCCAGCAGGAGGGGCATCAAAGGTCAGGTCTGAATGGTCGGTTGCGACATCAATATTGAGCTTGGTCCGGCGTTCGATCGCTCGGTAGATACCCATCTCATCGTAATCGCAGAATGAAAGGGCAATCCCCGAAGCACCTGCACGAGCGGTCCGCCCGATGCGGTGCACATAAGTCTCCGGATCAATCGGCATATCAAAGTTCACCACATGGGTGATCTCATCCACATCGATCCCACGCGAAGCGATGTCAGTCGCGACAAGAACCTGAGTTGAACCGGTCTTGAAACGACGCATGGTCCGAGTGCGAGCGTTTTGTGTTTTGTTGCCGTGGATCGCTTCTGCGTTGAGTCCTGAGTGCTGCAAGAACTTAACGAGCTTGTCAGCTCCGTGCTTGGTGCGAGTGAAGACCAATGCTCGGCCCACATCCGCTTCCACCAATAGGCGTTCAAGCAGTACAGGCTTGTTCTGGCGTTCCACAGTGTAGATTCGCTGAGCAATCAGTTCAGCGGTGCTCGATTCTGGAGCGGTCTCGATGGTCGTTGGTTCAAACAAGATCGCGTCAGCAAGACGGCGTATTTCCTTGGACACGGTCGCAGAGAAGAACAAGGTCTGGCGTTCTTCAGGCATCATGTCGATGACCTTGCGGATGTCGTTGATGAACCCCATGTCCAGCATGCGATCCGCTTCGTCAAGCACAAGAGTCTCGACTCTGCTCAGATCGATATGACCCTGATTGATCAGATCGAGCAATCGGCCTGGAGTAGCGATGAGCACATCGACACCAGCGCGGAGTTCACGAACCTGCTTGCCCTGGCTCACCCCACCAAACACGACCGAGTGACGGAGGTGCAGATTGCGTCCATACGCGATAAAGCTCTCGTAGATCTGCATCGCGAGTTCGCGTGTTGGACACAAGACGAGCGCGCGTGGTGGACGCCCGTGCCCACCATTGCGGTTGTATTTCGCTTTTTTGTGTTTGGAATGCGAGCGAGGCTCATCCACAGGTGCATTCTCTGAGAGTCGATGCAGGATGGGGAGCGCGAACGCACAGGTTTTTCCTGTCCCTGTTTGAGCGCATCCCATGACATCGCCGCCTTGGAGGGCGACAGGAATTGCTTGTGCTTGGATAGGAGTAGCAGTCGTGTAGCCCTTATCGGCTACCGCGCGAACGATGGGCTCTGCGAGCCGCAGTTCATTAAAATTCATGTAGTATGTTTTTCTTTGTCCGGAGTGGTCGGGAATCGGGGGCCCGCGAATACCGGAATGTCACTCGACGCCTGATGCGTTGAAAGCAATGCTACCGGCGTGAATTGTGTGCCCGTGATCCCGATAGTCCACGGTGCAGGTCAACGATAGATGCACGATATCAGGAAGTCCAGCGAGGACAATAGGATAAGTCTCGAGTGATCTTGTCGATTCGGGGCTGAGTTTCTCCGCCTTGGAGGGCAAAATCGCCGAACCGCAACCAGGAAGCTGATTTCGGGTACAATTCGAACCTGCGACTCCGCAAGTGGTCTCACCCAAGGACAGTTCGTTTTTCGTGAATTAGGATGGCATTGCATATGAAGTACAGCACACTCGCGGCCGTGGGGCTTATGTCCGTTTTTTCCATCGGAGCCGTCGCACAGACTGAAGGTTATCTGAGCAATCTAGCTCTCGAAGACGCGATGAACTCGCTTGCTTCATCGAGCAAGCACGCATCGGTTTCAACCATTGGAAGCAGTCTAGAGGGAAACCCGATCCAGCTCGTCACGCTCGCGGGATCAGCTGATACTGCTCAGAGCAAGCCCGCTCTGCTGATCACAGCAGGTCTTGATGGGCGGTATCTTGCTGGGACAGAAGTCGCGGTCCGGATTGCTCGGCAAGTACTCTCGGATCATGTGGAGTTGTTGGATTCGATGACGCTGTACATTGTGCCGCGTGTGAACCCCGATGGAGCGGCGCGAAATCTGGATCGCCTCACAATGGGTTTCGTTGGCAACAGCCGCAGTATCGATGACGATCGGGATCGGATCACCGACGAAGATAGTGCCGAAGATATCAATGGCGACGGGCTCATTACCATGATGCGTCGTCTCAACTCACCCATCGAAGATCCGGCAACCCATCTCGCTGATCCCGATGACCCAAGACTCAATATCAAACCGGACCCCAAAGAAAACCAGCGAGCAAGTTTCACGCTGTACACAGAAGGCGTTGACAACGACAGCGATGGGCAAATCAACGAAGATGGATTTGGCAGCATCGATCTGGATCAGAACTTCATGCATCGTTGGCCGGAATACGACACCTATTCTGGGAAGTACCCGCTCTCCGAACCGGAGTCTAACGCGATCGCACAGTTTGTCATCAACAACGACCACATTGTCATGGCTCTCACGCTTGGGAGGCACGACAATCTAATCAATCAACCTGATACAAAGTCGAAAGACAACTCCGGAGCCGCACCCAAAGCGATCGATGCAAAGGACGCGGACGTCTACAAACTCGCGGGAGAGTTGTACAAAGATGCGACAGGATTCAGCTCCGCTCCAACAGAAGACATCGCGGGCAGCTTCCATGCATGGTTATACGCACAGCGAGGCATCCCAAGTTTCGCCGTGATCCCATGGTTAAGACCAGAGTCTGAAAAAGCGGATGTTGATCAATCGGATGCATCGGAGAACGCGGAACCTGAAGCTGAGATTGTTGATTCAGGGTTGACCCCTTCAGGGGTGGGGGACATCAGTCAAGAAACGCTTGATGAGTTGATGGAGGCGTATGTCGCCGCAACTGGAGAAGAGGTCGACGAGAGCATGATCTCGATGATCACCCCGGAAATGGTTGAGGGATTCGCGGCTCAAGCAGGAATCAAAATTCGTCGTATCACAGTTGCAGATCCAGAAACCGAAGTTTCGTCTTCTGATCATGCAGGGAAGAAGAAACCGAAGAAGAAGAAACTCAGCGATGATGCCAAGTGGCTTACATACTTTGATGAGCAGGGAATTGATGGCTTTGTCGATTGGAAGCCATTCTCGCATCCAACCCTCGGCGATGTCGAAATTGGCGGGTTTGTCCCGCTTGCAAGAATCAATCCGCCTGCGGACCAACTCGATACCACGAGTGAGAAATTGACCGACTTTGTCGTTGAACTTATGAGCACACGCCCAAGCGTGAGCATCGTCGGGCCTGAAATCAAGCAGCTTGGCAGCGGGCTCTATGAGGTGCGGCTCTCGCTGGTGAATGATGGAAAACTCCCGACCACGACCGCATATTCCCAATCCAAACGGACCATTCGACCAATTGTTGTTCGTCTGTCAACCGATCTCGACCAGATTGTCACTGGACAACGCGTTGGTCGAGTCTGGGGAATCGATCCAAATGGCGGACGATCGGATCACCGATGGATCATCCGCAGCGATGATATGAGTTCTGAAACCATCGAGATCATCGACCCACGCCTCGGTAACCATAAGATCAAACTGGGAGACACAGAATGATTCAGCTCTCAAAGCCATTGCGTTCACTCACCATTGCTGGCATTCTCGCAGCTTCTGGTCTTGTCACCTCACACGCGGCCGCACAACAGCAGGTCGCGTCAGAAGTCGATGTGTCTTGGAACCGCTATTACGACTACGACGAGATGACCAAAATCATCCATGACCTTGTGGGTGCATATCCAGAGTTGCTCACGCTCGAATCGATTGGTAAAAGCGAGCAAGGGAGAGACATGTGGCTGGTGACTCTCAACAGTCCCAAGACCGGTGACGCTTCCGACAAACCAGCAATGTACATCGACGGGAATGTCCACGGCAACGAGATCCAAGCGACCGAAACCGTCCTGTATTCAATCTGGTACCTCACCAAGAGTTATGGCAAGGTTGATCAGCTCACAGAACTCATGGATCGCGTGTCGTTCTACTTCCTCCCTTCACAGAACCCTGATGGGCGTGCAGAATGGTTTGCAAATCCCAACACGCCGCATTCAGCAAGAACAGGGCAAAGACCAACAGACAACGACTACGACGGCCTGTTCGATGAGGATGGTCCAGACGACCTCGATGGTGACGGGCACATCACTTCCATGTGGAAGTTTGATCCCAATGGCAACTATCGACGCAACGAACTCGATCCCCGGATCATCGAGCGTGTTCCCGAAGGGGCAGTGGGGGAACTGAGTCGGTTGGGTTCAGAGGGCATCGACAACGATGGTGATGGACGGATCAACGAAGACGGCCCAGGTGGTTATGACATGAACCGCAACTGGGCAAGCGACTGGCAGCCCAACTACATCCAGTACGGCGCAGGTGAGTATCCATTCGATCGCAAGGAGACCAATGCCGTCGCTCAGTTCATTCTCAAGCATCCGAACATCGCCGCGGGACAGAGCTACCACAATACTGGTGGGATGATGCTCCGAGGTCCAGGGGCCCACTATCTAGAAGGCTTGTATTCCAGATCAGACAGAGCGGTGTACGACAAGCTCGGTGAAGCGGGTGAAGACCTGCTTCCCTATTACGATTACATGGTCATCCACGCGGACCTCTACACCGTTCACGGCGGGTTCGTGAACTGGCTCGCGGAAGGGCTTGGGATTGTGTCGTTCACCAACGAACTCTGGACCAACTCACGGATCATGCCCGATCCGGATCGAGACTTTTCTGACAAGGAACGCATGCATTGGCAAGACCGGATGCTGTTCGGACAAACCTTTACAGACTACAGCGAATACAACCACCCAGTGCACGGCAAGGTACTCATCGGGGGAGGGACGAAATACTCATCCCGCGTCACCCCTCCATTCATGCTCGAAGAAGGGTGCCACCGGAACTTCGCATTCACGATGTTCCATGCGGAGAACATGCCTGAGATTGGGTTCAAATGGATCGGAGTCGATCGTCTGGATTCCAATCTCTGGGAGATCACCATTGAGATTGAGAACACCAAGATCATCCCAACACGATTGTCCTTAGCGCGAACAAAGAAGATCGGGTTACCCGACTTGCTCTCGCTCGATGGACCAAGTGTGCTGCTCTCAGGCACAGTCTCCGATCGCTTCGATCGCTCGCTCGATCCAGTCAGTGACCGACCTTCTCGATTGCTGGTGGACGCGGGGATTGCTGGAGAATCGCACAGCACATTCCGGTTCTTGGTCAGCGGAGAAGCTGGCGACAGGGTCACACTCAAGTACGGAGCTGAGAAGGCACGAGATATTGAGTTCGGGTTCATACTCGAAGAGTCAGAGATCCATCCTTAGATCGATGAACAACCAGTCGCGAGCGTGGTGGCGAGGCAGATTGATCACTCTCCCGGCGATGGTTATGCATTGACGAGTTCATAAAAAACACGCCTCTGTGAAGAGGCGTGTGTAGGGATTTGTATTGTCACCAGCTCGTCGTCACCAGCTCGATCAGTTAGATCGGGCGGGTCGGTGGGTTGCTGTCCGAGGCATCAGTGCCATTCGGATGCGGACGGCCGCCGGTTGCTGGTGGTGCACCGCCGCCAACGACGCAGAATCCAGGACGGAAGATGCCTTGGAATGCGCTGATGTCAAAGAAGTCGACCACGCCGTTGTCATTGAGGTCTGCACGGATATCGCCAGCGACATACCAGCTCAGGAACAGATTGAAGTCCGCTGAGTTGACTACGCCGTCTGCGTTGAGGTCAGCTGGGCAAGAAGTGTTGAATGGGTTACAGCCGAGGAATGGCTCTTCACCGCTTTCGTATCCGTAGATCTTGATACGGAACGCGGTGACTTCTTTTTCGTCGCGGATCGCGCTGCCTGGAAGTCCAAAGACCCCAAGGGCGTGTCTGTTCGGAATCGCTGGGACTACAGGCGGTCCAATTTCTGAAGGTGTTCCTTCTTCGTTCTCGTCGTCTGGACCGAAGTCGTAGAAGTTGAGTCTCCAGACACCGCCGGAGAGTTCTCCCCAGTGCTTGAAGGTTGTGAACTCATGACGATTCAACGCATTTGCGGTGGTACCAACAGTGCCAGAGTTGAACGCCGCATCGCTGTCATCGTCGGTCGGATTGAGTGGGAATGAAGTCCCTTGGCTATTGAGCGTCGTTGGGTACGCAAGGTTTGAGTGCGTGCCATACGGCCCCTCAAGTTCGATGAAGAGATCGTTTGCTCCAGCGCCAGTAACGGTAAGCTCAACGACAATCGCTTCGATAACGAGATTGTTGCGAACACACACTTGGATTTGGTTCAGATCGCCTCGGCTTGCGCCATCTTCGAGTCTGGTGAATGCATCACTGATCACAACCCACTCAGCATCTGGGATTTCGAGCGGGACTCGTGTTTCGTCTGCATCACCAGTGCCGCTGTCTTCGGTGACGCGACCTGTGTCCATAACAAACAGCTTCGGAGCACCTGTCCATGTTTCCGCTTTGGTGATCGCGAGCTCAGCGTCAATCACACCAAACCCGAACTGGTCTGAGTGACGGATCGCGGCAACACCACCGGTTGGGATCGGATGCAGACCCGCATTCACTTGCCAGAATGACCAGCGTCCAAAGGCAAGGTCATCTTCGTCAGAAGGGTCTTGTGCCGCGTTCACTTGAGTCACACGAATGTACTGACGATTCGGATCAAAGATCGGGAACTTCACACTTGCTGATCGTGTGCTCTCAAAGATGCTTTCGAACAGGATGTGCTGGATGTCCCGGATGGTGAGTGCTGGATTGGCTTCGAGCATCAATGCGATGATGCCGCCTGCGATTGCAGCGCTGCTGCCATTCACATCAAGAACATCGATCAATGCAGTTCCATCGGTGAGCGGATCAACCGATGGGTCTGGCAGTTCATCTGTCAGATCAGATGGTACAGTCGAGAACAATCCGCGAGGCAGTGTGATTGGCTCATCAAAGCTGGTCACACTGTTTGAAGTGCCTGTGTAGACCGAAGCAAACACGCTAGGTCCGATCGCTTGGTTCATGTCTGCGTTGCCATCTTCACCGACACTGTTGATCAGGAAGGTCAGGCGATCACTTGCAAATGGGTACATGTACGACTGAGCGCGGATGTAAGTTGGTCCAATCAACGGCGGTTCTGGGAATGCGGCGCTGCCGACAAATCCGCCGCCTTCTTCTTCGTCAATGATGTCAAGGTAGTTCCCGATGAAGAGTTCATCGATACCGCCGTGATCAGAGAGATCAAGATGTAATGGATCGATAGCGGTTCTGTCGCTGTCATATGGATCTGGATAGAATTTTGCTGAGCCAGAAAAGAAGTCGAAGTTGCGTGCGAAGCCTCCAGAGAAGACAAGGATGGAACCCTTTTTGTCGCGTCCAAACTTGATTGAGTTTCTGAAGAAGTCGCCAACATAATCAGCAACCGCGCCGTCGTTATACCCAGTTGAGAAGTTGAGATCGGTGAACTCACGCAGTCCCGGAGATGGGATGACTTTGACATCGATCGCGTTGCGTTCGTAGTCAAGCATATTCGAGAGCAGGAGATCGGTACCTGTGCTCATCGCAGCGATGCGTGCGCTCGGTGCAATCCCGTGTCCGCCGACCCCGTTGTCGCGTTCGCCAGCAATCAAACCTGCCATTGCGGTCAATGAGCGGTCAGGTGGGAACAAGGTTGTATCGATCGGCATGGAGAGGTCGACATCGTAGTTGTCGTCGATATCCATGTGATCAAAGTCGAGGTGGTCGAGGTTGTTCGCTCGTGCAAGACCAACAGTGATCCCAGCACCGGTGTACCCCATGACATCGTAAATGTCTTGGGTGATGTTGTTGTCTCTACCGGAGTAGATCGGGAGGGTGTTCTGGAGGTGCCAGAACGAAGCAAGATCTGGGTCAGAGGTTCCCGCTGGTTCAACATTGGGATCAATCGGGGAGACCCCAGGTGCCTGTGTGTTCGCACGCTGAGCAACGCTCAGGTTGTTGGCGCGTTGTGCGTGAGCTTTCGCGTTGTTGATCTTCGCGGCTGGGATCTTGCCGCTGTCTACGAACGCGACGCGGACACCCTCGCTCATGGAGAGTTGTTCTGCAACCGCGATCGCTGTGCGGACATCTTGGGTTGTGAGTTCCCAAGCATCGTTCCGATTCCCGAGATTGCCATCGACGACGACTGATCCGAGAGTGTTCGGGAGTGCCGCGATCAACTCATTGATGTTTGTGGAACCGAGAGTTCGAACCACGACTTTGTTGCGGAGATACATGCCGTATGGCGAGTTCGAGTTCGCAAACTGAGCAAGGCTGCTCTGGGCTGTCGGATTTTCAACGAGCAGGGATTGAGTCCCAGAATCGCGGAGTTTCATGGAGACCAGTTCACCTTGCTTCGCATTGTCAGCTGACTTTACAGGTGCAGCGGAACTCAGTGAGACCGCCATCCCTAGCGATGCGAGAATCATGCTCTTGAGCATGGTGTTCGAGGTTCTGGATTCGAGTCTATTCGATTGCATGAATCGCTCCAAGTTGATTGGCAGTTGTCTGTAAATTGCGGAATGCCACCATCATATCGTCTGCAGGCCGGTTTTGGTGGTTTTTCTACGATTATGTCCATCAAAGTGTGCTTGATTCCTTGAATCAAGATTCCACGATGAAGCCAGCGCAAGAAAACAGGGGAGATCTCCGCGCCGGTGCAGAACTATTCGCATACAGGGTGTGCTGGTTCCTTGTTCGGTCGATGATTTCCGCTTCGAGGATTCAGCCAGTTCGTCCGCGTATATTAGGGTGATGGATGGGTCATTGAAGATGGGTCCAACAACTCGTTGAGCCGATCCGCGTCGAGATCGCCTTGTTCAAGAGCGAGCTCTCGAACCGTCTTGCCCTGCTCGTACGCGGCATAAGCAAGCTTTGCGGACGCATCGTAACCAATGACAGGCACAAGACTTGTACACATTGCGAGTGAGCCTTCGATGAGTTCTTCGCATCGGGCACGATCTGGTTCGAGATCCTTGACGAGTTTGTCTTCGAAGATCTCGCACGAGCCGGTCAGGAGTTTGATGGAGTCGAGCAGGTTTGCCGCCATCATCGGCATCGCGACATTCAGGTCAAGCAGTGACCCCACACCACCGAACCCTCCAGCAGTAATCGCCGCGTCATTCCCGACGACCTGACAACTTGCCATAACAACCGCTTCACAGATCACCGGGTTCACCTTGCCAGGCATGATGCTCGATCCAGGTTGAACAGCTGGGAGTTTGAGTTCGCCGATCCCGCATCGAGGACCTGAACCGAGCCAACGAATGTCGTTGGCAATCTTGCTCATCGAGACAGCGATGGTGCGGAGCATCCCGGAGACTTCGACATAGCCGTCCTTCGCGTGTTGTGCTTCGAAGTGGTTATCCGCTTCACGGAACTCAATCCCGCACCGGGTTGTCAGTTCCTTTGCGATCAAGCCGCTGAAATCTGGGTGGGTATTGATCCCGGTTCCGACAGCGGTCCCACCGATCGCGAGCTCTGCGAGTGTTTCAAGCGATCGCTCAAGGCGTCCTTCCGCATGACGGAGTTGTGATGCGTACCCGCTGAACTCTTGTCCAAGTCGGATCGGAGTCGCGTCTTGAAGGTGGGTGCGACCAATTTTGACGACATCGTCCCACGCCTCGGCCTTGTTTTCTAGTGCTTTTGCGAGCGAACGGACAGCGGGGAGGAGGCGGTCCTTGATCCCGATCGCTGCTGCAATGTGCATCGCAGTGGGGAAGGTGTCGTTACTCGACTGACCCATATTGACATGGTCATTGGGATGAATCGCTGGTTCGGTTTCGAGATACGCCTTGTCCTTGCTCGATCCGATCGCAACACCATTGGCGATGCACACGAGGTTGGCAACGACCTCGTTCATGTTCATATTGGTGGATGTGCCAGACCCGGTTTGGAAGATGTCGATCGGGAAGTGCCGCTCAATCCCGCCGTGTTCTTCGAGTCCTTCGAATACTTGGCCGCATGCACTCACGATGCGATCGCGTTTGGTCTCGGAGAGTTTGCCGAGTTTGAAGTTCGCATTTGCTGCAGCGGTCTTGAGGAGAGCGAACGCTTGGATGATGGTTTCTGGAACCGGACGACCAGAGACTGGGAAGTTCAGCACCGCACGCTGCGTAGATGCGCCGTACAGGACATCAGCCGGGACGGTCATTTCTCCCATGGAATCTTTTTCAACGCGTGTCATCTCTGTGCTGGTTTGAGCGGTGGTCAACTTGGGTCTCCTCTAGCAAATTGTGGGACTGGGGTTTGTTGGTTGGCCTGTCGTATGATAGATCGGTTCACGAATCATGATGGTGCTTGAGCGTCTATTTACGATTCGAATACCTCAGCGAAACCGGGCACGCAGATGTCCGTATCTGCTCTTAGGAAGGGACAAGCATGCAACACGATTCCGCTAAAACCACAACTCGAGCTAGTTCGCTGATCAGAGCACGCAAATCCCCATTACTCGCTCTCTCGATTGTCTTTCTGTGTTGTGTCGTTCCATCCAAGGCCCAAACCTTGGCGCACCCGGATTCTGTATCTCCGTTGAAGGAAAACCCATACCTCAAACACAAAAATCCATGGAGATGGGATATCCGAACTCAGATGTTCGTCCGAGCCGGGATAGTGAGATTTGTAAATGGGAGATACGAAGAAGAACTCACGGGCAGATTGCATATGGATGCGTTCGAATACACCTTTCCTGTCGTGAGACAAGGCGGGCACTATTGGACTCCGAACCAAGATATCGAAGTGTCTCTCCGGATAGAAGATAGAGAATACAAGCCAAATTTCCAAGTGCTTTTTACTCCAGATTCACGCGCTGAATATATCTGGTATAAATCAGACATTGATCAAGACAGAGTGCACCAGTTGCACATGTCCCAAGTTTCCCACATCGTCAGTGCTGATACGGTGTTCGACGAAAGACTTGCCAAGTCGATCCCATGGCCGAAGAGCTGGCCGCTCGAAGCGGAGTCCTTTTTGACCCCGGTTGTCGATCAGGTCAACGACGATATTGATATGGAAGGGCAAGACCGTCTCACGATGATGGTGGACAGGTGGCTCGAAGGGAACAATCCCAAATCGATCGATCAGGTCACCCTCGTCAAATACCTGACAGGCAAGGTTATAGAGCATGTCCGCGTGACGCGAAGCCCAGAGATCTATGCACCTACGGTACATCGACAATCATTGTCCGAAGTCCTCTCGGATGGGTTTTCTTCGTTTCCGAGCTCGTCCTGGACTGGATTCCTTGCAAGATCCGCAGATCAGATCGCGCTTGATCCTTCGGGGTCGCCGCTTGATCTTTCAAGCATGCTCGTCGGTGTCCTTCGCGCAGCAGCGGTTCCGGCACGCGTCGTTGTGTGTTATGACAACAGCAATGTGCTCCAAGCAAACGAACGCATTCATGCAATCGTTGAGTTTGCGATGTACGACGCGGATCGTGATCAGTTGCTCTGGATCCCGGTCGATCCGGAGCGGCTGCGAGACAATGGCAGGCGATCGAACACCTACACGCAGCCATGGGAGTTTTTTGGTACGAATGACCAACTCCACAACTATGTTCCACTCGCGTACTACTTCCACCCGCCAGTCAACTACAACGCGTTCGGGTATCCAGCTCTGTATGGGATCAGAACCATGCCGCCAATGAAGGAAGGCATTTCTCAGGTGATCTCAGTTGATGTCATGAACAGCCCGCTTCGCGCTGATGAGCTGAACTCAGCGACAAATCCGTAACACAGACCAGTTGAGTCAGTCCAGGCGAGTCAGTTTAGCTGGAGACCGTGCTGCGCATCGATGCTTGGATCGGTGCGAGTACGCGAAGGACGCTGCCGAGAACTTCCGCAGGGGTACCGATCGCGTTCACCTCGTGGATCAAACTCGGATCAAACTGATCCAAGACTGGTCGAGTCTCGCGTTCGTACACATCGAGTCGGTTGCGGATGACATCGATCTTTGCATCGTCCGCACGCTTTTGTTCGATCGCACGCTTCTGGAGTCTTGCGACCATTTCTTCAGGGTCTGTCGCGACAAGGTGAACGATACCTCGGACTTCGATGTGTTCTTGCATCGCTTTGGTTTGGGCGACGGTTCTTGGGATGCCGTCGAGGCACAAGAGGTCTTCACGAGATTTGTACAGGCTCAATACGGTCTGAGCATGCACATACTCTCGCCACATTCTGATGGTGACCTCGTCGGGGACGAGTTCGCCCTTGCTGGAGTACTGGTTGAACAGCTTGCCGATCTCGGAGTGGTGGTCAAGGGTGCGGAACATATCCCCTGTTGACATATGGAAGAAACCAGGGATGCTACCGAGGAGGACGCCTTGTGTGCCTTTGCCCGCTCCTGGAGCTCCGAAGAGCAAGATAGTTTGATACCGATCTGACATTGGCTCGACTCCTGTCGCCATCTGAAGAGGTCCGATATATCCCGATTGGTTCACGGGTCTTAACGATAGGTCGGCATTCTTCATTCGTGTGTTGATGCGGAGCGATGAGCATAAGAAAAAGAAAGCCGGGCGTGCCAGTCATGACACGCCCGGATAATGATTTTTGATCGGATTCTATCGAATCGGATGCTGTGTTTGGAGTCTTCGACGGATGCTTATGCGCCCGCTTCGATGACTTCTTGCTGGAGGTTACGAGGCATCTCGCGGTACTCCTTGAACTCCATCGAGTTTGCTGCACGCCCTTGGGACATGCCGCGGAGGTCGGTGGTGTAGCCGAACATCTCGCTCAGAGGGACATCAGCGGTGATCTCCTTGATGATTCCCTTATCCTCAGTATCGAGGATCATGCCGCGGCGGGACGAAATATCGCCCGTCACATTACCGAGGTAATCTTCAGGGGTCACAATGACAACCTTCATGATTGGTTCGAGAAGAATCGAACCAGCCTTGGAGACCGCTTCGCGGAGTGCGAGACGGCCAGCTTGCTCGAACGCGACCTGGCTGGAGTCCACATCGTGGTACTTACCATCGGTCAGTGTGACCTTGATGTTGATCAGCGGGAACGGAGCCGAGACGCCGCTCTTGGCGGTGTTGCGAACACCGACTTCGACGGATGGGATGAACTCTTTCGGAATCGAACCACCGACGATGCCGTTGACGAATGCGACATTGTCAGTGAAGTCCAAGCCGTCCTCTTCCGCTTGCTCAGCAGTGTAAGGTTCGATGTTGATGGTACAGTCGCCAAACTGACCACGACCACCGGACTGCTTTTTGAACAGACCACGGCAACCATCTGCAGGCCCCTTGATCGCTTCGCGGTACGAAACGCGTGGCTTGCCGACTTCAACGCCGATCTTCATGTCACGGAGAAGCTTGTTCTTGATGATCTCAAGGTGAAGTTCACCCATACCCGCGATGATGGTCTGTCCGGTTTCTTCGTTGTACTCCGAGCGGAACGAAGGGTCTTCGCGACGGATAGTCACGAGTGCTTCAGAAAGCTTCCGCTTGTCATCAGCAGTCTTCGGCTCGATCGACATCGAGATAACCGGTGGTGGGAACTCCATCCGCTCAAGGATGATCGGGTTGTCAGGGTCACACAAGGTGTCACCAGTCATGGAGTTCTTGATGCCTACGACCGCAACGATGTTGCCCGCGCCGACCTCGTCGAGTGCAAGACGATCCTTCGCGTGCATCTCGAAGATACGCGACGCGATCTCACGCTTGTTGTTACCCGGGTTGAGCGTACGGCTGCCTTTGACGAGCTTGCCGGAGTAGATACGCATGTAGGTGAGGTCGCCGTGGGTATCGGAAACAACCTTGAACACGAGCGCGGAGAATGGATCCTGCTCGTTGTTCTTGCGTGTCATTTCGATGGTCTTGTCCTTCGGATCGGTGCCCTTGGTGTCTGGGACTTCTTCCGGATTCGGGAGGTACTCGATGGTCGCATCGATCAGACGCTGGACACCGACATTCTTGAGTGCCGAGCCACAGAAGACCGGGTTGCATTCCAGAGCGATGGTGCCCTTGCGGATTGCTGCGCGGATCTGAGCTGGAGTGATCGAGCTTTCGTCCTCGAGGTACTGCTCCATGAGCGCATCGTCGAGGGATGCACCAGACTCGATGAGATCATGACGCCACTTTTCAGCTTTTTCCTGGAGTTCTTCAGGGATCTCCATCTCGGTTACGATCGAGCCTTGGGATTCCTTGTCGAAGTTGTACGCCTTCATTTCGAGAAGGTCGATAATCCCGACGAG
>JARGNC010000014.1:21358-24760 GCA_029212425.1 Phycisphaerales bacterium
GACTGGATGGTGATGCCGCGCTCTTGTTCTTCTTGGAGGAAGTCCATGGTCGCGGTGCCCTCGTGGACCTCGCCGATCTTGTAGCTCTTGCCGGTGTAGAACAGGATGCGTTCGGTAACGGTGGTCTTGCCCGCATCGATGTGGGCACAGACGCCGATGTTGCGGATGAAATTGAGCTCTTTGGCCATCGTGTAAATCCTTGTGTTTGACAGTCGTCTTTGTTCGTGTCAGTCTTGAACGGTTCGTTTGGTCTTTCTCGTCTGTGGAACTCGCATTTGAGAGAGCCACACTTGGGGTCGGCTGTCCGATCCCTCGATACTTCTAATATGTGGTACTGATTGGTGTTTCTGATCGGTGTCTTTGGATCAGTGAGTTGTGGGCAGATCAAGTCATGTGTGCTTTTTTCAAGCACAATCTCGAAGTGAACCGCCTCTGTCGGGGTCTGGGTCAGATGACTCGTCCATAACTCAACTCCGGAATCACCGCTACGCGGCTTCCAACTCATTGAAACAACGACACCTTCCGCACCAATATTCCAAACGGATCAATGACGCGAAAGTACAGAATCCTAGCGACTCAAACACCTTTTTCAAGCATTCGGACACTCATATACAGGATTCGAGAACCAAGAACCTGACACTCGATCGCCGCTCAATCCGAATCGAGGACCGACCGAGCTTCCCTCAAAGCATCGGCGTTGAGCTGCTTGAGTGGGTCCAAACGCATTCGCTCAGAGCGATTGATCGCCTCCGATGCCCATTTTTTCGCATTCTCGGGGTCATTTTGTTGATTTGCCAGTTGCATGAGCCGGAACGCATGCTTGGGATCATGCGGATTCAAAGCATCCGCTCGGAGCCAGTTCTCCCACACCAAGCCTTGCAAGGATTGAATCACATCTTCAGGTAATCCAGGGCGTTCGGACATCGTTCGATATGCGATCCCGGCCCAGTTGAGCTCTCGGTGAGTGGTCCCCTCATCGCTGAGCTTTGCTGCCAGATAGTCGATGCTCGTCCAGAAGTTGCCGGTTTCCTCATCATACTTGATCAGTTGATCGCCTTCTGAAGCGGCATGGTCGATCATCGTCGCGATCCGCATCGCGTGCTCAAGCGCAGTGATGTCCAATTTTGGATCCTTAAGTGTCCCTGCAAGATTGAGCAGCGCGAGCGAGGTGCGTGTGCGGTCTTGCATCTCAATGGAATTCAAAGCGTTGAAAATCGCTTGCCCATCCGGTCCGACTGGATTGCCTCCCAACAGAGAGACTTCTTCAGCGAGCGATAGCGATGGACCAATCGTGTGGAGTTCCATCCTGAGTCTTGCGATCTCATGTGCGTTGTCTCCGATCGCGACGAGTTGCCTGTCTCGTTCGATAAACGATTGAGATCCAATAGCTGATACGACAATTACACCACCGAGCCCAAAAATCGGAATCAGCTGTAGCCATGATCGCTCTCGTATGTTCGATCCGGTTGTGTCGTTGCGGAACCCCATCCCAATACACAGCCCAAAGAGCGGGGCGCTCCCGACCCATACAGGAGTTAGATCAAGCATCGCGTGCACGCTCAGCACAACTGCAGCCGCGACCATTGCGATCTGCATCGTACGGACCGATCCATACCGAGCAAGCAGGAAACTTCCCCCAGCCCACAGTCCAATCCCAGAGAGCAAGAACAGCATCAACTCAAGGTCCATCGCGTTGGTCTGCATTCTGATCGCGATGATCCCTACAGCAAAGGTCATCAGCATGATCCCGCGTGTGATCACGCCGTTGGAGAGCTCAGAGTTGTTGGTGTCCTCGCTTCTAGGAATCCCTGCGGTCCAGATCAAGACGGCCAATGCACCGATCCATGCGATGCCAAAGACTCCGAGCTGTGCGAGCAGATCAAACACCAGGTTATGCGCACTGGTCACATCCTCAGGACTCGTTGATGGCTTGAGCAGCATGTACGCATCTTGAAACTTGCCTGGACCGACACCCAGGATCGGGTGTTCTGCAAAGATGCTCAGTGAACCGACCATGTACTGCCCACGAAAGAGCAGCGAGAGCTGGTGCATCATCGCGCCCCCAACCACTCCCAGCATCACGAACATGCACGCGAAAGTGGTGCTCGTTCCGATACGGTTGTGCCGGCCTGATTTCCGAGCCAGCGCATATTGCAGAACCCCGAATCCGAGCACCGCTGCGCCAATGCCGCCTTTGGATTTGGAAACCAGCAGCATCACCAAGAGCAATCCAGCGACCATTCCGCTGAGCATCCACCACGCTTTGCGGATCGAGCACAGCGTCACCATCACCATCCCGGTTCCGAACGCCGCGATGAAACTCGCGTAGACATTCGCAAGCCCGAACCAACCGGTCGGCTCAGGTTGACGCAAACGACGCTCGTAGCTCATCACCTCGAACGAGCCGTCCGTCCATCCGCGCGAGTTGAGGAACGATTGTTTGTTCTGCTCGTACATCTCGACGGTTTGTGGATGCTGGATGAAGACCTGATGGAAGCCATAGATTCCCAGCAGGATCCCAGCGCCCAGCACAACGGGGATATAGATTCGCGACCAGTGGGGGCGCGAAGTCAGGAATACTCGCGCTGCAACTGCCGAGCACATCATCGCGCCAAGGGTTGATCCATTGACCAGATTGGCGGGGTCATTAATCAGTTGAATCCCGAGCCCGATCCCACCGACTCCGAGCAACGCTCGTATGAGAGCATCTGACTTGTTGATGACAGGGGAGAGCAGCATGACAACCAGACTCAGTGTCATGAGCGCCGCGTTGAGCAGGATCGCGTATCCGCTGGTGATCCCAGTCAAAGGCGAGCCGAACAGATACGGGTCCGAATCCCATACCGGGAAGGGCTCATGCGAACTCATCGCGCGAATCAAAATCAACACGATCATCACACACATGGAACCAATCGCGATCATCTCGCGTGGTGGCAGCTTCGCAGGTTGATCATTCGATTCAGCCATCGTTTCCCCGCTTTGCTGGTGACCGGTATTCGAAGAGCGCAAGCGCGCCGAGGATCAGCATGACCTGTGCTCCAAGCAGCGCCGCTTCCCACGCGGAGACTCTGGTGAGCAAGATCCCCGCGATCCCTGAGCACGCGGTGAGTGCGTAGATTACGAGTGCCGTCCCTCGATTACCAAGTCCGCGATCACGCAGTCGATGCGAGAAATGTTGGAGATCCCCGACAAACGGGCTTTTGCCTTGATAGATCCGGATGCAGGTCACCGTCACAAAGTCATACAAGGGGACCGCGAGTACCGCGATTGGCATCAACACCCCATACCACGCACCCGCGTTGGGACCCAACGCATCCGCTGGGATGTAGGTTGTTCGAACGGTGGTGATCGCAAGAACGAATCCGATCACAAGCGACCCGCCATCCCCCATAAAGATCTTCG
>JARGNC010000223.1 GCA_029212425.1 Phycisphaerales bacterium
ACCACACCAACCACCTCAATCGTCTTTCTACCGCCGGTCCGCTCGCCAATCCCGCGAGGCTCATCGAATCCTCAGCAAGCAAACTTCCTGCGCTCATTCATCGCCTTTCCGCTGCAATGGCACAATCACAATCGAGCTCAGCGAAGACACTTGATTCCCTCGCCCTCCGTCTCGCAAAGCATCAGCCCGCCGCCGTCCACGCCACCCGTCGCGAGCACATCGCAGGTCTCACCAAGCTCCTCCACAACGCGATCCACACCCGCATCGACCGACTCGATGCCCAGCTCTCCGCATCACAACGCGAACTCAACGCGATCGGTCCCCGCCAAGTTCTCGCGCGTGGATTCTCCGTGACCACCGCCGCAGACGGGCGCCTCGTGCGATCCACCAAAGACCTGAAGACCGGCGATCAACTCACCACCCATCTAAAAGACGGCCAAGTCCAATCTACCGTCTCCGGTGAAAGCACAAAGTCGAAGCCCGCATCAAAGTCGAAACAAAGCAAAGATCAACCTCCAGAACCCAACCTCTTCGGAGACCTCAACCAATGAGCAAAAAACCAAAATCCGATCAACCCCGTTATGAGGACCTTGTCTCCCAGATAGAAACCCTCGTCGACAACATCGAATCCGGAGAACTCGGCCTCGAAGAGTCCATCAACGGGTACGAGCAGGGAACCAAGCTCATTAAGCAGGCAAGAGCGATCCTCGATCAAGCCCAGCAGCGCGTGGAAGCGATCGACCTGAATCAGTCCGAAGAATCGAGCGAATGAGCCCGCTGAGCCGATGAAAGTGACCCATGCCTGACGCACTGATCATGATCCTCCCCAAGCTCATCACCCTCGGCTTCATCCTGGCCTTCGGTGCTTCTGTCGGTTCACTCGTCAATGTCCTTGTCTACCGCCTCCCGCTCGGTCTCGATGTCGTCAGCCCTACCTCGCGATGCCCAAAGTGCAACACCAAGCTCACATGGCGCGAGAACATCCCCATCTTCGGTTGGATCATCCTCGGCGGCAAATGCCGATTCTGCAAAGACAAAATCTCACCCGAATACCCCATCGTCGAAACCATCGTCGCCGTGCTCTTCGGATTGCTCTACGCCATGTGCTTCATGGTCAACGACAACGCGACCTTATTCGGATTCGCAATCAAACCCGAATGGGCACTCAACGGCCCAGCAATGACCTGGCCAACCCTCGTCATCCTCTTCGTCCTGATGGGATCACTCGTCGCGATGACCATCATCGACGCTCGCACCTACACGATCCCCCTCGTCCTTACCTGGGTCCCAGCGATCGTTGCGTTGATCTTCCACACCGGTCACGCCGTGTGGTTTGAGATCTCGCGCGGATCACTCTCCCAAGTCATCCCCGGATACTGGAACTTCACTGAATCCAACAGTCGCTGGTTCTCCGCAGAGGGCTTCCTCTGGTCGATCCCAACCTCCGGTCTTCACGGTTGGAGATTCATCGGGATCATGATCGGTGCCGCGATTGGACTGTTGATCGCCAACCTCCTCCTCAAGTTCAAAGTCCTCGCAAGAAGCTTCGCCGATTACGATCAATGGCTCGAAAAACACAACAGCGCACTCGCCGAATCGATCGAAGCCGATCCCGATTCAGAAGATTCTCAAGAGCCAACGCATTCTGATGCACAAGAATGGATCATGTATCCATACGCGCGCCGCGAGATGGTCCGCGAGCTTGCGTTCCTCGCGCCCGTCGCGATCTTTGCCTTTTTCGGAGGTTGGCTCGCCGTCACCCTCGTCACGAATTTTGCAGGTTCATACACATACAACCCTGTGACCGGAGCGATGGTTCCCCCAATCAACGCGCCACTGTGGTTGGTGGTCTTCTCTGGAGTCCTCGCGGGATACCTAATCGGTGGGGGAGTCGTCTGGGGAGTCCGTATCCTTGGGTCAGTTCTCTTCAACAAAGAAGCGATGGGTCTCGGAGATGTCCACATGATGGCCGCCGTCGGAGCGTGCATGGGATGGATTGACTCCGTCCTTGCGTTCTTCCTCGCCGCCTTTGTCGCGCTGGGAATCGCAGCGTTGGGAGCCCTCGGCAAGGGCAAGCTCTCCCGCGCCATGCCCTACGGCCCATCCCTCGCGATCGCCACCCTCCTCGTCCTTTTCGCCAAGCCCGTCATTGAGTGGGGGCTGGGGCGAATCATGGGGATGGATACCCCATTTAATTTGCCATAAATCCTTGCAAGATCAGGGCGCAACAAGCCATGCAAACCGGTTGCAAACCGTATACAGTACAGTGTCAGATTCGCACATCAATCCCAAACCCCGGAGCTCACGAATGATCCGCTCATTGAACAAGAAACTTGGACTCACCCTCCTCTCCGCAGTCGTCTTGACCGCCTTCACAGGCTGTAAGACCGTCTCCCAGCGAGACTACGACGCCGCGATCGAAGAGAACACCACTCTCCGTGACCGCATCGCTGCACTCCAAGCTTCCGCAGATCAAGCAGGCAACGCGAACCAATCCTACATTGATCAGAACAACGATCTCCGCAGCGAAAACCAACGCCTGAGCGATGCACTCGCTGCTGCCCGTGCCAACCCAGCAACTGGATTTGAAGGCATCGACGGCGTTGACATCGGTCGCCGCACCGGTGGAGAAATCGTCGTCGGAGTCGAAGCGGATGTCCTCTTCAACTCCGGCTCAGCAGACCTCCGCAACGACGCCAAATCCACCCTTGACCGAGTCGCAGGCGTCCTCAAATCCACCTACGCAAACAACATGGTTCGTATCGAGGGATACACAGATACCGATAAACTCGTCAAAACCAAAGCAAAATGGCACACCAACGAAAACCTGTCCGCCGCTCGTGCACTCGCTGTGGAAGGATATTTGGTCTCGAAGGGTGTCGACAACGACAAGGCCTACTCCGCGGCTTTCGGCCCCTCCAAACCTCGAGCGACCAAGAAAGACTCTCGACGCGTTGAAATCGTCATTCTTGGCAACTAAACAAGCCCCCAAAGCATGACTATTTAGATTGAGCGGGTATAATCCCGCCGCTTCGGGCTATTGGCGCAGTTGGCTAGCGCACCAGTATGACACACTGGGGGTCACAGGT
>JARGNC010000015.1 GCA_029212425.1 Phycisphaerales bacterium
AGTTCTTCCGCCCCTGCCTGCTCGCATCGATCGGCAAGTGCACCGCGCCGTGCAACGAATCGATCACCAAAGATCGCTACCGCGAGGACATCGGGCGTTTCACGCGCTTCCTCAAAACCAAACGCTCGACGATGATCCGCGAGCTGCAAAAAGAAATGATCGAAGCATCTGAGAAGATGGACTTTGAGCGAGCCGCGACATTGCGGGATCAGGTCAAAGCGATGCAGAAGATCGACGACCGCGCCTCAACCGCGGATCAATGGCAACCCGAAGCGGAAATCGGATACATCGATCCCATCAAGGGATGTCAATCCCTCGCGCGAGCGCTCGACATCACCACCCAGATCCGCTGCGTCGAAGGGTTCGACATCGCACACCTCCAAGGGGGAGAAACCGTCGCGTCCAAAGTCTGCTTTATCGACGGCAGACCCTTCAAACAAGAGTACCGACGCTTCCGTATCAAGTCCTACAGCAACCTCCCGGGAGGACGCGCCAACGACGATTTCCAGTCCATGCGAGAGGTCATCTCCAGACGCTTCCGCGACGCGGGCGCGGGACAAGAACTCTACCCCGATGTCATCCTGATCGACGGCGGCATCGGACAGCTCCACGCCGCGCTCGAAGCGTTCGAGCAGCTGGAGATCAAACCCCCGATGGTCATCTCACTCGCGAAGAAAGAAGAACTCATCTACAAGCAAGGCGAGCGCGACCCGATCAAGCTCGGACGCAACAACCCCGGACTGCGCTTGCTCCAACAAGTCCGCGACGAATCCCACCGATTCGCGCAGCACTACCACCATGTGCTGCGACGCAAAAAGACACTCGGCGAGAACTAACCGCTCAATCTTCCAGCCGTTTGCACGCGAACACCTGACCGTTCTGCAAAAGCGTCACCGTCGTCGCGCTGCCTTCTTCGGGAAGCTCAAACTCGATCTCCGCATCGACCAGCTCGTATCGGAAGCGATTCTCCTCGTCCGTCGGCGCGACGACCAGGGTCTGCTGACCAGTGATCCGCGCGAAGAGCTTCCCCGCTTCGCTCGTGATGTACATCGTGAAGTACTGCCCCTTGTACTCACCGACCACGCGCTTCGCGTACTCAGGATCAACCCCCTCGCTCACCTCGATCTCGACGGGGTCTGGATTGAGTCCGCCGAGTTCTTGGACGAGCTTCTCGCCGGCGCTGGTGGTGAAGAAGGTGGTGCCGTTGGTCAGGACGACCACCGCGAGGTCCAGGTCACGATTGACCGCGAAGTACGACGAGTACCCGCCCGTCATGCCGTTGTGCCAGTAGGTCGAGCCGTCCTTCGCGAGCATCCATCCGAAGCAGACCTCTCCAAAGCCACTCTCAAACATCGACTCGCGCGAGAGCTCGAGCGACTCGTAGACCCCGCCCTCCTCGTCGCTCAGGTTCGCGACTGCGAACCCCAGCAGCGACGGCGCGGAAGCGACCCACATCCCCGCTGGATTCATCGGACCGATATCACCCCAAGGCTTCGACGATCGACCGCTCGAAGTCGCGGGCGCGATCATCTTCAACTGATCGTCATCGAGAATAATCTGGAATCCCTCGACCCCCATCGGATCAAACACACGCTCGATCACCGCGTCCTCGTACCCCATCCCGGCGTTCTCCGCGACCAGATCTCCGAGCAGTCCAACAGCGAGGTTCGAGTACTCGAACTCCGTCCCCGGCTCGCGCTTTGGTTTGACCTTCGTGATGTACTCAAACAGCATCTCTTGCGTATACCCAAAGAACGGACGATCCGGATCGGTTGGCCTGAGATTGGCAGGTGCCGTCGGCCAGCCCGAACTGTGCGTCGTCAGGTGCCAAAGCTCAACCTCGGTCCCATCGAAGTCTTTCGCGTCCAGACCCTCTGGGAGCAGCTCATCGACAAGCGTGTGCTTGGTCACTTCACCTCTGCGGATCGCGTCCGCGAACAGCACGCCCGTCATGACCTTCGAGATTGAACCGATCTCATAAAGCGTATCAAAGGTCGGCGACTCATCACCACCAAACGCGAGCGTCCCGAGCGTGTAGTACGAATCGATCCCTTTGTACCGAACCCCCACCACACCGCCAGGGACCAGCCGCGATTCAATCAACGGCTCGATGTGCTTGTGAACCGCCGCCTCGACTGGGTTTTCAACTGGGTTCTCAACTGGGTTCTCAACTGGGTTGTCCGCAGTTGCAGCGCACACCATGAAGGATGAAACCGCGACAACCGCCGCGCCAATAAGTGATCCTGTGTTCATGCACTATTCTATGGGAATGCGAGCGTTGGGTTTCACCAACCTCAATCACCCCTCATCGAGCACATCGTTGTACCGGACCATCACCTTCTCGCGTGTGATCAGCGCGATCGGGTTCATCTGACCGAACTGATCCAGCAAGCACAAGCTCGACACATCCGATTTGGTGAATTTTTCCATCACCGTATCCAAGTGCTCATCCGCTGTGATCGTCGGGATGTCCGTCCGCATCAACTCCGCGACCAGAAGCAGCGGGATCGCTTCACGATCGATCAACGCAGTACGCATGTCGCTCCCGGTCACCATCCCGATGTAGTGACCCTCGTGGTCGATCACCGGGAAGTCGGGAACATTGTGGTGCGCGTGGAGCGTGATGAGCTTGCTCAATGGATCAGACGCATACACCGGCTCCCGAGGGAGCGCATCGTACTTCACGCTCGCAACAGGAACATGACGCAGCACACTCAAATCTCTACTCGTCCCGATCCGCACCCCTGCTCTGCGGAGCTTCGCGGTGTAGATCGAATCGGGCATCAGCTTGCGCGTCAGCGAGGTGGACACGATCGCCGCGAGCATGATGGGTCCAAGCACGCGAGGCTCACGCGTGATCTCAAACAAAATCAAGATCGCGGTCATCGGCGCGAATGTTGTTCCCGCGACGACCGCCGCCATTCCAACGAGTGCATACGACGCAGGAGATGATCCTTCAGCGATCAATCCGAGTTTGTCCAGAAGCAACCCAAAGGTGCCTCCGATGGTCGCGCCGGTAAAGAGACTCGGCGCAAACACCCCTCCCGATCCACCAGAACTCAGCGTGAAGGTGGTCGCGAGGATCTTCGCGAATACCAGCAGACCAAGCACCGCGATCGCGCCCCACATGAACTCACCCTCGATATAGGTCGCGGGATCGAGCAGGTGGGTGATGACCGAGTACCCGTTCCCGAAGAACGAGGGGTTTGCGCCGTGGTCGCCGAGGATATTCCCGTTCTCGATCATCGCGAAGAGGTTCATCCCGATGATGCCAAGAATCCCCAGGAGAAACGCACCAAGGACGGGTTTGAGAATCGGATGCAGACGCATGCGCCCGAAGACCGCTTCGCCGCGTTCAATACATATGGTAAACAACCACGCTCCGCACGCACACAGCAGACCCAGCACGATATAACTCGGCAGCTCGAACGCACTGAACACATAGTTGGGAAGATGCGTCGCAAAGATCGCTTCGTTGTCCCCAAGGATCACCTGCGTCATCGCGGTAGCGAACACCGATGCAATCACGATGGGCATGAATGTCTTGAGCGAAAAATCTCGCAGCAGGATTTCAAGCGCAAAGAACACACCCGCGATGGGCGCATTAAAGATGCTCGAGATCCCCGCAGCCGCGCCGCACCCGAGCAGGGTGATCACATGCCGCCGAGGCACCCCCAGCCGACGCGCGATCACCGAACCCGTCACCGCTCCGATCTGAACAATGGGACCTTCCGCACCGCCTGAACCGCCGGTGCCGACTGTGCAAATCGATGCGATGACTTTGACCACCCCAGTCTTCGCAGGGATCGCGCCGCCTTTGCGAACAATCGCATCGAGCACCTGAGGCACGCCGTGCCCTCCCGCTTCGCGTGCAAAGAAATACACAATCAATCCGGTCAGCAGCGCACCAACCATCGGGATCAGCGGGATCAACCACCAGCCGCTGCCCATCCCTGCTGAAATCTCATCCTGGAGCCCCTCCGTCCAGTGCTCGACGGCGAGCAATCCCTTCGCGAACAACACCGCCCCCACCGCGGTCAGCACACCGATCGCGGCACCGATCATGTTGAGCCATCCGTCGGGATGATCGTGCACCCATCCCGCCGCTTTGCGGAGGATCTGCCGAGAGTTGGTTGTCATCAGGAAGCTGCTCACTATCGCGATCATACACACGCGAGGTGCAACAACTCAATCCATCACGCCTTCTTGGTTTCGCGAGGGTCATCCTGTAGCAGCAGTTCCTCGACCTGAGGCGCCTCGGGCACAGGTTTCCCTTTCGCGTCCGTCAGCGCCGTCCCGTCCATCCGCGTGATGATCGGGACCGGATGAGCCGCTTCATGCTTGCTCAGTTTCGCTTCCAGTTCAGCGCGTTGCTCGTCTTCGAGCGCCGTCCATTTCCCTCGCCCACGACACTTGGGGAATCGACTGCACCCGAGCCAAGGTCCACGCGCCCCGTTCCTCAGATTCAGCGGGCTCTGACATGTCGGACATTCCAGATCCGTCAGCAGCGCCGGGACACTCGGAGCATTCACAAACCCCTTCTTGTCGATGTTCAGGATCATCCCGTCATCGTTGGTCTCACCCTCTTCGAGCGGGGTCGTCAGGAACGGCCCAAACCGCCCCACCTTCCGGATCATCGGACGACCAGTCATCGGACATTTCACATCCACAAACTCCGCCATCTGAGGTCGTCCCTGACGATCACAAGGACACGCCCAGTTGCAATCCGGATACTGCGAACAGCTCAAGAATCGCCCGTTCTTCCCGAAGCGGTACACCAGCGACGAGTCACACTTCTCGCATCGGTATTCCTCCGGCGCGGGACGGAGTTCCGCTTTCGCGTGCGTCATTTCTTCGTGTGCTTTTTCGAGCGCCTTGGAGAATCGGCCGTAAAACCCTTCGAGCATCTCGATCCAATCAAGGTGCTCGTCCTCGATCGCGTCGAGCTTGCCTTCCATGTCGCGTGTGTATCCGAGGTCCATCAATCGCGGGAAACCCTCGATCAACTTGTCCGTGACGACCATCCCCAGGTCCGTTGCCCAGAACGCGCGAGCGATCTGCTCGACATACTTCCGATCCTGGATCGTCTGGATGATGCTCGCGTAAGTTGACGGGCGACCAATACCCTCGGATTCGAGCGTCTTGATCAAACTCGCTTCAGAGTACCGACCTGGAGGAGCGGTGAACTTCTGCGCGGGATCAAGTGCGAACGGATACATCGGCTGCTTCTCAGTCAGCTTCGGCAGGTTCAGTTCATCGCCGCTGGTTGGGACACCGGACACACGATAATGACCATCGAACGCGAGTGTCCGTCCCGTCGCGCGGAAGAGCGCTTTGTTGTCCACGCCGCCGCGGATCATCACGCTCGTCGCATCCCACTCAGCCGCGACCATCTGACACGCGACAAACCGCTCCCAGATCAGTTTGTACAGCTTCCGCTGATCATCTTTGACTGAACTCGGGAGCGAATCAGGATGCCGCGAAACATCCGTTGGCCGGATCGCTTCGTGTGCTTCCTGCGCGCCTTTGTTGGAGGTCTTAAAGAAGTTTGGTTTTTCAGGGAGGTATTTCTCGCCGTAAGTTTTTTGGATGTGACCGCGCACCGCATTGAGCGCACCGCTGTCGATGTGGGTCGAGTCGGTACGCATGTAGGTAATCAGACCTGTTGGACCTTCACCCGGGATCGTGACCCCTTCGTACAACCCCTGCGCTGCGCGCATTGTCCGTTGTGCGCCAAACCCTAATCGTGACGACGCCGCTTGCTGAAGCGTCGAGGTAATGAACGGCCCAGCCGCACGCGACTTGGTCCGCTTGGTCTCGACCGATTCGATTGTGTATTCAAGATCTCCGCCGCAGGTTCCCGTGACTGTCCGGATCCATCGAGCAGGACCAACACCCTCGCTGTCTGCTGTAACATCGCATGAGACATTGCTGAGCCCGCATGCCTCGACGACGGATTTCACTTCGCTCGACAAATCATGCGCATCGGAATCACCGAACGCTGCATTGACCTTCTCGCGCCGTTCCTCGATCGCGTCGTGCGTCAGTTCTTCAACCTCAGGAACGATCGAAGCGGACAAAATTCGAGGATCAAACTTCTTCCCATCGAACTCGACGAGCTGCGCACGCACGGCGTTGTTCTGACTCAACCAACCGTTCTGTGCTTTAACTGTCGGCCCTTTACTCTTCTCGTCCTTGGACTCGATAAAGGATTTCCACTGCGAACCAAGTTTCCCAGCGGATGCGGAATCCAGCACGAAGTTTCCAGTCACCGTCCAGTATTCATCCGGGACAAACGCTTCGATCTGCCGTTCCTTCTCGACAACCAACCGCACCGCGACGGATTGCACGCGCCCCGCGCTGAGTCCACGCGCGACCTTCTTCCACAACAACGGCGACACCTGATACCCAACAATCCGGTCCAGAATCCGCCGCGCCTGCTGCGCGTTGACGCGCTCTTCATCAATCGCGTGCGGATTGTGGAACGCTTTTTCGATCTCCGCTTTGGTGATCGCGGTGAACATCACCCGCTGCGCATCTTTGGAATCAATCCCCAGTTCCTGCGCCACATGCCACGCGATCGCTTCCCCCTCGCGATCAAGGTCGGTCGCGAACCAAACTTGACCCCCGGTTGAGAGCGCATCCTTCGCGGCACGCTTCAAATCCTTCATCACTGTCTCTTTCCCAGACAGAATCTCATAGCTCGGCTGGAATCGACGATCCAGATTCACTCCCGGAACCGGGTCCTTCACACCCTTGGGGTTTTTGGAAGGAAGATCACGCACATGCCCCACCGATGCGAGCACGACATAGTCGTTGCCGAGGTATTTGTTGATTGTCTTCGCCTTTGCTGGGGATTCCACGATCACCAGCGATTTGCCCTTCGCGTCGCCTGACTTGTACGCGCTGGCAAACTTGCGTCCCCCGGCCTTCTTCGCGACCTTCTTGGATGCACCACCCGCCTTCTTGGTGGTCTTCTTCGCCGCTTTCTTGGTCGTCTTCTTAGAGACCTTCTTTGCGGCTTTTTTGGTCGTCTTCTTGGATGCGGTCTTCTTCGCCATGCACGCCTCTCGTTGGGGATCGACTATGTATATATAGATAGTCTGAGCCGACACGGAACGCTCCGAGTTGGCATTTGTCAAGCCCTCCGCCGATCATTCACGCATCAAGAGTCCGATAACACTGAAATCGTTTCCCAATTTGCAAATGTCGCCGCCCTGTGCTATTGTAGCACTGGCTACATGTAGCCAGTGCTACTAAACACCACAGAAGGCCATCCATGAATCCCAAAGCCCGAACCATCGCAATCTATTCCCTTGCCCTCTCCACTGTTCTCGCAGCATGCGGCGACAGCACCCCCAAAGATGCGCCAACAACTCAGAAACTTTCCATCGTCACCACCACAGGCATGATCACCGACCCAGTCACCAAAATCGCTGGAGACCACGCGAGCGTGACCGGGATCATCGGGACCGGGATCGACCCCCACCTTTACAAACCGACCCGCACCGACATCACCAAACTGATGGGCGCGGACATCGTGCTGTACTCCGGTTTGCTCCTCGAAGGAAGAATGACGGACGCGTTCGTCCGCATCGCGGGTTCAGGGATCACCGTCCGCGCGGTGACCGAAGCAATCGACGAAAGCTCGCTCCTCGCGCCTCCTGAGTTTGAAGGACACCACGACCCCCACCTCTGGATGGACCCCATCGCGTGGTCACTCGCGGTTGATGTCATGGCACAAACACTGATCGATGAAGATCCAACCAACGCATCCATCTACCGCGCCAACGCGGATTCGTATAAATCCGAAATCGCAGACCTCCACGCATACGCCGAGCGTGCACTCGCGACCGTTCCCGAAAGCCAGCGCATCCTCGTAACGGCCCATGACGCGTTCAACTACTTCGGACAACGATACAACTACCAAGTCGTCGGCATCCAAGGAATCTCCACCGAATCCGAAGCGGGTGTCCGCGACATCGAACGCCTCGTCGATCTCCTCGTCGACAACAGAGTCAAAGCAGTCTTCATCGAGACCACCGTCTCCGAACGAAACATCAACGCGCTCATCGCCGGCGCCAAAGCCCGCGACCACGAGGTTATCATCGGCGGCTCACTCTTCTCTGATGCGATGGGACAAGAGGGCACACACGAAGGCACCTACATCGGGATGATCGACCACAACATCACCACCATCGTCCGAGCGCTCGGCGGAGAAGCTCCACAGCGAGGCATGCACGGCTTACTCGCTGAACCCAAATCAAAGACACAGCCATGAGTACAGCAACCACCCAAACCCCTCGCTCAACACTCGACGCTCGTCCGGAACACTCCGCGGACAACCCGCTCTCCGTCCACGCGATGACCGTCGCGTACCACCGCAAACCAGTCCTCTGGGATGTGGACTACGACGCACCTCCGGGATCGCTCGTCGCGATCGTTGGTCCCAACGGCGCCGGAAAGAGCACTTTCATCAAAGCGTGTCTCGGACTGATTCCTGCTGCTGCGGGGACTGTTGAGTTTTGGGGAAAGCCGTACAAAAACGCCCGCGCCAAGATCGGGTATGTCCCGCAGCGCGAAACAGTCGACTGGGATTTCCCCGTCAGCGCGCTCGATGTCGTGTGCATGGGACTCTACCGAAAGATCGGATGGTTCAAACCGATCCGCAAAGCACACAAAGCCGCCGCGATGGAATCGCTAGAGCGGATGGGACTCTCCGAGTACGCGAATCGGCAGATCGCGCAGCTCTCAGGAGGACAGCAGCAGCGTGTGTTCCTCGCACGCGCGCTCGTGCAGAACGCGGACCTCTACTTCATGGACGAACCCTTCGCAGGAGTCGACGCCGCAACCGAAGCAGCGATCATCGAAGTCCTCCGCGAGCTCCGGTCTCAGGGCAAGACCGTCATTGTCGTCCACCACGATCTCCAGACCGTCCCGACCTACTTCGACCACGCGATGCTGCTGAACATGCGCATCGTCGCCGCAGGACCGGTCAGCGAGGTCTTCACCGACGAGAACCTCAACAAAACCTACGGCGGACGACTCACCCTCCTCGCCGAAGCGTCCGAAGCCGTCGCTCGTGCCCAGCAAGGCCAGCTTTAGAAAACACCAATCGTGAACCCAACCCTCGCCCAATCCCTGACGCAAACACACGACGAGATCCCCTCGCTCCGCGAGATCCTCGATACGCTGACCCTGCAATCTGGGTTCAACACCAACGCGGTCATCATCGCTGCAACGCTGCTCGGGATCGCTGCAGGGATCATCGGCGCGTTTGCATTGCTCCGCAAGCGCTCGCTCACGGCTGATGCCCTCTCTCATGCGACCCTCCCTGGTATCACCGCCGCATTCCTGATCGCATCCGCGCTTGGATTCAACGCGCGATCACTCCCCATCCTCCTCCTCGGCGCAACCATCTCCGGCATCCTTGGCGTCACGCTCATCCACGCAATCCTCTCGCACACGCGCCTCCGAGAAGACGCCGCGATCGGGATCGTGCTGTCGGTCTTCTTCGGGATCGGAGTCGTTCTTCTCTCTGTGATCCAATCCACAGCAACATCGAGCGCCGCGGGACTCAACCATTTCATCTACGGCCAAACCGCCGCGATGCTCACCAACGACGCGATCATCATGGGAACCATCGCTTTCGTCTCCATCTCGATCGCGCTGCTGGTGATGAAAGAAATCACCATCGTCTGCTTCAACGAATCCTTCGCGAAAGTCACCGGCATCCACACGGGATTCATCGACGCGCTGATCCTCGCCCTCATCGTGCTCGTCACGGTTTCAGGGTTGCAAGCAGTGGGACTGATCCTGATCGTCGCGATGCTGATCATCCCCCCCGCTGCCGCTCGGTTCTGGACGGATCGCGTCCGTGTGCTGGTCTTGCTCAGTGCTCTGATCGGCGCGATCTCTGGGTTCTTTGGATCGTCCGTCTCCGCGCTGCTCCCACGCAAACCCGCCGGCGCGGTGATTGTGCTGTGCGCCGGATCGATCTTCATCCTCTCCATGCTCCTCGCGCCAAAACGAGGCGTCGTCGCACAGATTGTCAGACAATCAACACTCCGCGTTCGCATCGCGATCGACCATATCCTCGAGTCCAAATACGAACACCCTGAGCAACACACCAAAGCAGACCTCACGCTCCGCGTCATGCTCCGCGCTTTGGGATTCACAAGTTCGCTCAGCGCTTCGAGCACGCTGACCAAACGCGGGCTCGAGCGAGGACGCCGAGTACATCGGAATCACATGCTCTGGGAGCAGTATCTGATCTCCTTCGCGGATATCGCACCGTCGCATGTGGATTGGTCCGTGGACCTTGTCGAGCATGTCCTCGACGATCAACTCATCCAACGGCTCGAACGCGAAATCCGTGAAAGCGGTCTCCACCTCGATCACGCATCGCAGGAGGCCAGGTCATGATCTCCAACCAAATCCCAGATCTCATCCGCGAGTTGATCAGCTTTGATCTCTTCCCACTCACCTCCGCAATCTGCGTCGCCCTCTCCTGTGGATTGATCGGCAACCATCTCGTCCTCCGCAAACAATCCATGATGGGTGACGCGATCTCACACGCCGTGCTCCCAGGATTGGTCGCCGCGTTCTTGCTCTCATCGTCGCGCTCACCGGTGGTCATGTTCCTCGGCGCTGGCGCATCAGCACTGATCACCGTCGCGCTCATCGAGCTTGTCAAACGACTCGGACGCGTCGAACCCGGCGCCGCGATGGGGGTTGTGTTCTCCGTCATGTTCGCGCTCGGCGTGCTCATGCTCGAACAAGCGTCCGCAGACCATGTCGATCTCGACGCGGACTGCGTGCTCTATGGACAGCTCGAAACTCTTTTCTTTGTCGCGCCCAACCAATGGGACCAACTCCTGAGCATCGAAACACTCCGCGCGATCCCGACGCAGGTCACCACGCTGATCGGACTCACTGTTCTTGTGCTCATCTTCAAACTCGCGCTCCACAAGGAACTCCGCATCGCGTCATTCGATCCCGGACTCGCGACCACCCAAGGCATCCACGCGGGACTCATTACCGTCCTGCTGATGGTCATGACCGCCGCATGCGCCGTCGCGTCGTTTGAAGCAGTCGGATCGATCCTCGTCATCGCGATGCTCATCTGCCCCGCCGCGACCGCGCGATTGTGCACGGATCGGCTCTCGACCCAGATCAAACTCAGCGCGGTCTTCGCGGTGTCCTCCGCATTCATCGGATACCTACTCGCATCGTTTGTCCCTGAGATGCTCGGGATGCCCTCGTCCCTCAACGCCGCTGGGATGATGAGCACCGTGTCTGGAGCAATGGTCGCGATCGCGGCCGCCGCATCCCCATCACACGGATTGATCGCCAAATCCCGCAGACAACGATCCCTCCGCAGATCCATCGCGATCGAAGACCTCATCGGCACCCTCTACCGCGCCAGCGAGATGGGGATCACCCGATCACCGACGACAACCATCGAACTCACCATGCACATCAAAGACCTCAACCAGGTCATCCAAGCTGCAGAACGCCAAGACCTCATCATCAACCACGGCTCCCAGCTCGAACTCACCAAAACCGGGCTCGCAACAGGCGCCCAGCTCCTGCGCCGTCACCGACTGTGGGAAGGCTATCTCGTCGACGAAGCGGGGATTCGTCTGGACAATGTCCACGACATCGCAGAGCAGCTCGAACATCTTTCAACCCAAGAACCGGTCCCGGATCTGCAAACTGACCCGCAGGGGAAACCCGTTCCGCCGCGCATGCCTCCTACCCTCTGACATGCCACAATCCGAGTACCAAGAAGTCAACTTTGACGGGCTCATCGGCCCAACCCACAACTACGCGGGACTCTCCGCGGGCAACATCGCCTCGCTCTCCAACGCGGGAGGGATCTCCAAACCCAAAGCCGCCGCGCTCCAGGGTCTTTCGAAAATGAAAGCGCTCATGGACCTTGGCCTCACCCAAGCCGTCATCCCACCCCAGCAGCGACCAGACCTGAGCTTCCTCCGCAAAATTGGCTTCGAAGGATCGGACGCCCACCTCCTCGCACAAGCACGCGACGCGGACCCCACCATCCTCGCGGCGGTCTGGAGCGCTAGCAGCATGTGGGCCGCCAACGCCGCGACGGTCTCTCCGAGCCCGGACACTGCGGACAACAAAGTCCACATGACCCCAGCGAATCTGGTCTCGAACCTGCACCGCTCCATCGAACACCCAACCACCACGCGCGCACTGCGGATGATCTTCAAAGACCCATCACACTTTGTCGTGCACGATCCGCTCCCGGATCAAGCACGCTTTGCCGACGAGGGAGCCGCGAATCATGTCCGATTCGCAGCGTCCCACGATCAACCAGGGATCGAACTCTTTGTCTACGGCGTAGACATCCACGATCCCTCCAACTCAGCAAGAAACTACCCCTCGCGCCAAACGCGCGCCGCGTGCGAAGCGATCGCTCGAACGCACAAGCTTGATCAATCGAAAGTCGTGTACGCGCGCCAGCATCCCGATGCGATCGACGCTGGGGTGTTCCACAACGATGTCATCGCGACCGGGAACGAGTCCGTGTTCCTCTACCACGAGCAAGCGTTCGCGACCTCCCGCTCGATGCTGACCGATCTCGCGACACCGCTTGGGAAGCCGCTCATCGCGATCGAGGCGCACGACACCGATTTCTCCCTCGAAGACGCGGTCACCTCCTACCTCTTCAACTCGCAGATCGTCACCCTCCCAGATGGATCGATGTCGCTCATCGCTCCACTCGAAACCACCGAGAACCCACGCGTTGCCAAGTTCATCGAATCGATGCTCGCCGATGACTCAAACCCGATCAACACAGCGCACTACCTCGATGTCCGCGAGTCCATGCGCAACGGCGGTGGTCCCGCATGTCTGCGTCTCCGCGTCCCGCTCTCCTCAACCGAACTCGCGGCGGTCCATCAAGGCGTGATCCTCAATGACGACCTCCACGCAAAGCTCGTCGAGTTCGTCACACGGACCTATCCCGACGAGATCACCCAGTCGGACCTGCTCGACCCATCGCTTGCATCGTCGTGCATCCAGACACTCGACGAGCTGACCCAGATCCTCGATCTCCCCGGCTTATACCCATTCCAGCAATAGCAGCGCAGAAATCGCCGCCCCCCGCTCCATGATGCTCGGATCGTGGTATTGCTTGCCTATTTTCACAATCAGACCCCCTCCACGGTCAACAACCCCCTTCACAACGCCCGATAGAAGACTGAACCATCCTCGGCGATCGCCCTTTGAGTAGGGCGAACTACCCGGTCGAATCTTCAGGAGTATCAGGCATGTCAGACGATCACCATATCCCAACCGCTGCCAGCGACCTCAATCCCGAACCGGGTGAGCGGCTGGCGCGTCCGTTTACGCGATTCGCGAAGCTCTCAAGCTCCGGCGGCATCGTTCTCCTGCTCATGACCGCGATCGCGATGATCTGGGCAAACTCAAAGTACGCTGATTCCTACAACGAAATCTTCTACGAGACCAAGACCACCATCGCAGTCTCAATCGCGCCAGACCATGCTGATTCTGGGCACGGCGATGTCGATACTCATGCATCGGATCCCCACTCCTCATCACACGATGATGACAATCACGAATCAGCAGACGATTCACCTATCGAAGACGCCGCAGACGCGATCGAAGAAACCGTCGAAGACCTCTCCATGGTCGTCGGCGACGACCACCACGACGATGGCGGACACGGCGGGCACGGCTGGCAACCAGTGACCGAAGAACCGATGTGGTACCAACAGCACTCCTCAGCGCTGTGGATCAATGACTTCCTGATGGCGATCTTCTTCCTCGTCGTTGGTCTTGAAATCAAACGAGAAATCCTCTGTGGCGAGCTCGCTTCACCCAAGCGAGCCGCGCTCCCAATCTTCGGCGCACTCGGCGGCATGATCGGTCCCGCACTGATCTTCGTCGCGTTCAACTTCGGAAAGGAAACCATCGGCGGCTGGGGTATCCCCATGGCGACCGACATCGCGTTCGCCGTCGGTATCCTCGCGATGCTTGGTTCACGCATCCCCAACTCGCTCAAAGTCTTCCTGACAAGTCTCGCGATCGTCGATGACCTTGGCGCACTGGTCGTGATCGCGGTCTTCTATACCGAAAACCTTGAGATGGCATACCTCGGATACGCGGGAACCGTCGTCGCGATCCTCATGTTCATGAATGTCCTGCGAGTCCGCTGGATCACGCTCTACCTCGTGCTGGGTCTCCCGCTCTGGTACTTCGTGTACATGTCCGGCGTCCACGCAACCATCGCAGGCGTGCTCCTCGCTGCAACCATCCCGGCGCACGCTCGCGTCAACGCGGTCAACTATGTATTCTCGACACGCAAAGCGCTCGATGTGTTCGCAAACGCGCATGATGATCCGGAGTTCGATGTCACCGAATCTTCCGAACGACGCGCTGCGGTCAACGCGATCATTCACAACTCGCGAATGGTTCTCCCACCGCTCCACCGGATCGAGCATGTGCTCCATCCATGGGCCGCGTTCGTCATCATCCCGATCTTCGCACTCGCGAACGCGGGTATCCCAATCCATGGCGGGGTCACCGAAAACCTCTCCGACCCTGCAGCGATCGGGATCATCCTCGGACTCTCCGTTGGTAAACCACTCGGAATCATCGCACTGTGCTACCTCGCGTGTGTTATGGGTATCGCGTCGCTCCCAAGAGGAGTCTCGTGGCGCCACATCCTCGGAGCAGGCATGCTCGGCGGCATCGGATTCACCATGGCAATCTTCATCGCGAACCTTGCATACGCAAACAGTGCATCCCACCTCGAGCATGCGAAACTCGCGATCCTCGTCGCTTCCGCGATCTCAGCGATCGGTGGAGCAGCGATTCTGCTGACCTGTAAGTCGAAACCAGAGCCGGAACCCGAATCCATGGGACCGCTCATCGACGATGATGAAGACGACTAAAGACCGATTGCATATCAAAAGCCTTACAAACCCGCCAATCGGCGGGTTTTTTCATGCTGTGTATGTGCTGTGGGGTCCTCGAGAAGGATCAATTCAAGCTCAAAACCGGGCATATCGCAGAAAAATCGGTACTCAGGGAACCAACCCAATCCCATTACCGAATCTCGTTGGTTAGGGGAGCTCTCCCCGCGTTGTGTGTTTTCACATCTTTTCGAACCGGATCAGACACCAAGTGCGTGACTGTTGTGCGTTGGTTTTCGTTTTCGCCAAACATGATTCGTCAAGCTTACGAAGGTCTGCCCCACCATCCAAACCGGAGTATTGACCAATGCGTCCATCATCTATCGTCGCTCTCGCCGCGACCGCTGCTTTGAGCATCAACGCAGCCGCCGCACCTCACGCCCACTCTGTCCCTGTCAACACCACCCGCGCCGCGTTGACCGATGCAGGCACATTCACACAGGTCCGCTTGGGAGACGCGGTGGAACTCAGCGTCACACTCCAGGATGGTTCATTGGTTGATCTCGACCTTAAGCGATTCACCCCATTCGCTCCTGGCGCACGAATCGTTTCCGTAGATGCACAGGGCAACGAGCACCTGATCGATCTCTCCGGAGATGTGCATCTCCGAGGACACATCGCAGGTGATCCATCAAATGTCGCTTACATCTCCATCACCGAGTTCGGAACTTCCGGATACCTTGAAGTTGACGGACAATCCCATGTGATCTCCGCAGGGAAGTTCAACGGCAAAGCCAAAACCGCTTCGGATCTCGCAATCTTCCCATCGAGCATGCTTGAGCTTGAACCTGCAGGACAAAACTGTGCGGTCGATATCAACAACCCCAAGTTCAACCCACTCGGATTGCAAATCGCAGATGACTACATCGGACACGACGGATTCGTCGCACCGCAAGGCACCCCACCACAACGCAACGCTCAAATCGCAGTCGAAACCGACTACGAGTACACCTCATGGCTTTTCGGTGGGAACACCACCGCGTCCGCTTCGTACGCGTCCTCGCTCATCGCAGCTATCTCGACCATCTACGATCGGGATGTCAATATGACCCTCTCGATCCCGTTCCTCCGCACCTACGCATCCAACAACGATCCCTACGGCGGATCAGACATCATCGACTTCCTCGACGATGTTCAAGACGAGTTCAACTCCGGAGATGAAGCAAATATTGAACGCGAGATCGTTCACGGCCTCAGCGCACGCTCGCTCGGCGGCGGTGTTGCGTACCTCCCAGGTGCTTGTGATGATTTCTGGGGAGTCGGTGTCAGCGCCAACCTCGATGGATTCTTCCCGAACCCGCTCCAAGACAACTCGCACAACAACTGGGATGTCATCGTCGCGGCTCACGAAATGGGTCACAACTTCGGTTCAGGACACACCCACGACGGATACACACCTCAAATCGACGGCTGTGGAGACGGAGACTGCTCGCTGTCACAAGACGCGACCATCATGTCATACTGCCACCTCTGCAGCGGCGGACTCTCCAACATCGACCTGCGATTCCACCCTCGCGTCCAAGATCGGATCCTGTCCTACCTTGATAACGACGCACCGTGCGACTTGGTTGTTGCGGAGTGTGCTGCGGACCTGATTATCGATGGATCACTGAACTTCCTTGATATCAGTGCCTTCATCGCTGCATTTAGCGAAGGTTCCTCCACAGCGGACTGGAACGAGGATTCGAGCCTGAACTTCTTGGATATCAGCGCATACCTCGCAGCATTCGGTCAGGGATGCCCTTAAGACCGATAACCATTCAATTTTGTCGGTGAATTCTGCCCAATCCATCCGAATTCGGCTACCAATTGGACCCAATTCCCTGTAATCTGAACAGACAAACAACCCCAAATATCCTTCTGGAGGAATAAACATGAATCGTTTCGCTCTCGCGGCCGTAATGGCTGCCTGCACCGGTACCGCTATGGCAACCCCTGACGTCATCTGTGGTGACATGCCCAGCGTGAATAACTACGGCGTCATCGGTGGCATCCGCGCATACTCAGTTGGCACAACAGCTTGTAACATCGGTACCTCACCAGCGGAATGGATTGATAACACTCCAAACCACCCTGTTATTGCCGTTACCATTTGGAAATACGACAACGAAACCGAGCGCCTCATGCAACTCGGTGTCACCCAAGTGAAGCACTCATTCGCTTCGCTCCAAGGTTCGGTCTGTCAGCCATGTCAAGGTGACGGCGACTTCTCCCACCTCGGTTCAGGTTGCTCTGACCCATACGGTGCAGGTCTCAACGGCACCCAAGGCGACCTCGGTCCTCGCACCGAAGTCAACCCATTCACAGGTGACTACCTTTACCCATACACCGGCATCAACCAAGGTGGCAACTCCATCTTTAAACGCATTCAGGTGAAACAGACTGACATCGCAGATTCCACAGCAACCTTCTATGTCGAAGGCGTCTATATCCACAAGCAAGACTTCGAGTTCGGCACCAACATGAACAACGCTTCCTACAAGCGTCTGATCATCAACCAGTCAAGCTTCAACGCAAGCACCACTGGTCAAACATTCCGCGAAGTCCCAGCAATCTACGCTTGGCAATCACACAACGCTGATGTTGTCATCACTGAGCAAGATGTTCCAGGTGACGGCCGCCTCATCGTTGCATCCAAAGCAACCGACCTCGGAAACGGCACATGGCGCTACGACTACGGCCTGTACAACCAGAACTCCGACAAGTCCGCTGCATCATTCTCGGTTCCAGTGAACACCGCTACCTCAAACCACGGCTTCCATGACATCGACTACCACTCAACAGTCGACCAGAATGTCAGCCCAGCCGACTGGGCTCCAGTCGAAGGTGGCAACGCAATCACTTGGAACACCGAAACCGAATCACAGAATGTCTGGGGCAACGCAGTCCGCTGGGGCACCATGTACAACTACTGGTTCGAAACAGATTCCCCACCTGTCTCAGGCGACGCAACCGTCGGCCTGTTCAAAGCAGGTTCGGACATCTCCTTCGCAGCGATCGTTCCAGCAGCAGCATCAACATGCCCAGCTGACATGAACGGCGACGGCTCACTCAACTTCCTCGATGTGAGTTTGTTCCTCTCCGCATTCGGTGACTTGAAGGATTCCGCTGACTTCACCGACGACGGGAACTTCAACTTCCTCGATGTTTCCGCATTCCTCGCTGCATTCGGCAAGGGCTGCCCGTAATCATCTTCGGCTCCTGTGAGCCGACTGATTGATCCAACATCTCAACCCCGAGACCATCCCGGTCTCGGGGTTTTTTCTTACCCCTCCCACCAATCCGCGATACACTCAGTCATGCCAACCACCCAAACTTCAGACAGTGCAGCACAAGACACCCCCGCGCTCATCGTGTTCGATCACCCGCTCATCGCTCACAAGATGGCAACCATCCGCGATCAAGCAACCAACCACCGCTTCTTCCGCGCCCACCTCTCTCAAATCGCAGGACTGATGGTTTACGAAGTCACACGATCATTCAAAACCAAACCCATCCCAGTCCAAACCCCCGTGACCAAAACCACCGCTCAGCAGCTCATCGGAACAATCACCATCGTCCCCGTTCTCCGCGCAGGACTTGGGATGATTCATGGCATGCTTGAAGTCATGCCCGAAGCACGCGTCGGACACCTCGGACTCGCTCGCGATGAAGAAACCCTCGAACCCATCGCGTATCTCAACAAACTCCCAAAGGATCTCGACGCTGGACCGGTGATCCTTGTTGATCCGATGCTCGCGACTGGCGGCTCCGCATCCGCAGCATTAACCATGCTCAAAGACGCAGGCGCAACGGATCTACGAATGATCTGCCTCGTCGCCGCTCCCGAAGGGGTCGCTCGATTGCACAAAGATCATCCAGGCATCAAAATCTACTGCGCAGCGCTCGACGAGCGATTGGACGAGAACGGGTACATTGTCCCCGGACTCGGTGACGCCGGCGATCGGATGTACGGCACTGTCTAATGCTCAACACTCCGGAGGAACACCGATATCCTCGTTCCAAAGATCCGGACGCTCCGAGATAAACGCACGCATCAACTCTTTGCACCGCTCGTCTTCCGCGAGCAACACCTCGACGCCTTCTTGCTTGAGCCAGTCCTCGCGCCCCAGGAAAGTTTCGTGTTCTCCGATCACGACGCGTGGGATTCGATGAAGCACCGCCGTCCCTGTGCACATGGCGCATGGCGAAAGCGTGGATGCGAGGGTGAGCTGGTGCCAATCGCGCCGTCGTCCCGCATTCCGGATGCACACCGTTTCCGCGTGTGCTGTGGGATCTCCGCTCTGGACGCGCTCGTTGTGTCCCACGGCGACAATCGTTCCGTCAGGCGCGATCAATGCTGATCCGATCGGGATCCCACCCTCATCGCGTGATTTGAGTGCTTGTTCGTACGCCGCGTCGAGTGCGCGTTGATCAGATGGATTGAGTATCGACATGCACCACTCTACGCAAGAGGCGGGTTATCCGTCGCTTTCGCGTGTGCCTTCATCGGAATCGTCCTCATCATCATCGCTGGACTCATCGCTTGGCGTATTGGTTGGCTCATTGGTTTCAAGAATCCACTCGCGATCAAAGGGCGTCGCCCAAACCTGCAACAACTCCGCTTCCGCGTGGAGGTGGATCGGTTCAAAGAATGTGTTGGGCAGTGTGGACTCCCACGGGTCCTGCAGATGCCGGAGCAAGCCGAAAGGTACGCGCGCCACAAAACCCATCCGCGTTGGATCGTCTTCATCAATCGTCACTTCGAACGATCCACCCCACTTGCTTTTGCCGGACAATGCGCCTGGGGTCGCGTTGACTCCTGCGACGACGCGCCCTCCGAGTGTGTCCTTCGGATCTGACAGCAGGTACTGGTTGCGAGCGGTTCCAGGGAGCGAACACGCGAGGAGATCACCGATCGCGTATTTGAGGTGCATGATCCCCGTTCCCTCATGGTATTTGATTGGCTGGTTGAGCACGACCCCCTCGATTTCGATCTCGATGAACCCACCCGCTTTGATGTCTTCAAAGAACGGCTTGCCGCTCTCAACCTTGGTCAGTCCAGTCCGGACCACAATGCCGTTGGGATGTCCCGCGCCAGTATCGACGCGCGAACCACCCAGCGCGAGGTACGCTCGAACATTCCCAGCTTCACCATTCGTATCGCCTTGCAAGACTTCGCCGCCGCTGGGAGGTCCATACGACATCTTCCCAGAGACTTCGCGCTCGCCTTGGTTTGTGGTCCACCGAACAGTCATCGTTGGATGAACGGTGTCATCCGCGAGCAAGATTGACGGAGAATCTTGTTCTACTGATTCGTCTTGTCCCATCGCACAACTCGACCACGCAAGGACGGTTATCAGCGCGAACACGAGCCGAATATAGAAGGGGGTGTGCATCAGACAATCTCCATGGAAGAGTCATACGAGAAAGTTGTCCAATTCACACCAAGATTCTCCGAAATGAGCAAAAAAAGCAACCGGAAACGACGATTTAGCGAATAAGATACTGTCTCAATCGAGACATCAACTGTATCTGCACGCGCTGAGCAAGTCATGCTCAGCCGCTCTTGAAAGGAATCCCGATGCGTCATTTGCCCTCCCGGCGATCATTGTCAACCGCCCTCATCATCTCTCTCGCTGTTGGATCAACCGCAAACGCGCACGATGACGACTATCGGAAACTCCTCTCACAACAACCTCCTGTATTCGGACCGATCTGGACCGCAAACGATGACACACAAGCACGCGGTTTGTTCGACATGCAGAACATGACCCTGCTCGCGAACATCCCACTCAACAACTTCCCAGGCGTCAATGTCACCTCCGGCAACGACTGCTGGGGGTATGTCTCACCATCCGGACGCGAATACGCAATCATGGGTGTTGAAGGCGGATTCGGATTCGTCGAAATCACCGACCCGATCAATCCAGTCGTGATCGACACTGTCACAGGACCAGTCTCGCTCTGGCACGATGTCAAAGTCGTCGGACAATACGCCTACGGCGTTTCCGAAGGCGGCTCAGGCATCCAAGTCATGGACTTGTCCGACATCGACAACGGGAATGTCACCCTCGTCCGCAACTGGACCGGTGGCGGCTACAACACCACACACAACATCATCACCAACGAAGAAACCGGATCACTCTGGCTCGCAGGCGCCAACATCGGCAACGGCGGACTCATCAACATCGATCTCTCCAACCCAGCGCTCCCTTCCATCGACGGTGGATGGACCGACATGTATGTCCACGACGCGCAGGTCGTCACTTGGCACGACGGTCCACTTGCAGGACGCGAACTCGCGTTCCTCGCTTCTGGATTCTCAGGAGGGTTCTCCGAAACCGGTCTCCGCATCGCGGATGTCACCGATCCCAACAACACCGTCACACTCGCGACCATCTTTTACCCAAGCGCGGGATACTCCCACCAATGCTGGCTCTCCACAGACCGCTCGATTCTCTACCTCAACGATGAACTCGACGAAGGAAACTCTGTTTCCGTCACGACCACACGTGTGTTCAATGTCGAAGACCCAACCAACCCAGTCTTCCTCGGCACCTACACCACAGGCAAAGCCGCGATCGACCACAACCTCTACACAAGAGATCATGTGATCTACCAATCGAACTACCGCTCAGGACTCCGTGTCTTTGATGGTCTGGACCCTGTCAATCCAACCGAGATTGCATACTTTGACAGCTACCCTGGATCAGATGCTGCAGAGTTCAACGGCGCTTGGTCGAACTACCCGTTCATGCCATCAGGCACCATCATCGTTTCTGACATCGAGCGTGGTCTTTTCTTGCTGCGCCTTGATGCGGAGCTTGACAGCTTCGCGCTCCAGCAACGCGACGACCAGCCTGAGACTGTCTCCCCAGACGGAGGCGATCCAATCAGCGTCAACATCATCACACGCGATGGTGCATCGTTCGAATCCATCCACATGTTCGTCGATACCGACGGCACAGGATTCACGCCGGTCTTCATGAACCCCAATCCGGATGGATCCGCAACAGCGATGACCCCCGCGATCGAGTGTGGACAAACGCTCCAGTACTTCTTCCGAGTGACCGACAACGAAGGACTCGTCAAAACACTCCCAGCGAACGCACCATCGAGCGTCTACACCGCTTCGGTCGCGTCATCATTCACAGAAGTCTTCGCAGACAACTTTGAAACCAACACAGGATGGTCCGTTTCAGGAAGCGTCGATGACGGCGCATGGGAACGAGGCATCCCAGCAGGCGGAGGCGGACGCGGTGATCCCGCAACCGACTCCGATGGTTCGGGACGCTGTTACCTGACCGACAATGTCGCAGGGAACTCCGATGTTGACGGCGGGACAACCACCCTCACATCACCAGCAATGGACGCAACAGGAGAAGGCACACCAACACTCTCCTACGACCTCTGGTACTCCAACAACATCGGAGAAGTTGACGACACCATCTTCATCGACATCTCCAACAACAACGGCGGATCATGGCAAGCACTCGATTCCATCGGGCCAGGTGATCCAGCTGCCGGCGGCGGATGGAACACCTACTCGTTCGATCTCTCACAGATCTTCACCAATCCATCCAACCAAGTCCGCATCCGTTTCCGCGCTGGCGACACCGGCGCCGGCTCAGTGGTTGAAGCAGCGGTTGATGCCGTCAGCATCGAACTCGTTTCATGCGAGAACTCGACCAACCCGTGCCCCGCTGACATCACAGGCGATGGCAACCTCAACTTCCTCGATGTCTCCGCGTTCCTCGCGGCATTCGGAAACCAAGAACCCCTCGCTGACTTCCAGCAAGACGGGAACTTCAACTTCCTCGATGTCTCCGCATTCCTCGCGGCGTTCGGGAACGGTTGCCCTTAAGACCTCAAGCCTGCATCGCGGCTAAAATAGATACTTACTTCATACAAACATCACGAAAAACCCCGCTTCCGAGCGGGGTTTTTTATTGGAATGGATGAAAAACCCCAATACAATAGACGCTTAGTACACGCACATGGACATTGATCTTTTCAAGAGAGAGAGAACTCAAATGAAGACCCTCGCCGCCTCATCGCTCGCTGTTTTTTTGCTCGCAGGTTCCGCATCTGGACAGTCTATCAACTGGACCAACCCCGCTGGAGGATTGTGGAATGTCCCAGGAAACTGGGCTGGGGGGAATGTCCCGTCCACGATCAGCGAGTCAGCTGTGTTCAACCTCGGCGCATCATACACCGCAACGCTCAATATCAGTATTGCAGACATTGATTCGCTGAACATGCTCGATTCGATGAGCACCCTGAACCTCAACTCAGGAACCTCCATCGGAATCAACGGCGGGGTCGTCAACGACGGACTCATCGTGATCAACCCCACCAATGGTGGATTCTCGACAACACTCAATATGCGCACCCCTTCCTCGATCACCGGATCCGGCACGCTCACACTCAACGGGATCGGGACTCGATCGATACTCACTTCGTCCGCTACAACGACCAATGGTGTAAACCACACCATCAACGGGTTTGGACGAATCTCTGGAGACTTCGTGAATAACGGAGTCGTTCGATCCAACACCTCAGCAGCAACACTCGATATCCGCGATGCTGCGTGGACCAACAACAATCTGATGGAAGTTACCAACAGTTCGACCATGGACCTTGTCTCGCTGACGATCACGCAAGATGCGTCCGGAATCATCCAGATCACCGATGGCCAGCTCAATCTGCTCAATACATCCATCGCTAATGGCACGATCACAAGCTCCGGATCAATACCGGGATCGAAGTGGTCCATCACCACCGGGACCAGCATCTTCGATACCGTTCAACTCGGAGGCGAAGGACATATCAACAGCGGCGCAGCACTTGACATCTTCAACAGCATCAACAACAACGGTGTTCTCCGCTTGAACCCAACCAACGGCGGGTTCTCAACCAACATCGAAGCACAGAACAACACATTCTTCAATGGAACGGGATCGCTAGTGCTTGGAGGGATCGGAAGCCGAGCAATTCTGCGAACGATCGACCCAAGCGTCTCGATCACAAACACCGCTTCCCACAGCATTCAAGGTTTTGGAACAATCCAAGCACCAATCATCAACAATGGCCAGGTCATCGCGGATGTGGCCGGCCAAACGCTTCTCCTCAACACCAACACCAAAACCAACAACAGTATCTTCCGGGTTTCCAATGGCGCGATAATGGAGGTGTCCTCGATCACGATCGACCAAACCGGTGGAGGCCAGATCATTCTTGACAATGGATCGCTCACACTCTCTACCGCAACAATCCTCGGCGGCCACATCACCGCTGGCGCAGGAACCGCAACCCTGACAAGCGGAAACTCCAGCTTCAACAATGTCACATCGTCCGC
>JARGNC010000224.1:0-593 GCA_029212425.1 Phycisphaerales bacterium
AAGCGCCCCAACTCAACTACCGCGTCGTTGACAACGCCTAAGCCCTTCCGAGGACGGCCATGCGTGCATTGCTCATCGTTGATCGTCTCTTTGCTCAGCACGAACGCGCGATGCTCGAACGCACTGCAATCGGGCTTCTCGATGAAGGGATCGAAACCCGCCTCGTCGTCCCAGACCTCGGCGTGTTTAAAACGACCAAGCTCGGAGTGCTCGCTCCGCAGGTGAAATACAAGGACCGGGGTCTTTCTTTCACACTCAAAATCCGAGCAGCAAACATCATCCGCGAGCTCACCACCGATCGCGGGCTTGATGACTGGAACATCGTCCATGCCTTCGGAGGTCAGTCCTGGGCGCTCGCTCAAGAACTCGCGAAGTCACTCAACTCCGCGATGGTTCTCGAGCTTTGGCGTGCCGGTCTGATTCCGAGAGCCACCCAGTTCATCAAAAACACACCACTCAACTGCATGATCACCGCGCCGGACAAAACCATCGAACGCGCCGCGATTGACTCTGGAGCAAGACTACCGATCCAGGTCGCGCCTTGGGGGGTCCCGGCGCCGTCATCACCAAGAAAGATCCTCAGAGAAGATCAT
>JARGNC010000224.1:603-3045 GCA_029212425.1 Phycisphaerales bacterium
TCATGGGATCTCGATTGTTTTCCATTCCTCAGGAAGAGCCAAAGCAGAATGTACCGCTGCATTCGATGGCATCCTCGACGCAATCTCAGGAAACGAGAACATTCATTTCTTCGTCAATCTCCACGCCGCCCAGCGTTCAGGACTCTGGGCACGCGCCAAGAAGGCAAACGCGCTGAGCCAAATTACACTGATCGACAAAATAGAAGAGCAACGCGACCTCGCGCTCAACGCGGACTTCTTGATCTACCCCGACACCATCCACGAACATCGTTCTCTGCTGTACGAAGCGATGGGCAATGCGATGTGTGTGATCGCATCAACCGCAGAGCAGAGCACCAGTCTCATAGAAAACGATACCGCCGCGATCGTCCACCGATCCAGCAGAACCCAGTGGTCGAACACGCTCAAGGATCTCATCGCCGACAAAGACCGCGCGCGAACACTCGGCACAAACGCATGGTCCAACATCCGCGACCATCGTAAGGTCTCCACCCATATCGGAGCAACGGTCGATGCGTATTCCCAGCTTGTCCCTGCAGCGGTGTAGCTTCCGCAACTCCCGATAATCGACAACAACCGCCTCCGCGTTCAACCGCCCAGTCCGCTAACCCTTGAATCGCAGCAGTTTGTACGGATTGCGATGCCGATCCGCTTTGATCCGTCTGTTCCTGTGGTACATTCTAGTTGGTGGTCTGGTCATCCCCCGCGCCGTCCTCGGCACATGACCACCCAGCGCGAAAACACCTCGGAGTTCAAAGATGACAACCAAACTTACCGCAGCACTTTTCGCAGTTCTCTGCGCGACTTCCGCAAACGCTCAGTACACCAGCGCCTCCATCCGTCCGACCAAGATCATCGAGATCAACCCTGCAGGATACCCAACCACCGAAACCCGTGGCGTACAAGTCCGATTCAACCGCTTCGAAACCGGAGACCTCGCAGGCACACAAGACGCAGATGGATCCGTCACCTGGAATGGATCACAACGCGAAGCAATGGGGGGGCAAGACGCACCTGCACGAATCCTGATTCGTGCATTCGACGGCGTGTTCTCGATCGATCCATTCGTTCCACTCCCCGAAGGCAACGAGGACATCGCCAACCTCCTGTTCAACGGCGTCACACTCGAAACCAACCACATCATCTTTGGTCACAACCGCATCGAGCGCGTCGAGAAACTCATGAAGATCCTCGAAGTCGCTCGCCATAACTGGCTCCGCAACAACGGGTTCTACGGCGTCAAATCCTTCACCAACTCACGCTCATCCAGTGACTCGAGAGCAGACGCATCGCTCCCAGAACCAGCCGCAAGCTTCCGCATCCCTGCCGATGTCCCTCGCGGCAAATCCAACGAGCAAGTCAACGCTGACGATACAAACGCCCGTTCAATCGCGAGCAACCTGCTCAATAGTGACGAACCAGTCCGCATCTCGCTGCCGTTTGGCACCGCATCGGATGTCGTTGCACGAGTTGAAGCCCGCAACGAAGCATCGTCTGAGGAAGCAAGCCAAGAACTCGCTTCCAACGAATAAACGCGTAAACTACAGGCGTGACCAACCGCCTTCCATTTGATCCAAGCAAAATGACCCGGAAAGACCGATCCCCGGCTGCACAAAGCAGTCGGGGTCTTTCTACACCTGGAGAGAAACCGCTCACCGTCACCCAGCTTGCCTCGACCATCGAATCCGCGATCAAATCCACCTTCCCAACCAAAGTCCGCGTCATCGCTGAGATCAGTTCTGTCACCAATCGCACGCACTTCTACTTCACCCTCAAAGATCAGAACGCGACCATCTCCGCCGTACTCTTTGCATCCGCCGCGAAACGATCTCGCTCAATTCCAACCCACGGCCAGCAGGTCATCGCAACAGGAAAGCTCGACTACTACGCACCAAGCGGACGGTTAAGTCTCATCGTTGACAAACTCGAACCCGTCGGAGAAGGCGACCTCGAACAACGCTACAAAGCACTCTGCGAAGACCTTCGCGCAAGGGGATGGTTCGATCCACTCACCAAAAAGCCGCTCCCGATCTTCCCGCGGTCAATCGCCATCATCACCAGCGCGACCGGCGCCGCGCTCCAAGATGTCCTCGACACCGCAAACAAACGCTGCCCCGCCGTCAACATGCTCGTCGTCGATGCAAGAGTCCAGGGCGATCAGGCCAAGTCGCAGATCGCCAACGCCCTCAACCAGATATCGAAGCATCACGAACAATTTGGAATCGACGCGATCATCCTCACTCGAGGCGGCGGATCACTCGAAGACCTCTGGGCATTCAACGAACCCATCGTCGCCAAAGCGATCCACGATTGCCCCGTTCCCATCGTCGCCGCGATCGGTCACGAAACCGACACGACCATTGCTGAACTCGTCGCCGATGAACGAGCCGCGACCCCGACGCAAGCCGCGATGAATCTGTCTCCTGATCGAGACGCATTGAT
>JARGNC010000016.1 GCA_029212425.1 Phycisphaerales bacterium
GGGAAGTTCTGGTGGGTGATCTTGGATGTGTTTTTGAGCACGGTTTGTTGAAAATGTATGGGAAGTCAGGTGAAAAGGATGGAAACGCGTCCGTATGTTGGATGGAGATGGGGAGTAAGAAGTGATATTTATTGCTTGTTTGCGGTGAATCTGTTATAGTACGCATTGATCAATTTTTTATGACGAAGCGCTTGGGGGTTCTGTTTGGACACTTCAGAGATTGCACAGTTTGAGGACCATTGTCGTGATGCGGTGCTCGAACTTCGGGGTGCTTTGATCGATTTGTTTCGGGATGTGGGGAGTGATCCGACTCGTCCTCAGGATGTGGCTCGACGGTTTTCACTCAATAAGAACCTGACTTGGAAGATCGCGAAGATTGTGGGCGCGAAGTGCGCGTTTGATGCGGTCGAGCAGGTCCCTGGGACTGGGGGGATGAAGATCTTGCTCACAAGCATGCGCGAAGCGAACGCATCGGAGGTGGTGGTTCGGCGGGTCGAAGACGCGATGGATCGGTATGAGGAGATGATCCAGATCCATGTCGGGGATCGGGTGTCGCTTGATTTGATGCTTGATGGGATGGGGAGTGACAAGAGCAAGTTGATTAAGAGCCGAAAGTTGGTGTATCAGGGGAGCACGGGGTTGTGGGGGATCCAAGCGGATGCGCGGATCACGGCTCAGTTTTTAGCGCCTTCGAAAGATGATCCGGCGCGATTGGATATTGCGCAGGTGACGGGATTGAAGCGGGTGCGGCGGCTGCGACAGATTGATCGCTGGGACTTGTTCCGGTTTGTGCGGATGAATGAGGAGTCGCATCCGAATGTGCGTGTTCCGATTGATAGCGAGGAGCGGGGATGTCCAGGGTTGATGCGTGAGTTCTGTGATGATGTGATCCCTGAGCTTCGTGTTGAGAAGGGGAAGCAAACGATCAATATCGAGCTTGGTCCAGGTCCGGTTGGGAAGACTGGTGAGTTTTCGGCGTACTTTGGGTATCAGTATCCATCGTGTGAATCGCGTTACGCGAAGGATGGGGATGATGAGGCGTATATGTTCTCATCGGTCAGCATGCCTGCTCGGGTGCTGCTGTTTGATTTGTTTGTGCACAAGGATTTGTATCCGCTGATCGATCCACGCGTGAATCTGTTTGGTAATCCATGGAGTTCTGGGAATCAAAAGGATGACAAGACTCGGATTCAGGTGCACGAATCATTACAGGATCTTGGGCGCGGGGCGAATATTTCGACCGCGTTTACCGTCAACTACCCTCGGGTTGTCGAGCGGACATTTGACTCGATGGGGTGGGTTTCGGAAGATTTTTACTGCATGCGTCTTGAGATAGATTACCCCCCGATGGGGTCTTCGGTTGGGGTGAGCTTCCGGCTTCCTCAGAATCCTGAGCGATAGCAGGTCCACTTTGGGCGAGTTAAACGAGCTCGAAGATCGATTGCGTGCGGAGGACGAGGTTCTCTGCGGCGATCAGGTGGTACGCTTGGATGTGGATTTCTTGCGCGAAGCGTTGGGTGGTGACCAGTGAGAGGCATGCGCCTGCTTGGTCTTTCCAGCGGTGGGTGAGTGCTTCTTGATCTCTTGCGTGTTGGTCGAGTTCTTCGAAGGTGTCGTTGTAGATGTGTGGGGTGAGCTGCTCGGTTTGGGCGGCGGTGATGTAGTTGATTTTGGTGCGAGGAATTTTTTGTGAGAAGTCTTTCTCTGCGGAGCAGAGGAGTGATTCGATGAGACCGATGTCCGAGTTGCCTACTTGGTAGTCGGTGACATGCTCGGTGGCGCAGCCGTCAACTGAGGTGAAGGTGCATGCGTGTGAGCCTGGCATGAGGGCGATGTTGAGTGTGTAGTAGTCTTGGATGATTGTGCGGGACTCTGAATATTGGAAGAGTTCAGGTTGGAGAGATCGGGCGTAGAGGAGAGTTTGGTAAGACTGGAGTCGTGTGGATGAGTTGATGGTGGTTGCCATGGATTCCTTCCCATGTGGAGTGGGGGCTGACAAAAGGCTGCCCGGTGTGTGCGATTGTCCCGCGGAGATTCTCGCAAAAAGTGCGATTTAACCGATGATGTTATCGGATCAACTTGTGGTCTCCAAGGGAGAAGTGGATGATTGATCCAAAATAGGGAGTTCGGTTTGAATTTCCGTATTTGGTACAAGATAGCAGGTGTTTTGTTTTTTCAAACACTAGAAGTGGTATATTGGGTAAGATTGTCGAAAAAAATTCAAGTCCCGAGCACAGCCCGAAAATGAGAATGTCTTTGAAGTCCGCACCGATACAGCTTGATGATTCGATGAAGCACTTGCTGGGTTTGCCTTTGCGCTTTCAAGTTGCGGCGTTGGACGAGGGGCTGAAGGTTGGGGAACCTGTTGAATGCCAACAGTTTGCGATCCGTTTGATTGAGATTGCAGGGTATGGTCGGAGTGGGATTACGGAGCGGGCGCTTGGGCCGATCGAGTTGATTTCGGGGTTGTCGGATCGTTGGCGAGCTCGGCATGGGGACACGGCGCTTCGCGCGCTCGCGGAGAGTTGGGGCAAGCTTTCGTTTGGGGTTCGGGAACTCGCGCTCTCGCTTGGGCGGTCTCGGTGGATCAAGGTCACCAAAGAAATGGCGGCTGATCCTGATGCGCAAGCGCGGATTACGGCGCTTTCGATCGCACAAGATACGGATGATCCTGCGTTTGGGGTGATGGTGTGCTCCATGCTTTGCGATGAGCACTCGAAGGTTCGACTCGCGGCGGATCGCGCGTTGATCGCGATGGTGCTTGGGATGTTTGGGAATCTGGATGCGGAGATGCTTGGGGAGGAGTTTGCGCAGATCCGTGATCGGCGCGTGACTCGGATGCTCTGTGATTCGTCTGTGCTTGAGCTTGAGCGGTGCTCGATGCTCGCGGCGATCGCGGATGCGGCATGGTCGTTCTCGAGTCATCGGTGCAGATCGCCGTTGCTTGCGTCGTTGTTGTTGATGGATCGTCAGGGGGGGACGGCGATCGAGAAGCGTGCGTTTGAGAAGATGCGGAGATTGCTCAGGGAGCGGAATCATCCGAGTCATATGCCAATGCGGACGGTGCTGCGGACGACTCCTGCGCCGATCTTGCGTGAGCGGGCGCTGCGGTGGTTGGTGATCGATCCGATCGCGGGGGTTGCGTCGGCACGATTGGAAGTTGCGGAGTCTGAAGCGGAACACTGCGCGGTGCTGGATCAGATGCACCTTTGTGTGCGTCCGAAGCGTGCGAAGGGTCTCAAGCGGGTGCGTGTTGCGACTCGGCAGGTTGATGGTGCGGTGGTGCTCGAACCACGCGCTCCGATGCTGAGCAGGGAAGCGTTTGGTTCGCTTGAGCGGCAGAGCAAGCTTGGATATCTGCGTTGGGTCGCGGGGCTTGATCTGGATCGCGGGCTGCGGCGTGGTGAGATGGAATCTGCGATGGCGGATCCGGATGCGCTGGTACGGATGTATGGGTGCTGTGTTGCTGATCCGCTTGATCTGGTGGATTATCTGTACGATGGAGAGGACGCGATTGCTCGGCATGCGGCGATGCGGTGGTCTTCGGTCGGGAGCGCTGGGCCTGGGGTTGGATCGGGGAGCTGGTCACGGCGGTTTGAAACGGCGCGTGTCAACGGACGCTCGGGGTCGGCGTGGGTGCGGCGGATTGCGAACGAAGAAATCGAGCGGCTGTCGATGGAGATCCCATCGAGTCCCGCATCGCGCGTGCAGGCGCGGCGGCTGTATCAGACCGATCCGGCACGCTTCGTGCGCTCGATCCGAGAGATGCTGCATCAACCATCGAAACGGGGTGTGGGTCTTGAGATGATCTTGGCGCTGGGGCTTGAGTCTCGGTTTGAGATGGATCTGCTCTCGCTTGTTGATGAACCAACGCTTGATGCGCGGGTTGGGGCTTCGTTGGTGCGGGGGCTGAGCGCGATTGATTCGGTCGCGGCGGCGCGTGCGGTACTGCGGAGTTTGGAGAGTGATGATCAGCGGGTGGTTGCCAATGCGATCGAGTCGGTGCATACACCGATCGGTTCGTTGATTGAGTACAAGGGGGATGCGAACCATCGGGTGCGATCGAGCGCGATCCGTCGGATGTTGTTGTCGGGTCAAACGGGAAGCTTGGTCGAGGGGGCGGCGGAGGATCTGGGCGCGATGCTCAAGGATCAGCGTGTGTCGCATCGGCTCGCGGGGGTTTGGGCGGCGCAGCGGGTGCTTGAGCCGAGGATGGCAAGGCGGCTGAGCGTGCGGTTTGATGGTTGGCGGGAATTGGTTTCGACACTCAACGAGATGACCTTGCACGAGACGGACGATGCGGTGCGTGGTCGTGCGGATCAATGCGTGCATCGGATGCTGGTGAGTCATCGCGCGGGAATGATGGAGGGGGCACGGTGAGTTTGTTGAGCGGGAGTATGAACGGGGCGGTGGTGCTGATCGCGCAAGCGGGTCCGACGGAGTTGTTTGTTCCTGAAGGGACACAAGCAACCAGCGGCGGGGGGATGCCTTGGTTGGTTTGGATTGGGGTGGCTGCGATCGTGGTTGTGATTGGTATTTGGATGCGGGCGATGGGGCAACGGCGGGTCGATCCGCGTGAGCTTGCGTTCCGTTCGTTGTCCAAGAAGCTTGGATTGTCGCATTCGCAAGCGGCGGCGATTCGCGCGATGAGTGCGTCGAGCGGGCAGCGTCCGATTGGGTTGCTTATGAGTCCCAGCGCGGTGCGTGCGGCGGCTGAATCGGCGTAAGCACGGTTGGTTAAGTACGGTTGGGTTAATGCGAATGCGCGTGTTCGGTGCTGGATGGGGAGTCTTGGACGATCTCGATTTTGAGTGCGTCTACTCCTGCATGTTTCGCGAGTTCATCCATGAGTTCTTGTGGGATCGCGTCGTGGAGTTGTTTGCTCAGGTGCTTGGGGGCGTCGAGGACTGTGCCGTCGTTGAGAACAAGGTGGATGTGCTGGTCTTGGTCTGCGTCGTATCGGCTTGCGCCTGAACCTGGGCAGCGGTTGGCGATGCGGCGGGCGAGTCCGTGGTCGACGAGCAGATCGAGGGTGTTGTAGATTGTTGCGAGACTGATGCCTTGCGCGGATTGTTTGACGGTCTGGTGGAGTTCTTCAGCGGTGGGGTGTGCTTTGGAATCGCAGAGTGTTTCGTAGATGAGCAGGCGCGGGCGCGTGCAACGGATGCCGCTCTTTGTGAGGATGGAGCGGACGGCGTGCTCGCGCGTTGAGAGGGGGCGTTCGCTCTCGGTGGTTGGGCAATCAGAGGTGTGGTTGGTCGAGACCATGCGATACTCTATCGGAAACGCGGCTCGAAACCAATGTTTTTTCGTTCAATCGTGCTTTGAGAGGTGATTGAAGGGCGTTCTTGGCGTTGGAGTCTGCGTTTTTTATGGTTGTGGTGTGACGATCTGCATGCGTTTGTGATCGATTCCGGCTTCTTGGAAGATATCGGAACCGGTTTCCCAGCCGAGTTTTTCGTAGAAGGGCATCGCGGAGAGTTGGGCGTGGCAGTAGAGACCTGGGAGGGAGAGTTCTGTGAATGCGCGGACTTCGATCGCGATCATGAGGTTTTTGCCGATGCCTTCGCCTTGTCGTTGTTTATCCACGCAGACTTGTTGGACTTTGCCTGCAGTTTCGTTGGATCCAGGTTGCGGTGGGAAGAGGGTCGCGGCGCCGACGACGGTGTCTCCGGTCGGGTGGTCGATGACGGCGACGAAATGCTCGCATTTTTCTTCGCGTCCCGGCGCCATGTTGTAGTAGTCTTCGATGGTGTACCCGATGGGTTTGAGGAGCACGGCGGTGCGCAGGGCGACCTCTTGCTCGTAGAGCGGGTGATCCATGGTGATGCGTTGAATTTTGATCACTTGCGAGTCCTCGGTCCGGGCGTGTGCCCATCATAGCAGGAAACGCGAATCGTGCCCAGCGTGTGGATTACTCGAACTGCTTTCCGGGCCAGTTTTGGCATGGGATGATCTGGATTTCTGGTTGTCGATCGAAGCTTTGATCGAGTCTTTGCCAGTTGATGTTTTCCCAGTCGTTGTAGTCTGAGAGGGTGTCGCAGGTGCTGTCGTAGCAGTTTCCATCTGCGTTTGATCCGCAGGGCGCGGTGGTCCCGGTGCCGCAGTTGAGGTTGCGTTCGTATGGTGCGGTGTCGATGCTTCCGTTGTTGTTGAAATCGACAGGTGCGTCGTGGACACCGATGGTTTCGTCCACGGCGAACTCCATGACATCGTTGTTGAAGCCGTGGGAGAAATCGAGGATGCCGTCACCCATGGTGTCCGCGTTCATGTCGATCCCTTGGAACTGGAATCTGTAGTTCATGACTGAGTTGTAGTTGATTTTGTTGTTCTGGTTGATGTTTCCGCCGTGCCTGAGACCGATGTTGTGTCCCAGTTCGTGCATGATGGTGTTTGCCATGTTGGTTGTGGAGTTGTAGTTGACCATGGTGACCATGAAGTCGTCGCCGTTGATTTCTGCGACACCTGAGGAGTTGTTGCTGTCGTTGTTGTATCGGTTCGCGAAGATGGCGTAGTGGTAATATCCCTTGCGTCTTGGATCGAAGTGTTCTGCTTTGTATTCGTTGAATCCGTTGTCGAACTGGATCGCGACGGGAGCGCCTGGGAGTTGATTGCCTCCGGTGTTTTTGGAGTCTTGTCCGAAATCGAGGTGAAGCGTGATCCCGTCTGGAAGGTTGTAGGGGTTGGGGACGGGAGCGATTGCGAATGCGTTTTCGATTCGTGTGAAGACTTCTTGTGTTGGTCGGTAGTTTTCGGTGCGTCCTTGGAACTCGCCTTGGAACCAGTCGCATTCGACGAAGATGTCTTTGCGGAGTGGATTGGCGTCATGGAGGATGAGTCCGTCGGTTGTGCCGTGGATTTCGTCTCCGTCGTCGATCCCGTCACCATCGGTGTCTGCGACGAGTGGGTTTGTTCCGGTTGATCGGAGGTTGAGATAGATCCCGTTGTCGGATTCTGCAAAGTCTGGGATTCTGTCGCCGTCGGTGTCGGTGAGGTTTGGGCATGTGGTCCATGCGAGGAGGTATGCGGAGACATCGAGGAAGTTGATGACTCCTGAGTTGTCGAAGTCGACGCTTGGGTCTTGGTTGGAAAAACGGATCACGAACTCGGAGAGGTCGAGGAAGTTGAGTGCGGAGTCGAGATGGAGATCCGCGGAGCAGTATTGTGAGGTGCTTTGTGCTGAGGCGCTTGAATGTGCGGATAGCAGGATAGCGAGGGAGGTCAACAATCGGTTTGGCATAGAACTGGTTCCGTAGAGCGGTTTGGGTGAACCCCAAGATAGCGAAACATAGGTGAATTTGTTGTGATTGTCGAGCTTTTCCGGAGTTCTTATAGGACCGGAGCGGGATCAGTTTCCTTCAACAGTAAGGGTGGTGTGTCCCATGCGTTGAGAGGCCATTTTTTCCCATCCTGAGCCGAGCTCGCCTTCGGGGTCTGGGGGGACGATGTCCACTTTTTTCTCTCCGAGCTTCACTTCACCTGAGAGGACCTTGGATTGGAAGTCCTTGCACTCAGCGAGCAAGCGGTCGAGGATTTCGGATTCGGGGACGGTCGCGACTTTCTCTCCCTGCACATAGATGATGCCTTTGCGGTCACCTGCGAAGACGGCGATGTCCGCGCCTTCTGCTTCTCCTGGTCCGTTGACGACGCATCCCATCACGGCGACCTTCATGGGGACGGTGATGTCCTCGTTGAGCTTGTCGTTGACTTGCTGGACGAGCGAGAAGAGGTCGACCTGGATGCGTCCACAGGTCGGACACGCGATGAGCTCGGCGCCGATGCGTTCGCGTTTGCCGAGGGTGTACAACAGTTCGAGCCCGTCTTCGACTTCGTAGATGGGGTCGTTGGCGTAGGAGATGCGGATGGTGTCCCCGATGCCGTTTGCAAGGAGGGTTCCAAGCGCGACGACGGAGCGGATGCATCCGGTTTCCTTGGGTCCCGCGTGGGTGACTCCCAAATGGAGCGGGTGTGGGAAGCGTTTGGAGATTTCGGTGTACGCGTCGATGACGAGGGCGGCGTCCATGGATTTGGCGGAGATCGCGATGTCGTAGAAGTCGCGTTCGTAGAAGATGTCGAGGTATTCTTCGAGTTTGGCGATCATGATCGCGAGCATGTAGCCGTGCTTGTTTTCGGAGAAGATCGCGCCGAGTTCTTTGGCGCGGGACTGTTTGTCCTTGCGCTCGATGATTGACCCTTCATTGACACCCACGCGGATCGGGATGTTCTTTTCCTTGCACGCGTCGATGACTTCTTCGACTTGCTTGCGATCCGTGATGTTGCCGGGGTTGAGGCGGATCTTGTGGACTCCCGCTTCGATGGATTCGAGGGCGCGTTTGAAGTGGAAGTGGACATCGGCGACGATTGGGACGGTGGTCTGCGCGAGGATCTCTGGGAGCGCTTCGGTGTCCTTCTTTTCCGGGACGGCGACGCGGACAACATCCGCTCCCGCGGCGGTGAGCTTGTGGATCTCGGCGACGCATTTGTCGATGTCGTGCGTGTATCCCGCGGTCATGGTCTGGACAGATACGGGCGCGGGGGTGGTTGCTTGGGTGAGCCCTTTGGAGAGGGGGTGATCGAGGGGGAGGCCGCCTCCGATTTGGATGATTCCGGTTCGGTCATCTCCGAGGAAGATTGGGCGTGTTGGGGAAGGGGGCTGCATGGCGGGATTCTAGGGCTGGGGTGTTTGGTTTGGTGCGGTTTTGGGGCGGGTGCGGTTGGCGTATTTGCAGCGGCGGAGTCCGAGGTAGGCGAAGGATTCGAAGAAGAGGAATCCGGCGAGTGCGATGAATGTGCTGATGATGAGCGTGGTCCAGAGCACGGATGCTGGGATGGTGCTGGGGTCTTTGAATCCGGTTGGATTGGTGAGGATCAGGTAGGTGCTGATGATGACGGGGGCGGCGGCGATTCCGAGTGCGGTGATGATCCATCCGACGGAGCCGTGGGCGACGATGGTCCATGCGATTTGGTCGGTGATCCGTCCTCCTCGGCGAGCGGCGAAGAACTGCAATCCTCTTGCTTCGATCACGGTCAAGATCCAGAGTGTGATCCAGACAAGCGCGATGAACACGAACGCGATGAGCGTTACAGGAATCCCGGCGGATGGGTGGCTGGCGATCAGGAAGACCCCGGCTCCGAGCGTGATGATGATCGTCGCGACGATGATGTTGAAAATCGCTTGCTCTTTGGGATGGATCTCGCTGAAGCGGATCTGATCGAGGGTGCGGAATGGATGTGCAATCGTTGTGATCCATGTGCGGACCAGGGTGACGACGCTTTGGGATTGCTGCCAGTGCGAGCCTTGCCGGAAGTGGGGCAGGGAGTGGGCGATTGGTGTGCTGCACTCGGGGCAAGGGAGGGAATGGTCGAGGTCGTCGATGATGTACCCACACCGATTGCAGAGGAGTGTGTACTCGTCCTTCCATTCGTGTTTGTGTGTGGTCGTGGTGGGCATGGGGGTATATGGGATTGTGGATTAGCTCATGTCGGTGCAGAGCGGTTGGGATGGGGGTTCGGTTGGTGGGGGCGGCGTATCGCGTTGGGAGGCGGCGAGGTTTCGGTATCTGAGTTCGCGGATGCCGAGTCTGAGGAGGACTTCGAACTCGAGGATCGCGAGAGGGAGGGCGAGGAATCCGACGATGTTGATGGCGAGATTCATCGCGAGTTGGGCGGTGCTGTTCGCGTCATACAGAAACACATCGTTGATGGTCAACAGAAGCATGTTGAAACAGATCAAGAGTGGTGCGAGGGTGAGACCAAGCGACGCGTGTTCGACGGCGGACCAGACAACGGAAAACGGGAGTCTGTGTCCGCGGAGTTTGGCGATCCAGCGGACTCTTGGGATCGCGAGGGTGGCGTAGATTACGGCGACAATCCAATAGATGAGGCCGAGGATGATATACGCGATGAGACCGATGAGGTCGTAGGGTGAGCTTCCATATTTGAATGCATTGATGATGAGGTAGACCGCGAGGATCATGGTGGGGGTGAGCGATGCGAGGAGCAGGCTGTACCACATGAGTGCCATGGATCCGGATGGGCTGAGGTTGAGTTTGGGGATGGTTTTTTGGGGTTTGAAGAGGATCAGGAACCAGGTGGTGATCAGGGTTCGGAGACTGCGCTCATATTGCCAGGGTGATCCTTCGCGTTTGTGTGGGAGACTGTCTTTGATGAGTCTGCCGCATTCTGGGCATGGGAGGGAATGGTCGAGGTTTTCGATGATGTAGCCGCAGGATTCGCAGAGGAGGGTGTCGTCGTTGAGTTGGTCTGCGTTGTGTGACGAATGGGCGGGCATGTGAAGATGGTACGGCTCATGGAGTGGGCGGTTCGAGAATGGGGCGATTGTGCAGTTGGGGGGGTAGACTTGGGCATGAGAACGACTCAGATTGTGATCGCGTTGTGTTTGCTTGTTGTGCTTGGGGTGCCGTTCGCGATGAGCGGGGTCAAGCGTGGGGATATGCACGCGGAGGGGGCGCGGAAGTTGATTGTGGTGACGCCGCATGTGCCTCAGATTCGGGATGAGTTTGCTCGTGCGTTTAGCGAGTGGCATCAGCGTGAATACGGCGAGGCGGTGGTGATCGACTACCGGACTCCGGGGGGGACTTCCGAGATCCGCAAGCAGCTCTCAGCGATGTTTACCGATGCGGTCAAGCGTCAGTACGAGGCGAACAAGGACAACTGGGAGCTTGATGATCTGCTGGTGCTTGAACCAGGCTCGATCGCGTTTGATGTGATGTTTGGTGGGGGGTCGTATGACCACTCCGCGCTCAAGAACGGATCGACGGTGTCGGTGAAGCAGAACGAATCGACGACGCTGGAGATCAAGGTGGCGCAGTCGGCGCCGATGGACTTCACGCAAGCGGAGCTCGATGAGTTGTTCGGGGAGAATGTGATTGGTCCTCAGGAGTTGTATGACCCTGATCAGTACTGGATCGGGACGGCGTTGTCGTCGTTCGGGATTGTGTACAACAGGGATGTGTTTCAGGATCGGTTGGGGTTGCCGCTTCCGACGCAGTTTGCGGATCTGATGCAGCATGAGCTTGGTGGGTGGATCGCGCTTGCGGACCCTCGTCAGTCGGGATCGATCACGACGACCTTTGATTCGATCCTCGGCAATGAAGGTTGGGAAGAGGGCTGGAGAATCCTCCGCGGTATGTGCGGCAACACGCGGTACTTTACGAACGCTTCGACCAAGCCTCCGATCGATGTCTCGAATGGAGAAGCGGCGGCGGGGCTCGCGATTGATTTCTATGGACGCGGACAGGCGCAGGTGATCAAAGAATCTGGTGGCGGAGATCGCGTTGGGTATCAAGAACCCAAGGGCGCGGTGTATGTCGATGCGGATCCGATCTCGATTATCAATGGTGGTCCGAGTCCGGAGATTGCGAAGCGGTTTGTGCGGTTCTGCATGACCGAGGAAGCGCAGGCGCTGTGGCAGTTTGCGAAGAACAATCCGGATAACCCGATCGGAGTCGATGGCGAACCGATGGGTCCTGAGTGGAGCGAGCTGCGCCGGATGCCGGTGCGCCGGGTGATGTACGAGAAGTACTTCCCGTACTTTATGGATCAGGTGAATCCGTTTGAGATCGTGTCTGATGTGAAGAACCCCGGTTGGCGCACTGGTGTGCAGGTGATGATGGGGTGCTTCGGGATTGATATCGCGGAGGACTGCCGAGCGGCGTACGAGGCGCTGGGCGAGGCGAAGTCATCTGGTGTGTTTAGCGATGCGGAGATCGCGGAGCTTGATGCGATGTTCTTTGCGTTCCCGGAGACGGATGTGGATGGTGAGATGGTGCCGTTTACTGAAGCGACATACGGAACGGTTCGGAACGAGTGGCGGAAGCCAGGTCGTCAGCAAAGGCTGGAGATCGAATACACACAGTTCTATCGCGACAACTACCGCGCGATCGTGGAACTTGTCGGCGAGAAGCTTTAATCCAGACTCAGTTCACTGCGTGCCGACACTCGGCGCAGTACAGCGATGGGTCGAGGTACGCGTTTGCTTGTGCTTGCTCGTCTGCGGAGGGTTCTGGTGCAGGGGGGAGCTTGCTGAGTCGATCGAGCATGTCCGCTTTGTAGCGTGCTTGGTTGTCGACATAGCTTGGGTTATTCTGTGTGTCCGCGTACTGCGTTGCGAGGAGTTCGTTGATGCGGTCGATTCGTGATTCTGGGAGCGGGTGGGTTGAGAGCCATTCGGGTTGGCGAGCGCCTTGAGATTCTGCGGCGAGGACCTGCATCACTTCGAGTTGTCCTCGTGGGTTGTATCCAGCGCGGGACATGTATCGCATCCCGAGCATGTCCGCTTCGAGTTCTTCGGAGCGACCGAAGCTCAGGAGGTAGAGGTTGGATCCGACTGCGACGGCTGGGAGTCCGAGCTGGCCGTACTTGCGGACATCGGAATCAGCATCTGAGAGTCCGATCCCTGCAGCGACGGCGCCGATCGCAAAGTTGATCCCGAGCTGCTGGGACATCTGCTGGTTGGAGTGACGCGCGGTGACATGACCGATCTCATGTCCGAGGACTCCGGCGAACTGTGCTTCTGAATCGAGTTTCTCAGCGAGTCCGCGTGAGAGGAAGATCTTGCCTCCTGGGAGTGCGAACGCGTTGATGACTGGTGAGTTGAGGACGGTGAACTCCCATTCGAGTTGGGGGACGCCTTCTTCGACTCCTGTAACGAGCTTGCCTCCGACTTGTCGGGCGTAATCCCCGATCGCTGCGTCTGGGACTTCTCCTCCGAACGCTTCGGTCATTTGGGGGGCTGCTGCGAGACCGAGTGCTTTTTCTTTTTCCCATGACATGAGGGTGAAGGATCGTTTCCCGGTTGCGGGATTGACTGAGCAACCGATGGTGGGGAGCGTGATGAGGAGCAGGAGTGGGAGTGTGATGAGGAGTTTGAGTGTGCGATTCATTCGTATTCTCCGTGAGTTGGGCGAGCGGCCTTGGAGTCTAAGTCTACACTGATTGTGCCATGACAGAAGTGCAAACACAAGCGAATGAACGGACTATTCCCGCGTGGAACGACGCTGAACTGGGGGGCTTGCATCAGAATGATGAGAAAGCGACCAAGGTTCAGGCAATGTTCAACGCGATTGCGAGGTCGTATGACCTCAACAATCGTGTCCACTCGATGTGGCGGGATGTCGCGTGGCGCAAGTTTGCTGTCAAGAAGGCACGCGTGCAAGCGGGGGATCGGGTGCTGGACGTTGCTTGCGGGACGGGGGATCTGACGCAAGCGTTCGCGAAGGGATCGCGTGCATCGGAAGTGATTGGGGTGGACTTTACGCTCGGCATGCTCGAGATTGCTGACTATAAGAAGGAAGGGCTGCACGCGGCGCTCGGGGCGCGGATCTCGTATGAGCAGGGGGACGCGATGGACCTCCGGTTTGAGGATTCGTCGTTTGATGTGGTCTCGATCGCGTTTGGGATCCGGAATGTGCAAGAACCAAGCAAGGCGATCGCGGAGTTTTATCGCGTGCTCAAGCCTAGCGGTCGTTTGGTGATTCTTGAGTTTGATACGCCGAGCAATCCGTTGGTGCGTTGGTTCAATGGGTTCTACTGCGGGACGATCATGCCTCGGACGGCGACTTGGATCGCGCGGGATACATCTGGTGCGTACAAATATTTGCCCAGATCGGTGTCATCCTTTATGTCACGCGAGGAGATGGTGGGGAGTCTTGAGTCTGTTGGGTTTGGGGAAATCGGGGTGCGTGGGTTGAGTTTGGGGATTTGCGCGTGTTATTCGGCCGTAAAGGTTTGATAAAGCGGTGATCAATAGCACTTATTTGTGATTAATGAATTCGAATTTGTCAGGGGAGAAGTCCCCAGATATGTGGCATGAATTGTGTTTTAATTCACATTCTCGGACGCTCTCGGTGCGAAGGTCCCAGAATAACATGCTTTTTGGGCTTGGATCGGGGTCAAGGGATTGTGCGCACAAACATGCAACTGAATCGTGTTGGGCTTGGGAAGAAACTGGTGTGCGTTCGATAGGTGGGGTCTGGGCTGCGGCGTCGTCGCTCAGAACACACAACCAATCCCACCCCACCGAAGTGCGGAAGGGAATATCAACGACGAGGTTTTAGCAATGAGTGTCCATGTACTGAGCGAGCGTTTGTTTGAAGCACTGATCGAAGGCAACCGATCCCAAGCTCGTTCCATCGTGAATGAACAGCTGAGCGAAGGGGTTACCCCAGAACTCATGCTGACTGATCTGTTCTGGCCAACCTATGAGATGATCGACAAGCTTCATCGTGAAGACCAGATCTCAGCTCTTGCGTATAACCTTTCGACACGCTTGTTCCGCGTGCTTGTTGACCAGACCTCGCGTGCGTTGATCGCATCGTCGAATGCTGATCCGGTGAATCGTTCGGTGTTCGCGTGCTGTGGAACTTGCGAAGGTTCAGAGCTTGGCGCACAGATGGCGGTGGACCTGCTCGAAGCTGCGGGCTTTGGTGTTCGCTTCGCTGGTGGTGGGGTGCCACTCGACGAGGTGCGTCAGACTGTGCAAGAAAGCAAACCAGATGTGCTGTTGATGTTCTGCTCAAATCCTGCGGATCTTCCAGACATCCGTGTGATGATCGACTCGCTCCATGAGATCGGCGCATGTCCAAACACGCAGATCGTGGTTGGTGGCGGTGTCTTCAACCGAGCGGAAGGCTTGGCTGAGGAAATCGGTGCGGACCTCTGGGCATCGCATCCGCTCGAACTCGTTGACGCGATGATCGACGATGCAGAGATCCGCGCGACTCCAGCTCAGCGGACTGTCGGACGCACACGCAAAGCCCCAACCCCTGCAGCGAAAGCGGCTTGATCGGCATACCCGGTCAATAGACAAACAAATCTCTCTCCAGCCCTGCCCTCACTTGACCGGTGAAGGCAGGGTTTTCTTTGATTGGAGGTTCTGAAACCCAAAATGGGCAATTCCGAACCAATAGCGGCGTTTGGCTTAAAAATGATGCATCTCTTGGGTGCCATTCTGGTATAGTCGAGGGATAGGAACCCAAGTTGGGAGTGGTGTCGCATGGATCGTGCAACTGAACGAGATCTGATTGAGCGGGCGATCGCTGGTGAGCGTGCCGCGGCGGGTGAGCTGATTAAGGCGCACCAGCGTTCCGTGTACGGCTACATCCTGCGGATGTCCGGTCGTCACGAGATGGCAGAAGATGTCGTCCAAGAGGCGTTTGTTCGCGTGCTTGCAAACCTACACCGCTTTGATTTCCGCTTCCGATTTTCGACCTGGTTGTTCACGATCGCTCGCCGGTTGTACATGAACGCGGTTGCCAAATCGAAACCCGCTTACGACACAGACTTCGTTGGATCCATGGGTGGCAAGGGCGGCATGCCCGACGCTTCGACCTACAGCGATGAGCGGTCTGTGACTGAGAAGGACGCGATCCAATCCGCGCTGATGCATCTATCTGTAGAGCAGCGTGAGATCATTGTGTTGTTCCATCAGATGGATTGGCCGATCGCGTTGATTGCTTCGCAGCTTGATATGCCTGAGGGTACAGTCAAGAGTCATCTGCATCGTGGTCGTCGTCGTTTGCGTGTGTTGTTTAAGGAGCATAAGCAGCTTGCATCGGTGTACCGGGATCACTTTGGTGGACAGTTGAATGAATCCGACGAGGTGCTGGCATGAGCCGGGGATCGAGTGAGGATCAGTTTGGTCAGGAGCCGGTGGGTCGGATCCCGGAATCGTTGATCGATGCCGCGCTTGATGGCGAGATCTGCGATCAGATGCAAGAAGAGATTGCGCATGCGCTCCGGTACGACCATACGCGCCGTGCTGAGTTGCTGGAAACCGCGGATGCGGTTCGTGCGCTGGGATTGAACGATATTCCGATGCCTGATATGCAGTGTGCGGTGCTCAATCGTCTGGATCAGCATGAACGATTTATCCCTCGCACGATGCGACGCTGGGTGCGTACTGGTCGTCTCGCGATTGCGGCGGGATTGTTGCTTGGTTTGATGCTCATTGCAGGTCTGCAGAGCATGAATCCGAGATTGGCAACCATCGGCGCGCAGTCCACCCCTGTGGATGATGTCGCGTGTGCGGTTGAAGAAGATACCCAGCGGGTCGCGACTGAGGTTCAATCTGGTGTTGGTCAGGTGCTTGCGAAGCTTTCACCGCTTGAGGGGATGCTTGCGACTCCTCGCACGACTGGGACGAAGTCCTTCGAGCTGACGGTGAATCGTCAGCGGATCCAGTTCACGGACAGCGATCTGATCGCACTTTCGGAGTCTGGGGTTCGTGCAGATACGCTTCGGGGTCAGTTCGCGTCGCGTCGGTATCCGAGCCGAGGTATGTCGATGAGTCTGGTGTCATTCAGCGGCGAGCGTGGTCGGTTGCTCCCAAGCACCGGTGCTTCTGGGTTTGTGATTCTCCATTCGGAACGGACCGAACCAATTGTGCGAGAAACACTCCGTGAAGAACGCATCGCTGATCTCCCTTAACTGTATATTCCGTTGTATGAATGCTGTATCGCTCCGAAGTGTGCTGGTGTTGTGCGTGCTGGTTTCGAGTGCGTTGTCGTTGACTGCTCGAGCGGGCGATCGGTATGGGGATGCGATCTGGGGTGAGCTCGATTCGTATCCGTCTGATATTGACATGGTCGCGGTGATGGAGAATCCCGCGGAGCATCTGCTGAGTGATGCGGGGGTGTCTTCACGATCGTTGCTCGCATCTATGGGGGTGTTCGGGAAGACGAAGCAGGCGCTTGGTGCGCTTGGCGCGTTGTTTGAGACAGATGCGGATGGGGTCATCGAGGAGTTTTTGTCCGGACGCGTGGTGGTCTGTGTGGACTCGATCTTTGAACACTCGGACAACCCGCTGAACCTGATGCTCTCTGCGGATTCCAACTGGGTCGTGATGGCAGAGGTGGACGATGAAGCGGTGGGGGGGCTTCGCAAAAAGCTTCGTCCAGTTGCGCGAGAACTGGTGGGCGGAGTCGCGGTATACGGCATCGAGCAAGGCCGGTACGCGTTGGTGATCCTGAGCAAGAAGAACGGGCACTCGAGGGTGATGCTGAGCCCCAAAGCTGGACGAGGATTGCTTGAACGCGTGTTGATCTCGATTGGGAAAGAGCAGGGTAAAGGACAGCCAATCACGCCTTCGTGGGAGCACGGCAGGGATTGGATGCTCGCGATACGCCTTCGGGTGGATACAACACTCGATCGTATGTGGGGACTCGATGGGATCGAACAATCCAAAGCGAGCACGCATGTGCGGATCTTTGCGGGTGCGACAGATGAGGGATTCGAGGTATCGCTCGCGCTCCCGATGCGTGGATCTGTGGTCGATGGGCGAGCGCCGATTGGTCTGTTGAGTGGTCTCGGGGATGACATCGTGCTCGCGATGGCAACCTCAGCGGTGATTCAGCTTGAGATGGATCAAGAGAGGGGGCTCTCGATCAGAATCCGCGAGGGGGAAACGAATCAAAGCGAGAATGTGCTCGACCCCAGGGGTGCGATGATTGTGTTCAATCGGACGGACGCGGGGAGCTTGGGTGGTGCTGAGCCGATGGGGATGACAGTGCTTTCGGTGTTTGATGAAAGCGGGGTGGATGCGAAATCAATGGACGGGCTGATAGAACCGATGCTGCTGAATCAATCGAGCGGGCTGCGTGTTCTTGGAGCAACCAACCCTCGTATGTACGGCGGGATGTTCCCCAATGCGATCCGATCTCATGAGGTGGTTGATGCGGATGACATACTGACGAGGGTGTCCTGGAAGACGACCAAACGGTCCGCGTCGTCGGATCTGATTTTCAGTCTCGGAGGTGAATCCGTGGTGACGAGTCAGCGGGTCCGAGGGCTCGACGAGGTGGTTTCCGCGATGGATGCGATCGGTGCGATGGACAGCGGGATTGGTGCTGGAGAAGTTGGCGGGAATCATGCTGGGAGTTCGGTGCTGTTGAGCGGGTTCTTGCGGGTCGATGCGTTGCTTGAATCCATGCTGGAGACTCAGAACCTGCTTTCCAAGGAGATGCTGTCGATTGTGGATCGGGTGGAGTGGCAGGTGGTTCAAGACGAGGGCGTGATGCGGGGGAATGTCGTCTTTGTCAAGAGTCTTGATTAGATGAGTTGATGCGGGTTTGGGACGAGTTTGATGTTGGGTGGGGGGAAATCAACCGACCTTTGTTGTTGGTGGGTCTAGACTTGGGACCTGAGATTCGGCGGTAGCCGAGTCGGAATGCAGCATCAGAAACCGGAACCACCAATGCCATCTGAAACCACCACAATTACGACTCTTCGTAATGTCGCGATCATCGCACACGTCGACCACGGCAAGACCACGCTCGTCGATAACCTCCTCAAACAATCCGGCAACTTCCGGAGCGGTGAACTCGAAAAACTCGAAGGTGGTCAGCATGGGTTGATCATGGACTCGGGAGATCTCGAACGCGAACGCGGGATCACTATTCTTTCAAAGAACTGCGCGGTTGAATACCACGATCTCAAGGGGATCGACTATCGGATCAACATCATCGACACCCCAGGTCACGCGGACTTCGGTGGCGAGGTCGAGCGTGTGCTGCGTATGGCGGATGGTTGCTTGCTCGTCGTTGATGCGTACGAGGGGCCGATGCCTCAGACTCGGTTCGTGCTCGGCAAGGCGCTCGAAGCGGGACTCAAGCCTGTCGTGATTGTCAACAAGTGTGATCGTCCCGATGGTGATCCGGATCGCGTGATCGGCGAAGTGTTTGATCTGCTTGTTGCTCTTGGCGCCGAGGACGACATCCTCGACTTCCCGGTTGTGTACGCATCCGCACGCGATGGTTGGGCGGTCGATGAATGGGACGGGGAAACCAAAGGCACGGACCTTCGTCCTGTCTTTGAAGCGATCACGCACCATATCCCGCATCCGGATGTGTACCTTGAAAAACCACTGCGCATGCAGATCACAACCCTCGCGTTCTCCGAGTATGTCGGACGAATCGGGATCGGTCGCGTGACGCAGGGGACGGTTCGTGTGGGTCAGCCGATCGCGTTGGTGAAGCAAGATTCGGAAGGCAATGTCACCACGAAGAAAGCGAAGGTCGTGACCCTCCAAGGATTCAAGGGGCTCGGCAAGCACAACGCTGAATCGATCGGCGCAGGTGATCTGTGTTCGATCTCAGGGATCGAGGGGTTGGACATTGGTGATACGATCTGTGATCCGGACCATCCGGATCCGATGGAGCGGGTGGTCATTGATGAACCGACGATCTCGATGGTGTTCCGTGTGAATGATTCGCCGTTCTCTGGGAACGAGGGCGAATATGTCACCTCGCGTCAGATCCGCACGCGATTGGAACGCGAGCTTGAGCACAATGTAGCGCTCGCGGTTTCGCCTGGCCGTTCGATGGATGAGTTCATCGTTTCGGGTCGAGGTGTGTTGCACCTCGGGATTCTGCTCGAGACCATGCGACGCGAAGGGTACGAACTCGCGGTTGGGCGCCCGATCGTGATCGAGAAAGAGATCGACGGCGTCAAGTGTGAACCAGTCGAAGAGCTTGTGGTTGATACCCCTGACACCAGTGTCGGAGGGGTGATGCAGCTCGTTGGTGAACGCAAAGGTGAGATCGTAAAGGTCGAACCAAGAGGTGATGGGATGACACACTGTGTGTTCGAGATTACATCTCGCGCGTTGATCGGATTGCGAGGACGCATCCTGACAGCGACTCAGGGTGAGGGCATCATGCACCACACCTTCCTCAAGTTTGTTCCGGTGACTGGCGATCGTCCTGTTCGTCACCTTGGTGTGTTGATCGCATCGGAGACAGGTCCGGTAACCGCGTACGCGGCGGAACTGCTGCACGAGCGCGGCGTGCTGTTCGTGCGTCCTGGTGACAAGGTGTACGCAGGTCAGGTGATCGGTGAAGCGAATCGCAACACGGATCTGACGGTCAACATCGCTCGACAGAAGAAACTCGACAACATGCGTGTTGCGAATAAAGAAGCGACTGTGACGCTCAAAGCGCCGCGGGATATCTCTCTTGAGCAAGCGCTGGAGTACATCGAAGAAGACGAGCTGGTTGAACTCACACCGACCATGGTTCGGCTCCGCAAGGTGAACCTGAGCGAGTCAGTACGCAAGCGGGATGCTCGCATCGCAAAGAGCAAAGCGCTGGCAGAAGATTGACGCGAAATGCGTTGATTGAACAGATTGGTATTGATGCTTTTCCCCCAGTATTCGGGCACTTTTTGAGAGTGTTCTTGCATTTCAATTCGAGAACAACTACATTGTTGTCGATTTCTACTACATTTCAGGGAGATTCCAGTGCTACGAAATGCAAAAATCGGTGTGTTGTTGATCGGTCTTTGTACCAGCGCACTCTCAGCTCAAATTCAAATAGGTCCTCCGATCAAGCTCCCTATTTCGGGGTGTCCGGATGACTGTGTTCCTGCTGATCCGGACCCGTGCTGCGATGCTGGGCCGTTGACATGCACTCGTGTAGATTTCGGTCCATACTTTGAATCGTTTGGCACCGAGGTGCAAATCAAACACCGGATTGAGTGCGAGCATTGTCTTGAGAACTGCCCGTGTTGTCCTGTGTTGTCTGCGCCTGAGGATTGTGCTCGGTGCTGGGAAATCGCGCCTCGTGATTGTGGTCCATACGACATCCCTTTGCTGTTCATTGAGACAGTGAATGTCGATCTTTCTAACCTGCTGCAGGTTTCGTTGTCCCAAGCTCAAGTTGCTGCGATGAAGGGGTTGCTGAGTTCGATGGTCGGCGCGATTGATGGTCGTTTGTTCGAGTTCACTGCTGATTGTGGGTTTGAGCCAATCTATCCCTGTTCAAGCGGGGTCTGGAGCGAGCCGTTTATTGCGTACAACATGGACAGGAAAGTCCGGATCGATCACGAGTGGTACTCGAGCGGGATCTGGATCAAAAGTTGTGCTCCCCAGTATTGTCCAACCGACGGTATGAACTGGGAAACCCAGTGCAATAGCGACAGCTCGATCGCGACCGCGAAGAAGTATGACCGTCAATCCTGTGGTGTGATCAATTACGAAATCCCGTGTGGCGACTGATAATCGCAACTCGTTCGAAGAAACCTTTACCAAGAAAGCACACGAAGAACATGAAAAAGAGTACTGGCCTGATCGTTGGTTGTTCGTTGTTGCTTTCCGGATTCATCCCCACCGCGTGGGCGGGCAGCGCGTATTCATTCGTTGAACCTGAGACAGACGGCGATCCAACCTTGCTGCTCTTGCGTGATTACTCTCGGTACCTCGCTCAGCTTCGTGCGGATGAGACGACCATGCCGGTCGATGATGCATTCAACTGGATCCAGTTGATTGATGACTCGGTGAGCACATCGGATAATCAACTCGCTCGCCAAGCGGGGTATGTCGCGATGTTCTCGATCTACAACCATATGGAAGACTGGGTGAACGCGGAGAGCGTTTGTCAGCTCGCGATCCAGGATGCGCCTGACAGCGCGACTGAACTCGAACGCCTCGCTGATCTGTTCGCGATCCAGAGTGCAGCATCGCAGAATGTTGGTCGATTGGCTGAAGAGTCGAACGCACGCTGGGACACCTTCGCGAAGCTTCAGAAAGCGGAAGCAATCCATGTCAAAGAGCACGGCGTCCGCGAGATGGACAAAGGGGCATACGGGCTCTACCGCTGGGCGGTCGAAGAACGCATCCGCTACCTTGTCGATGCAGGACTGAAGACCGAAGCGGCTGCGATCACCGACATGCATCTCAGAGACCTTGGGAGCGAAGCACGCAAGGCGATTCAGCCGGTCGGGATCCATGTCATCCGTCACCATCGGGGGATCGCCGCGGCGATGAAAATCGATTCACGAGATGTCGAGGGGGCTTGGAAGTCGCTGAGTCTTGGTGACGCGTATAAGACCGGCATGAGCGATGCACTGTTCGCGTATGGATTCTCAGATGAGTCCCATTTCAATACACTGAACCGCTTTGTCATGGGTCTTCCTTTCGGTGGTCCGGAACAGATGGTCGAGTTGCAACTCGCGTATACACACGCCGCAAACGGGATGGAAGCGCTCCGCAATCAGTCTGTCGATGGCACCTTGAGCCAAGGTGACGGGGCGGTCGATAACGGGAGTGTGTACGAAGCGTTTGTGCTTCTTGAAGAAACACTGAGCCCGGTTTTGCAGAGACAACGCAACGCGTTTGAGCCAGTCCAGCGGGACCCAGAGTTGACGGATGGACAGCGATTGCTGACGCAATCCGCGCTTGGTCTCTTGATCGATTATCTGTTGCTGGAAAACCAGAACGAGGTTGCGGAGAGCTATCTCCAGCTTGGCAAGCAGAAGTACAAGGACTTCCGCAACTGATTGATACAGCTTGTTGATCCGGCTTGTTGATCCCGCTTGAAACAGCAGCGGTGTGACCGATCTCAATCTTTGCCTTGGACACTGACCACCAACGGCTGGCTGCTGTCGAAGTTGATGTCCCGTTGTGGGAATGGGATCGAGATGTTGTGTTCTCTGAAGAGTGTGTCGATTTTGAAACGCATATCAGATTCGATCTGCTTGCGATCCAGCGTTGTGCGTGGGCTGATCCAGAAGTGAAGCTCGAAGTTCAGCGAGGAATCACCGAAGTCTGTGAAGAGCACACGGTTGTCTGGTGATTCGAGGACACGGATGTGATCGTCGAGGAGTTGTTCAAGTGTGGATTTGACCAGCGCGGTGTCTGTGCCGTACGCGACACCGACTTTGATGATGGTGCGGATTTTCCGTGTCGGCAGATTCCAGTTGATGACGGAGTTCTCGAGCAGGTTCGAGTTGGGGACAATGAAGGTGGTCCCGTCGTACGAGATGATTTTGGTGGCGCGTGCGCCGATGTTTGAGACGGTGCCTGTTTCGTCTTGGACCGTGACCAGGTCGTTGACACGGATTGGGCGTTCGATGAGCAGGATGAGTCCGGAGATGAAGTTGCTGACGATGTTCTGAGAACCAAAGCCGATTCCCAGTGCGAGCGCACCACCAAAGATCGTAAAGACCGTCAATGGCACCCCCGCGATGTTGAGCGCGAGGAAGACCGCGATGGTCAGCAGCAGGTAATGGAGGATGCTCTGGATCGCGTTCGCTGGACCCGGTTCGACTTTCAAACGAGGCAGGACTGTGCTGCCAACGCGTCTGGAGATGATCTTCGCGACGATGTATCCAAGAATGAGGACCAGAAGGGCGATCACGAGTTGATTGACCACGATCGGTGTGTCGTTGACGGAGAACAACTCCTTGTCCCAAAGGATGGCGGCTTGGTCCTTGATCGTTTCCAGCAACTCCTGATCTGTGGACGAAGCTTGGGCTGCCGTAGAATCCCCCTCGACGGTCTGGGAGGCCTCTTCAGCGGACAGTTGGATCACGCCATTGTCTTGGGTATCTTGGATCATGGTCGATTGTACGCCGATCGGTGCTGAATCCGGTGAATTTGGGTAAACTGGCCTCTATCCTGAGCTTGGGGCACTTTGTGCTTGCTCTGACGCTCGACCCGACTCCCAGAGCGGGCTATCATCCTGACCCCGATGTGAGACGGGTCAAAGCGGCTTGACGAATGAGCCGCCCCGATCCCACGCGGCAGCTGAACGGAGCACTCCAAATGGCAGACACCTACGCAATCATCGAAGAGTCCGGCGGACAACGCAAGGTCACCGATGGCGAGATCATCTACATCGACCTCTACAACGGCGGCGAATCCAAAGCCGGCGACAAGATCGAAATCGACAAGGTCCTCGTGGTCGGCTCCGTCGGCGGCGACGCGAAACTCGGCGCACCTTATGTCTCCGGCGCATCAGTGACCCTCGAGATCACCGAGCCTGTCAAAAAGGGCGACAAGATCTTCATCCACAAGTTCCGCACCAAGAGCACCTACCAACGCAAGACGGGCCACCGCCAACGCTACACCATCGCGAAGGTTGCTGGTATCCAGGGCTGAGACTCATCCAAGAAATTCAAATGAGAACCCCGTCGATTAGGCGGGGTTTTTTTATTGTTCTCAGTTCGATAGGGATCGCACCGCGGCATCAAGCGCATCGGTACACCCCGTCATCCTCACGAAGTCCAGCGTCTCGATCGTGTCGCTGGGTTTGTGGT
>JARGNC010000225.1 GCA_029212425.1 Phycisphaerales bacterium
ATGGGCATCCCGCTCCGAATGCCGCGAGGAATGCGGAGACATCGAGGAAGTTGAAGTTGCCATCAGCTTCAAAGTCCGCGATGGGGTCCATGTTCCCGAACGCGGTCAGGTATGCGGAGACATCAAGGAAGTTCAAACTCCCATCACCTGTGAGATCCGCAGGACAAGGCGGGGTGGGCACAGAGAACACATGCACCGATCCCGGACCAAAGAGGATGGACCCTCCGACAGCGATACCGTTGTCAATTGCGACGGAGGAGCCAAAGTACTCGCTTGCTCCACCGTCACTGGGAAGCATTTTGGCGATCTGTGTGCCTGACGATGCATCAAAGAGGTACGCGGATCCTGAAAGCGATCCCAAGTCATCATCTTGATGAGAGCCGACCACTACGACGCCGTCGTCGATCCCGATGGACCACCCGAACTGATCTTCTCGCGCCGTGTCGCTCGCGGTGAGTTTGAAGAGCTGGTTGCCGGTCGCGATATCAAAGAGGTACGCTGAGCCGTTGTCGTTGTTCCCGATGTTGTCCTGGTTTGAACCGACGGCCAGTACGCCATCATCAATCGCGACGGAGTAGCCAAACTGATCTGCGAGTCCCGGATCATCCGCGATGATCTTTCGAATCAGTGTGCCGGCGGTGTTGAATAGGTACACCGATCCGGAGTTGACGGTGACATCGTCGTCTTCGGGAGAGCCGATTGCGATGATGCCGTTCTGCATTGCGACGGAGTGACCGAACGCATCGGATGCGGCTCCGTCGGGTGCGAGGATTTTTGTGATGAACGCGCCGCTTGAAGCGTTGTAGAGGTACACCGCTCCGGAGCGAAGCCCGTTCTCTCCATCCCAGCGTGCACCGATCGCGATGATCCCGCCGTCGAGGGCGATCGAGTAGCCGAAGTAGTAATTCGGCGCGCCATCGGTCGGGACGATCTTGTGGAGCTGAGCACCTGTAAACGCATCAAAGATGTACGCAGCGCCGGCTTGGGCGCCGTTGTCGCCGTCCCAGCGTGCGCCAACCACAGCGATGTTCCCCTTGATGTCTACGGAGAATCCGAAGCTTCTCGATGGAGGATCGTTCGGGATGAGCGCTGCGATCTGTGCGCCTGTTGATGCGTTGAATGTGAACGCTCTTTCCGCACCATCCGCGCCGGCGATTACGATCCCGTTATCCATCGCGGATGATCGACCAAAGAATGCTCCGCTGCCTGTCCCCGCTGGGATGAGCACTCGGTCCTCATTGATGACTTGTCCGGACGATTGCATTGTTGTCAGCGTGAAAGGAATGGAGAGGATACTGAGGCCGAGGATCTTGCTGTTCATCTTGATGTCCCATGGTTGGAATAGAGTGGTCTTGAAACAGACACTCATTCTACATGTTCGCATGGTCTCATAAAAGCAAAAAACAAGCCCTATCCGTGTCAACACAAGCTGATCTGGGCGATCAGCGATCCGTTATGTCCGGTAACCAAGTTGAACAAACCATGTGGTTTACCAGCCGGCGGGTGTGTAGTCCGCGGCGTGAAGCATTTTCCAAACCGCTTGGAGCAACGCATCGGTCCCTTGGCCGGTCGCTGCGGAGATCGGATAGACCTCTTGTTTGGAATCGAGTTTGAGCGCGATGCGGAGATTCGCGATGTGCTCCGCGTGCTCCTCTTCCGGGATCAGGTCGAGCTTGTTGAGCGCGATGATCTCCGGCTTCTCTGCGAGCATCGACGAGTAGTCCATCAGTTCTTGACGGATCGCGGTGTAGTGCTCAGCGGGGGTGGGGGCGTTCTCTGGATTGCCTTGCGGATCATCCGGGAACGCATCGAGGACATGGATGATGACTGTTGTTCGCTCAATGTGACGCAGGAACGAGTGACCTAGACCTGCGCCTTCCGCGGCTCCTTCGATCAGTCCCGGAATATCCGCGATGACCATCCGGCGTGATTGATCCAGCATCGCGATCCCGAGCTGTGGGGAGAGGGTGGTGAAGGGGTAGTTGGCGATCTTGGGTTCAGCTCGCGTCACGGATTTGAGGAGCGTGGACTTCCCAGCGTTGGGGAGTCCGACGAGTCCGACTTCCGCGATGACCTTGAGCTCGAGGACGAGTTGTTTGGTCTCGCCTGGTTCACCTGGGGATGCGGTTCTTGGAGCTTGGTTGACGGAGTTTTTGAAGTGTTCGTTCCCGAACCCGCCTCGTCCGCCGTGTGCGATGATGAAGGAGTCGCCTGGTCCGAGGTCGACGATTTGCTCGCCGGTGATTTCGTCATGGACGACGGTGCCTGCAGGGACACGGATGACGCGGTCGTCGGCGTCGGCGCCGGTGCATTGTTTGGAACCACCCATATCGCCGGGCTTGGCTTTCCATTCGTAGATGCCACGGAAGTCGATGAGGGTGTTGAGACCTTCGTCGACGCGGAGGATGATGTCGCCGCCTTTGCCTCCGTTGCCGCCGTCGGGTCCGCCTTTGGGCATCCCTTTGGCTCGTTTGAAGGAGACTTTGCCGTTCCCGCCGTCGCCGGCGGAGACCTGAATTCGTGCGCGATCAATAAACATGGGAAGGAAGGGTATGTAGGGAGCGGGACTTAGGCGCGATGCGGGGGGGTGGTCCGCGCGATTATCGGGAGATTCTGGTTGGATCGGGTGCTGAGAATCAAGGCGGGGGAGCAACAGGCCGATAAACCGGACTGATCCGCACGATACAGGAGCTTGCGTCATGATGAACATTCCCAGCAATCCGATCAACCGCCGCATCCACGAACGCTTCCAGGTCAATCCGGGGTACACCTCGATGGCGCTGCGTCTGCATCCGGACGAGGAATCATTCGAGCTTGAGGGGCATGTCTACGACATCTCCGAAGGCGGGATCTGTTTTGAGCTTGATCGCCCGATCGCTCCGGGTCAGACCGTGTCTGTCCGGATCGATCTCCCCCAGAACGGCATCGACCATGGGCCGGGGCGAGCGGTGTTCATGACTGGGAATGTTGTGTGGTGCGACCTCGAAGAACCCGGCGCAAGCAAGATGGCGATGGTCATCACCCGCTT
>JARGNC010000017.1 GCA_029212425.1 Phycisphaerales bacterium
CTCGATTGCTACACTCTGGTATGCACTTCATTGAACAGTTCTTTGCTGAACTCTGGATGATTCTGACCGAATCATCCGTTTGGTTGATCTTCGGCTTTCTCCTCGCAGGGGTGGTCCATGTCCTTGTTCCGCGCGAATGGATGCTCAAGCATCTTGGTGGAAAGGGGATTGTCCCGATCTTGAAAGCGTCGCTGCTTGGGATCCCGCTGCCGTTGTGTTCGTGTGCCGTGATCCCGGTCGCGGCTGGACTCCGGAAACAAGGCGCGAGCAAGGGTTCCAGCGCTGCGTTTGCGATCTCGACTCCACAGACCGGGGAAGAATCCATCCCGCTGACCTGGGCGCTCTTTGGTCCTGTCTTTGCACTCGCTCGTCCAGTCATCGCGGTCGTCACGGGACTGATCGCAGGCGTGCTGATTGATCTCACTGATCGATCACGGGCTGAGGAACACCAGGAACAAGAGGAACAAGCCGCGGATCCGGATGCCATTTCGCTCTCCATCACCAACGCAGACGATGCGGGCGCAGTGGTTGAGCAAACCGACAAGAAGGCGACCGGGTCGTGTTGTTCTTCCAAACCAAAGACACCAGCAAGCTCATGCTGTGGATCGGCGCTCAAAGAAGAAGCTGTGGGCGGTTCTTGCTGCTCGTCGACGCCGCAGAAAGCCGGGCTCGGATTCGTAGGCGGCGCGAAGGAAACCGTTCGATATGGATTCGCGGTCATGCTTGTTGATCTCGCGGTGTGGTTGACGATCGGATTGCTGATGGCAGCGCTCATCGGCGCAGCGGTCCCGCACGGATGGATCGAAGAGCATGTCGGCCAAGGCATCCTCCCGATGCTGCTGATGCTTGTCGTCGGGATCCCGCTCTACATCTGCGCTACAAGTTCAACACCGCTCGCGTTTGGATTGGTGATGGCGGGGCTTTCCCCAGGCGCGGCGTTGGTGCTGCTGCTCTCGGGACCTGCGACCAATGTCGCGACCATGAGCTGGCTGATCAAAGACCTTGGGGTGAAAGCACTGGTGATTTATCTCGGAGTGATCGCGGGTGTCGCGCTCGCATCCGGCATCGCGTTCGATGTGTTCTTCAAATCCATGGTCACCCTCGCGGATCTCAACGCGCCCCACGAGCATGGGATGGGCGGGATCGGATACAAGGATGTCTTCGCGGTTCTGTTCGTTATTCTGATGGCGTGGGCGCTGGGCATCAAGGCGCGGAAGTGGCTCGACGCGAAAGGCGTTGGCACGAAAGACATGAGCAAGAAAGCAACATCGGAATGCTGCTCCAGCAAACCCGAATCATCGTGCGGTTGCTCGCACTAAACGGTTCAGACTTTGCTCGCCTACTTTGTTAATCACCAATTTTTCGATGCACAGAAATCAGACTCGCTCCAAAGGGCATCGGAAACCGACCGATCCAGAAACGCTCGGATGCGAACACCCACCTGAGCGCGCCATTGATTGGTGATGCTGGGATCGTGAGATCGTCGCTGCCCTTGTCTCCAAAGAGTTTGACCGCGATCCGCTGCAGGATCATGATCGGCATCAGGTGCGACATGTACCACGACACCACGACCGGCTCAAGACCCGCGTCCTCGAAGATCGATTTGTACTGTGCTTTGCTGTAGCGGCGGAAGTGATGGTGCGCCTCGTCGCGTTTGGTCCAGAGCCACATATGCGCGGGGACGGTGCAGACCATGATCCCGCCTTGCTTGAGCCGAGTCGCTGCGGCGCGGACGGACTCCGCGTCGTGCTCGACATGCTCGAGCACATCGCTCATGACACACACATCAAACGCGTTGATCTCAGCGGGGATGTCATCGGGGAGCCAGCAGGATTTGGCTTCAAAGCCGCGCTCGCTGCACGCTTTGCGGGCCGCTTCTGCGGAGTCGAGGCCGGAGACTTCGTACTGATCCGCCATGTCTCGCAACAAACCACCGGTCCCGCACCCGATATCGAGGAGCGCGGGCTTTGAACCTTCGCCGCTCGTGGTATGCGATGTTGGAGCGTATCGATCGATCATGCTCTTGATGATCCGCCGCTTTGCGACGAACCACCAGAACTTGTCTTCGATTGTTGCCATCACCTCATAGAGATCATCGCGCATCGATTAGCTCCGCTCGACCGCTTCAGCGAGCAGGCGTGCGCCGAAACCGGTTGGTCCCGGATTGATGGGGCCTCTCGCTTTGGTGGTCGCGTGGGTTCCCGCGATGTCCACATGCGCCCACTTGACACCCTCGTCAACGAAGTGTTCAAGGAACGCGGCGCCCTGGATCGGGTGCGCCTCGCGGACGGGAGCGCTGTTGACGATGTCAGCGATTGGGGACTTCATCATTGTGGTGTAGTCAGCGTGCAGTGGCATGCGCCAGATCGCTTCTCCGGATGCGTTACCCGCAGCGTTGAAGGTGTCGAACAGCGAATCGTCGTTGGTCCAGAATCCTGCGAATGGTGATCCCAGCGCGACGACAACGCCTCCGGTGAGGGTTGCGATATCGACGACGAACTCTGGTTTTTCTTTTTCACACGCCCAGCACAACCCGTCGGCCATGACCAATCGCCCCTCGGCGTCGGTGTTGGTGATCTCGACGGTCACGCCGTTGCGGAACTCGATCACATCGTCAGGGCGGTACGCCTCATCGGAGATCGCGTTCTCTGCGGACATCAGCAGCGCGATGACCGGGCGGTTTGGTTTGATGACATTGGCGATGATGTGCATCGCGCCGATCGCGCCACAGCCGCCGTCCTTGTCGCGCTTCATGCCGACCATGCCGCCGCCGACTTTGATGGAAAGACCACCGGAGTCGTAGGACATGGTTTTGCCGACGATGACAATTGGTGCTTTGGACTTGCCGCTCTTGGGGGTGTATTCCATGCGGATCATGCAAGGCTTGTTTTCGCTTGCTTTGCCGACATTGATCAAACCATTGAGGCGCTCGTCTTCGAGCTTCTTCCCAGAGAACACGGTGCATTTCATCCCCGACTTGCGAGCGATCTTCTTGCACTCGCCAGCGATCCACATCGGGGTCGCGATATTCGGAGGGGTCTGCGAGAGTGTGCGCGCGATGTTTGAGCCTTCTGCCATCCCAAGACCACGGCGGAGACCGTCGTCGAACTTCGCGTGCGAGCCGGTGAGCGTGAGTGTTGGTTTCTTGGAGACGGTTGTTGCTGTCCCGCGCAGTTCGTCGTAGGTCCAGCAAACGAGTCCGAATCCTTCGCCGAGCATTGCGCCTGCTTGGAATGGGGTGACCTGTGATTTCTTGGGTAGCTTGCCCATCGCGCCGCTGATCGCGAACTCGACCGAGTTGATTCCCGCGGCACTCATCGCTCGACCGATCGCGCCGCCTGCGTTGCGGAGTGAGCTGACATCAAAGCTGGATTTGTCTCCCAGTCCAAGGATGAACACACGCTCGTATCCCTTTGCTGGGAATGCTTGAACGATCGACCCGGCATCTCCGGTCGCTTCGGTCCGCTTGGTTGCTGCGACGATTGAGCCGTCGGTATCGAGTGCTTTGGTGTCTGCATCGAGCGACTGGCCTTTGAACATACCGACGACGAGTGCCTTCGCTTTGGAGCGGGAGCCAACTTTGATGGGGTCGAACATTTCAGAATCTCCTATGTTTCTGAATAAATATATCGGTCACAGGTGCGGGAGTTGCTTCTTTTTTGTGCGAAAAACGCGATTGAAGTCCAGATACACACTCAGGTAATGTAGACAAAGCACCAATCGATGTCTCGAAGAGTCGACAGATGTTGGTCTGATGGGTGTTATGAGGGGTTCTTCTTCTTCGCTTCAAAGAGTGCTTTGACCTCTCCGGCAAGGTAAAAACTTCCCAGAATCAGGAGCACATCATTGGTCACAAGCGACTTCCCAGCGGATTGGATCGCTTCGATCGGGGATTGGTAGGACTCGCAGGACTTGCCTGAGAGTTCGGTGAACCGCTTTCCAAGCTCTTGAGCGTCCGCGGCACGCGCATTGGTGGACGCTTGGGTGAACACGACTTTGTCGGCGCGCGTGGTCAGTTCTTCGAGCATGCCGTCGATGCGTTTGTCGCTGCTGCATCCAAAGACCACGACAAGCGAATCAAACTGAACCTGCTGCGCGATCCCTTTGAGTGTTTCTCGAACACTCTCAGGCGTGTGCGCACCATCTATATAGACACGCGGGCGTTCGTTGATCAGTTCCAATCGTCCTTTGCGTGATGTTCGGTCAAGACCTGCGATGACCTGGCGCTCTGGGAGATCGAATCCGCATTCGCGGAGTTTGAGAATGATCGCGAGTGCTAATCCACAGTTTGCGCCTTGATGTTCTCCCATCAACGGCACAGACATGTGTTCGAAGCAACCCGCGCCCTGACCAACGCATACCTTTGAATGAGGCCCTTTGGAAATCGTGGACTGGAATCGGCACGAATAGAGCAGCTCGTCACCAAGCACGGACAACTCACACCCGATCGACTCCACTTGCTTCTTGAAGACTTCCAGCACCGCGTCGTCTTGAGGGACACTCACGGCTGGGACACCTTGCTTCATGATCCCCGCTTTCTCCGCGGCGATCAGCTCAAGTGTGTCTCCCAGCACCGAGGTGTGCTCGAGTTGGATCTCGGTCAATCCAACCACGATCGGTGACGCGACATTTGTGCAATCGAGCCGACCCCCTAGACCGGTTTCGAGGATGACCATGTCCACCGCTTCTTGCGCGAACACAACAAACGCGAGCGCGGTGAGGAGCTCAAAGTAGGTCGCGTGACCGTGCGTTTCTGCGATCGCGATTGACGCGTCTTTGCATTTGCTCAGCGCGTCGTCGAACTGGTCTTGTCCGACCATTACGCCGTTGATGCAGACGCGTTCGCGCTCATCAACAAGGTGCGGGCTGGTGAACAACCCGGTCGTGTATCCGCTTGATCGCAGACAGCTCTCGAGCATTGCGCACGCGGACCCCTTCCCCTTTGACCCCGCGACATGCACGACTGGGACCGCGAGGTGAGGATCGCCGAGCTCTTTGACCAGCCCGTGCATGCGATCGAGCTTGAAGGATTGGTTGCTGACTTTGTGCGAATGGATCTGCTCAAAGTTCACACGCGAGTTGAGAAAGTCGAGCGCCGCTTCGTGATGCACAAACGGGCCTGGTGTTGGGCCTTGGGCTGCTCGAGACTTCGAGCGTGTTCCGGTTTGTTTGGTGGTTCCCCTACGCGGCATTGGGACATGGTATCACACCAGCAATGTTTCAACTAGTAAAAAATCGTGAATCAATCTATACGAACACTTTCACCTAGTACAACCCGGAGTACTACCTAGACGCGCTGTAGGTCGCGCGGCGCATAATCGCGCGCATGTCCGAAACTGCTGTACGGAGACCAACGAAGATGCTCCGCGCGATGATGGAGTGACCGATATGCAGTTCGTCGATTCCAGGGAGCGACGCGATGTGGTGAACATTGTGGTAGTTGAGCGCGTGTCCAGCGTTGAATCGCATGCCGTGATGGCTGATCTGCTCGCCTGCGAGCCGAACATCATTGATGGCGCTTTCGAGCTGGGCTTTGCGTCGATCGCCTCCCGAATCGATAAACGCGCGCGCGTATGGACCGGTATGGACTTCGCACACATCGAACCCAACCTCTGCAGCCGCATCGACTTGGCGTTGATCCGGATCGATAAAGGCGCTCACGATGAGCCCGCTGTCCTTGAGTTTGGCAACAACCTCTTTAAGCCGAGTCATCTGCGAGAGAATATCAAGACCGCCTTCGGTGGTGACCTCTTGCCGCCCTTCAGGTACGAGCATCGCTGTGTGCGGCGAGTCTGGCTCAAGCCCGCATGCGATCTCGACCATTTCGTCTGTCGCGCCCATCTCCAGGTTGAGTTTGATATTGACCAACTGGCGAAGCAATCTCAGGTCCCGGTCCATGATGTGCCGACGGTCCTCTCGGAGATGAACCGTGATCGAATCCGCGCCACCCATCTCCGCTTCGTGTGCCGCTCGCACAGGATCAGGCTCTGCGCCGATCTCTAAGCCCGACATTGGTTCGGGTTGTGATCGGTATCTCGCGTTGCGGACCGTTGCGACATGGTCGATATTGACACCAAGTTGAATCATGCTCAATGCTAGGTTGAGTTAGCCCCGCACGCGCTCGAGCGCTTTGTTGAGTGCACGCGCTTGGGATTGGTTTTTGAGCGTCGGACGGAGGGACTCAAGGAATCCGACCGCTTCTGAAATCGAGTCTCGGCGCATCCGCATCGCGAGCTCCTCTGCGTCTTGGATCTCTTGCCCCTCGCGGAGGTGGGTTCGCATCAGCACCATCGCGTGCTCATCGCTGAAGCGGGTCATCATGTACCTTCCTGCCATCCACATGGTGTCGAGTACCTGCTCATCGGTGCGTGCTTCGATGGACAGCCGTTCGAACGCTTCGAGTACGAGCTCGTGCTCACCTTTGCGGAATGCGGCATGCACGATCATCGAGGCGCACCGATCGTCGATCGCTTCCGGTTTATCCGCAAGCAACGCTTTGCCGAGCCGAACGACCGCGTCGTCTTCGCCTGTCAATACAAAGTCTTCGATCGCGTCGGTGAAGTCGCTCGCTTTGAGCAGTTCTTTCGCTCGAGTGTTGAGCGCCGCTCCGTCGCTGGTCTGGATGTACTCCTCAATGATCGGCGGGACTGAATCCAAACGGACGCCGCACGCGCTGAGCGTCTTGAGCGGATCACCAATGACGGCAATCTTCCACGCTTGACCATCGTCATAATGTATCGCTGCAGCGAAGGGCAACTGGCCAAGCAACCTTCGAGCAACCGTCGGGGTGGGCACGAAACCTGTCAAGAATGGCTCATCCACGGATCCGGCATACAAGTACACCCCTCGATCCAGCCAACGCCCCCCCACTGTCTTGGACTGGAACGGCTGACTGAGCGAGAACGAATGAACGATGTGCATCGCTGCAGGTTGATCGAGCATCGGGATATCGCCTGGCTTACCCATTCCGGTCGGTGCATGAGGCAGATCATAATGGTTCGGTGACCCCTTCGTGTTCATCATGATCAGCGATGCATCCACAGGGCTTGATGCCGCCCGTCCTTTAAAACCAGCGAGCGATGCGCGTGGGTCATCAAACACTTCGGTCTGCATCCCCGCAGCGGTGAGGGTCTCTCCAGTTTCGGTGCCGTCGTATTGCACCCACTGTCCTTCAGTGGGATACCCATCCCAGATAAACGCGCTGTCGATCGGGAGAAAGAGCGAGCACATCGCTTGGTACACGCTTGTGGAGGTGTTCCCAAAGAGCTGTCCGCTCCATGCCCAACGCATCCCGCCGAGTGATGCGTTGCTCCGTCCGATCTGGTCTGTTGTCGCGAGTCGATCCCGGTCTTGGGGTCCGATTTTGATTTTGACCCCGATCCGGAAAGCGAGCGTGAGTGCATCGACTTCATCACCGATCTGGTCATACGAGCGACCGAGCCGACGAAGACCTTGTTCGATGCTCTGGTTCATCCCCTCCGCTTGCGCGGCGGTGAGTTCTGTGTAGTGATTCTGAGGACCTGAGATAAAGATCACAGGCTCGAACCTGCCTGCCGCGAGCGCCAATCCACCTGCCCAGTGCTGATCCATCGGATCGATCACCACCACACCTGGCGAAACGATTCCGGTGTCCTTGAGCACACCAAGCGATCTTTCCCAGTCCGGTTCTGACTCTTGGATCGCAGCTGCGAGCGCTGTGCTGATCGCGTCTTGTCGTTCCTGCGCGCTTCGCCCCCAGGATGATGTGCCGCGCTTCGTGACACGGATGACCTGCTCGGGTTCAAAGGCGCGAACGAAACGCGCGATATGCTCTCGGCTCAGTTCGCTCCCGTCATCAAACAGGATCGGATATCGGAGTGGCCCCTCCCAGGCGCTGATCGCGTCGAGGTACTCGACAGGCGAATCCACAATCACCACGATCGGGACCACCTGCATCGACTGGGACAACAACGACGATCGCAATCCTGCTCTGCGATTCGGTTCCGCACGCTCGACCGATGCGAATACCTCTCCGAACGAAACCGATCGCTGTACCTGCTCTGGTGCCTCTTGCGCTGACGATGGATCGTCAAAGAGCGAGGAATCCTGCGCTGATGCATCCGAAACGCAGAATCCCAAGAGCAGTGTTCCGACGATATGCCATGCTGATGCTTTTTGTGCCATTACTACACTGTACCGCCCAGAACCCTGCTGGGTTCGTCAGCAATGCGGATCAAGACGCATAGACTCAAAGCTATGCCATCGTCTACTTGCCAAGAGTTTGTCAGCACAGTCACCAGCGCGCGCGAGCGGGGTCACGCTGTGGTCGTTGTGCCGATCGGTATCCGCGTGCTTGCTGACCAACTCACGCCGGTGCTCGCGTATCGACGATTGGTGAGCGCCGACGACCGAACCGCGCCGTCGTTCTTGCTCGAATCCGTCGAAGGTGGTACCCACCAGGGGCGCCATTCCATCCTCGGCACGCGCCCGATCATCGAGGTCAGCGCACGCGATGGACAGGTCACCATTGATGATCAACGAAGCGGCCAAAGCACCTCAGAACCCTGCAAGGATCCGCTCGCGAAAGTCCGCGAGCTCTCCAGCAACTGGCACCTGAGCATCCCACCCAACGCAACCGATCAAGGACTGATCCCCGATTGCGTGCTCGGCGGATGGTTCGGATACGCGGGATACGACTCGGTCCGCTACGCGGAACCAATCAAGCTCGATCCGAAGAACGCGCCGCGCGATGATCGCGGACTCCCAGAAATCGCGTTCGGGTTTTATGACACGCTCGTCGTGTTTGATCATGTCGAAAAATTGGTGCACCTCGTGCGCCTTGCGATTGTCGCAGCGGACGACGATCCATCAGCAGTTTACGAAAACTCACTGCGCGATCTCGAAGCGCTCGCAAACCAGATCCAGCACCACGCCAAACCCCTCGGACTCGGACGCGTCGCGCGATCTCCATCGGTCAAGACCGAGGCGATGCCAGCGAACACCACGCGAGAAGAGCACGCTTTGATGATCGAGAAAGCACGCGAGTACATCAAAGCGGGCGACATCTTTCAGGTTGTGCTGGGTCACCGGTTTGAGCGCCGATCGAGTGCTGACCCGTTCGATGTGTACCGCGCCCTGCGTGCTGTGAACCCTTCGCCGTACATGGTCTACCTGCAAACCAGCGGCTGCATCCTCGTCGCATCTTCCCCAGAAATCCTCTGCAGGGTGCGCCGAAACGATGACAACCAGTTGATCGTCACCAACCGCCCGCTCGCGGGAACGCGACGGCGTGGACGGACACCTCAAGAGGATCTTGAACTTGAGCAAGAGCTGCTCGCGGATCCAAAGGAATGCTCCGAACATTCGATGCTCGTGGACCTTGGTCGCAACGATGTAGGACGCGTTGCAGTTCCCGGATCCATCAAGCTCGACGCGATCATGGACATCGAGCGGTATTCGCATGTCATGCACATCTCATCGACGATCACTGGGATTGTCCGCGATGGTCTTGATTGTTGGGATGCGCTGCGTGCGGCTCTTCCGGTCGGGACAATCTCCGGCGCCCCCAAAGTCCGCGCGATGCAGATCATCGACGAACTCGAACTCGTCCGCCGAGGACCTTACGGAGGCGGGTTGGGATGGGTCGGCCTCGACAACGAGATGGACATCGCACTGGCGCTTCGAACGATTGTTGTTCCGATCGATCGCATTGACGAATCGAATCCCGACGGCGCGTGGGAGTACCATATCCAAGCCGCGGGAGGGATCGTTGCGGATTCAGTTCCCGAACTCGAGTTCAAAGAAACCGTCAACAAAGCGGCGGCACTCGGTCGAGCGATCGATCTGGCGCAGGATGCGTTCAACAGTTGATCCCTCAGCATGTCCAAAAAGAAACCCCGCATGGAGCGGGGCTCTGAGAGAAATCGGTGCAGATCCTTTTTCGTCGGCAAGGAGATTGGGTCAGGCCGAGGGATCCGATCGACTGATCATCGGTCAACGCACATCACGGATCGTTGCGAGGAACTCAGGAAGTCTGCATGCCGTTGGTATGCAGTGTTTCTTTGAGTTGCTGCGATGGTTTGAAGGAGCAGGTGGTCGATTCTGCAATCTGGATTGGTTGTTTGGTCGCAGGGTTCATCCCGGTGCGTGCAGAGCGGTGCTTCTTGGTGAAGGTGCCGAATCCGGAGATTGCGACTTTTTGTTCGTCCTGAAGCCCTTTGGAAATCGAAGCGATGACCGCTTCGATCGCTCGGCCTGCATCGGCTTTGCTTGTTTCGAGCTGGGAAGCAACGGAGTCTACGAGGTCTGATTTGTTCATTGGGATGCCTCCAAGGTGATTGGTGCAGCGTGAAATGTGTCCCGCCCGTGTCGTCCATGACCCGGCGTGCGATGCTTCTTTATTCGGACATTTTGAAGACGCTTCTTGAATAACCCCATACCAAGCGGCTAATCCACGCGATCGCTACTGGGGTACAATCAAACTTCTATCCCAATATCCACCACACAACCTAGATTACTATCTATTGAATTTACAAGTATTTACACCCATGACCAATCCCCTTGTGCTCATCACTGAACCGATTGCTCAAGAGCCCAAAGCATGGCTCAGCGAGCGCTGCACCATCGTCGAGATGGGAACAGACCATCCCGAGTTTCATAGCACGCTCGCTCGCGCCGAGGGGCTGGTTGTACGGACCTACACCATCGTGGACCAATCCATGCTCGATCAAGCCCCGAAGCTCAAGGTCATCGCGCGTGCAGGGGTCGGCTTGGACAACATCGACATCGACGCTTGCACATCAAGAGGCATCCGCGTCGTCAACGCGCCGCACGCCAACGCAATGGCGGTCGTTGAGTACATGATCTCGATGCTGCTCACAACGCTCCGCCCGATCCATCGGATCACCAATCCAAGTGACCTCAACAACTGGCACCAGCTCCGAGAAGACGCGATCACGCCGCGGTCGATCATCGGCACCACGCTGGGGATCATCGGACTTGGATACATCGGATCGCGCGTCGCGCGAGCCGCGACCGGTTTGGGGATGGAGGTGCACCACAACGACCTCCGCACAATCCCAGAAACTCAACGACAGGGATCCACCCCTCAATCCCTTGAAACACTGCTCTCAAAGTGTGAAACGATCAGCATCCATGTCGATGGGCGCGCCCAGAACAAGGACCTCATCAACGACGATGCGTTCGCGTTGATGCGTCCCGATGTTGTCTTCATCAACGCATCGCGAGGGTTTGTCGTCGATCACCATGCCGCGGCTCGGTTCGCGTCTGCCAATCCAGACGCGACGCTCATTTTCGATGTTCACCATCCGGAACCGATCCACACTGACTCGCCACTTCTCGGATTGCCCAATGTGATCCTGACGCCCCATATTGCCGCGGCGACCAAACAAGCGAAGACGGAGATGAGTTGGGTTGTCCGGGATGTGGTCGCAGTGCTGAGCGGACAGGACCCCGCTTTCCCAGCAAACTGAGCGAACTCGGCGACATAATTGATCTTGAATTGGATGCAGTTGATGTGAACGCTGCAACCCCCCCGGTAGAACCCACGAATAGGAGATCGGTGCCGATTGTCTGGCATCAAGGCCGTCTTTCTGCCGGCCCTGGCGTGAAGTCAGATCAACAAGAGGGATCAGGTTCTCGGACCTGGATGGTGTGGTCGATCGGGTTGTTCCGTATGGAGCGTCCGATTCGGTTGATCGGTTTGTCTGAATCCTTGATTTTGGCAAGCCAATGGTCGATTTTCCTTGTTTTTTGGGCAAAATCGGCCATTCTGAGTGTGAACGCCCCGTTCATTTGGGCGCGATCGCCGCGATATTTGTTTGTGGTTTGTATGTGTGTGCAGGCCCATCATGATTGTAAAGAAGAGACGAGACACGTGAAGACTCCCTGCGCGTGTCCAACAAGGACAAATCCGATGAAACAACAGAACCACTCCCGCGCCTTGAACACCGTGACCACAGCAACAGCCGCGCTCGCGTTTGCGTTGATGTCCAGCGCCGGGATCGCGGGCGATTCATTCGAGAATCCAGGCATCAAAGCCGTGAACGGCACCATGATCTCAGGGTCCGCTGCTCCGGTCCGTCTGAGCAACACCCAGAAGCGCACGATCAACAACAGCTTCAACTGGGCACAGCGGGATCTCGGCCTCTTGGACCAGACCATCACCCCAAGCACTGTGTTCACTGAGGTCATCGGACTCAAAGAACGAACCAACCGCTTGACGGTTCAAGTCAAATCCCACTCACAGATGCTCCAGCAGATCGCAACAGAGATCGCTGTCGAGCGTGCATCGAATCGTCAGATCCGTGGAGTCGCGGCGGACAACCAGAACACACTCAGCTGGGATGAATACAACGGCCAAGCAGAGCAACGCATGATCGAAGCACGCGCACGCATCGCGCCATCGCTGATCGAAGCGTTCGACGACATCGACATGCACACGTTCCACCTCCCAACCGGAGTGACGGCGGAAGCAATGGCAGAAATCCTCATGCAGACCGGTGACTATGAGTTCGTCTCCATCGACTGGCTCTGCTACCCAACCGACACCGTCCCCAACGATCCATTGATCGGAACCCAGTGGTACCACCCTTCCACACGCATCGACACTTACGGTGCATGGGACTACACGACTGGGAGTGGTGAGATCATCGCGGTCTGTGACTCCGGAGTGGACATCGATCACCCAGATCTCGCAGCAGCGCTCGTCTCGGGATTCAATGCCGTCAGCAACCTCGCTGAAATTGATGGCGGGTTCGTCGATGACAACCTCACAGGACACGGCACACAAGTCGCGGGTGTCTCCGCTGCAATCGGAAACAACGGCACTGGCATCTCCGGCATCGGATGGAACTTCGGGATCATGCCTTGTAAGGTATCGAACCTTGCAAGCGGAAACGCATTCCTTTCCGACATCCTCCAAGGCGCACGCTGGGGTTCAGACAACGGCGCGTATGTCTCCAACTGTTCCTACGGCGGCGCAGAAGATCCCGCAACATTCTCTACAGGCGCGCAGCTCCGCGCTGAAGGACACCTCCTCGTCTTCTCATCAGGGAACGACGGGATTGGGAACCAAACCAACGACTGGTCGAATGTCACCATCGTCGGCGCATCCAACTCCACAGACAACTACGCTTCGTTCTCTAACTATGGTGTTGGTGTCGACTGTATCGCGCCTGGTGTCAATGTCCGCTCAACCACACGCACAGGCGGATACGCAAACACCACAGGAACCAGCTTCGCGGCACCAATCACCGCGGGCGCTCTGATGCTCGTCCACTCTGCGAATCCATCACTCACCGCTGCGGAAGTCGAAGAAACACTCCTCAACGCATGTGATGACAAAGAAACCGCAGGCGAAGACACCTTCACCGGTCACGGACGCATCAATGTCGGTCGAGCAGTCGAAGACGCGATCTTCGGACCATCCATCATCAACCTCCCCTTCATGGATGATCTCAATGATCCAGAACTCACCATGTGGCGCGACGAGTCGGGCGATGTCGAAGCGAACTCGGACGCATCAAACGAACCGAGCGGCGACAGCTCGCTCAACCTCGGCGGGACCGCACAGATCAACACGATCAAAGTCCGCGCCAACGGGTTCCTCTTCGATCCAGGTGAGATCACTTTCTACACCCAGCACTCTGGAACCGAAGCGGGCGAGAACCTGCTCATCGAATACGCGGACCTCTTCGGAGGTTGGTCGGAACTGATCACCATCGAATCCGACGGCAATGACCAGTCCGAGTTCCAATACCATCGTCTCGAAGCACCGCTCTTGGGTATCCACGACAACATGCAGCTCCGCTTCACCACTACAAACGATGAAGCAAACGACAACTGGTATGTCGACGACCTCACCATCCAATACTTCGCTGGAAACTCGGTCCCATGGACCGACGATTTCGAAGACGGGATCTCCCTCAACTTCAACTGGGAAACGAGCACAGCCCAAGCAAGCATCGCTGCGGACAACGAACCATCAGGAACCCAGAGCGCGAATCTCGACAACTCTGATTCCATGACCTCACACACCATCGATGTCACGCAGTCGACACCGATCGTCTATGTCCAGTTCTACTCGCAGCACAAGGGTGTCGAGAGCGGCGAATCGTTGCTCGTTGAGTACACCGACATCGCGGGAGCTTGGAACACGCTCACCACCATCGTCTCTGACGGCAACGATCAGTCCGAGTTTGAACTGACTCAGATCGAGCTCCCGTTCACCGCATACGGCGGTGCACTCCAGGTCCGCTTTACCGCACAAGGCGATGAAGCGAACGACGACTGGTTCATCGACAATGTCGGCGTCACCAAAGACTTCATCGACGAAGCCGATCCTTGCCCAGCCGACTTCACCGGCGAAGGACAGCTCAACTTCCTCGATGTATCCGCATTCCTCGCTGCGTACGGCGATCAGGATTCCAGCGCGGACTTCACAAGTGACGGCCAGTTCAACTTCCTCGATGTCTCGGCGTTCCTTGCCGCTTACGGAGACGGATGCCCATAAATCGTTCACTTCACCAACCTGAACCAACATCAGTTTCTAAGTTCTGAAACACCAACACAGCCAAGGGGGCAACACGGTCCCCTTGGCTTTCAATACCGGAGAACTCATCAATGCCGAATTTCACTCGCCTAACACAAGCAACCATGGTCGCCGCGATCGTGTCGATCAGCGGACTCCCATCGAGCGCTCTTGCGGGACCTTCTAAATCCGCACCGACCAATACTCAGCAACAAACGCTTTCATCTGCTCAGAAGCTCAACGCGGTCAAGTCCGCGCTCAATCTGCAGCCCGGCGATGCTCAGATCATGGAGCAAGCAATCCGTAACCCACTGCTCTTTGTAGAGAAAGCAAAATCACAAGAGTTCACGCGAGAGCTGATCGTCCACGCGAAGAAGGGCAAAGCCCCGATCGCGCAAGCTCGGATCGCGCCTTCGATGGTCAAAGCGAGCCAGTTCATGGACGAATATGTCGTCACGGTTCCGACTGGTGTTTCCGAAGGTGAAATGGCCGCGATGCTGATGGCGACCGGCGAGTACCTCTTCGTTGAACCAAACTGGAGACTCTTCCCGACCAACACCCCGAACGATTCCCAGTTCGGGAGCAGCTGGCAGCACAACCGCCTTCAGTCCACCGCCGCTTGGGACATTCATACTGGAGACAGCGACATCATCGTCGCGATCTGTGATTCCGGTGTCGACACCAATCACAACGACCTCGAAGACGCGCTTGTTCCTGGATACAACGCGGTGAACAACGCCGCTCAAGTAGACGGAGGACAGGTCGAAGATGTCAACGGGCACGGCACATTCGTGTCCGGACTAGCAGCAGCGCAAGGAAACAACGGGACCGGCGTCGTCGGTGTCGGCTGGGACTTCCGCGTGATGCCGATCCGCGTGAGCAACAACTCCGCTGGTACAGCCAACGGCTTTGATATCCTCGAAGGCGCCCGCTGGGCCGTCGACAACGGAGCAAAGGCGATCAACGCATCATTCTCCGGCGGAGCATCATCCGGGAACCAAGCAACCGCAAACTACATCATCGATAACGGAGGCCTCTTCTTCTGGTCGTCAGGGAACGACAACACAAATGTCAGCTACGACTCACCAGACCTTGTCCTCGTCGGTTCAACCACCTCGAGCGATAACCGCTCAGGGTTCTCGAACTACGGCACAGCGGTCGATCTTGTTGCTCCTGGATCAAGTGTCCGCTCCACCCGCAACGGTGGAAGCTACGGCAACGGCTCAGGCACAAGCTACGCATCACCAATCGCAGCAGGCGTCGCCGCGATGATCTTCTCCGTTCGCGACGATCTGACAGGCCGCGATGTGCAGGATGTCCTCTACAACAGCGTTGATGATCTCGGAGCAACAGGCAGGGATGATTTCTACGGACGAGGACGCGTCAACACACTCAAAGCGGTGCAGAACGCGGCGACCTATGTCACCCGCCCCTACCTCCCGATCTCGGAGTCTTTCGACAGCGCCTCGTGGATGGACATCTTCGATGTCACCGCTGGTGCACCAACAACCGTGGTTGATGCAGAATCCACCGGCGCAGGTTCCGTCATCCGTTTGGACTCAAACGACGAGATCACTACCGTCGCCCTCGCTGGAAGCTCCCTACCGCTGGTCCCAGGACTGAGTTTCAATCTCAAAGTCTCCGGCGTTGAGGCGGGAGAATCCCTCCAGGTTGAAATGATTGACACCGACGGTGTCTGGCAAACACTCATCGACTACACCGCGACCGGTGTCGATACTGATGGCTATGTCTCTGTTGGTCTGTCGCTCACTCCGGCATTCCGTCACCACAGCGCCAAGGTTCGGTTCACCTCCGACGCGTCTGACTCCTCAGACCAGTGGCTCATCGACGATCTCTTCATCGGCGAGCTCACCTCAACCCCGGTCGTTCCATTCGTGGACTCGTTCGAAGCGGGAGTCGTCTCCAGCACCATCTGGGAAGAGAGCGAAGGAGTCAGCGTTGATGTCCAAGGCACCTCCCATGTCGCGGTCATGTCCGGCGATTCCAGCATGACAACCATCACTGTCCCAATGGAACAGTTCGGCTTTGTTCCAGCGTATGTCCGCTTCGACGCTTCAGCAGCAAGCGGCGCCGGCGCAGATGACACGCTCCTCGTTGAAGCGACCGATGTGCTTGGCAACTGGTTGACGCTCGACACGATCGACGCATCGACACTCGGAACCAGCCCCGAAACGATTGAGCTGGAAACCACCTTCACCTCATGGTTCACCGACTTCCTCCAAGTCCGGTTCACCTCAGCAGGGAACGATCCGATCTATCTCGACAATGTCTATGTCGGACCGGATCAAGCGTCCGCGATGTGCTCTGGCGCGGACTTCGCTGAACCGTTTGGCCAACTCAACTTCCTCGATGTTTCAGCGTTCCTCTCCGCGTTCGGCGAGAGCGATCCATCCGCAGACATCGACGGCAGCGGCACCTTCAACTTCCTTGATGTCTCCGCGTTCCTCTCGGAGTACGGCAACGGTTGCCCATAACCACGAGCCCCACCAAGCGAATCTAAAAAAACAACCGGTTGCGGGAACTCCCGCAACCGGTTTTTCATTGCATAGATGTGTCACCGTTAGATGTATCGCAGATTGCTCACGGGCATCCCGCGTTGTACGCGCCAAGGAACGCGGAGATGTCCAAGAAGTTGAACGACCCATTCCCATCGAAGTCCGCAACTGAATCCGAAACACCGAACGCTCCGAGGAACGCGGAAACATCAAGGAAGTTGAGCGAGCCGTCGTTGTTGAGATCCGCAGGACACGCGCTCGAATCATCGCACACAAAGCGTGTGATACTGATGTTGTCGAGCCCGCCTTCGATCACATTCTGTGTGCCGATGTCGTTGATGCTGAAACGGAAACGCATCGTTGCGGATGCCTCGATGTCTTGACCTATCACAATCGAGTCGCTCCGCCATGCTTGCAACGCGGTTGTGATCGTCCGAACACGCGTCCAGTTGCTCCCGCCATCGATCGACGCGTCCACGGCCCAGTCATCGCCGTTCACCTCGCCTGTCGGGATATCCGCGAACCAGTAGTCGTACGAGAACTCGCCGCCGTCAGACATGTCATACACAGGGGAGGTCAGGATCGTGGTCCCGTCATCAACATCGGAGTTGCAAGAACTCCCCGAATCATTATCAGTAACCCAGCAGATCCCCGACCCATCCGAGTCTGCACCAGGCGCGCCGCGCGATGAGCAATCCACAGGCACTCCACGCGTCCATCCGCCGTCCGCCGCGTCTCCGCTCACGCTCCATCCTTCGTTGGTTTCAAAGTTGTCAGAAAGCACAACCTCGTACGCACCAATCTCTGTGTGCAGCGGATTGGTTTCCCCATTCGGCGGGCTCGTCATCGGACCAGCGATGGTCCCGTTTGCGGAGATGAAGTATTCAATGAACTCGCCGCAGCTTGCGCCGGGGATTGTTTGTGAGTACGACCCATCGCCGTTGTCGTCCATCGGCATTGATGTGAATGAACCCGGAGCATTCCGGTAGTTCACCCAAACCGATCCAGGCACAACGCTGTCCGACCCCTCGTTCACAAACGCGGTCACCTCGATTGGGGTGTTGGGAAGGATCAACTCCGGAGCGCTCTGCGCGAGCGATACGGAAAGCAGACCATCACCAAGGTCCAGCGACGAAGCGAGCGCGAACGACTGTGGGCCGTCGGTCACATCTGTCCCCATCACTTGTACCTGCCACACCCCCGCTTGCGGATTCTCGACAAACACCTGCTCGATGTTGTTCAAGTGATCCTCCTGCGTCCGGACTGCGCCGGCGCTCGGACTCGCAGGATTCAGTGTCCATGGATAGTGACGCACGCCGTTCGGATTAATCACCACCAGATCAAGATCATTCACGAGCGCAGGCGCAACATTCGGCGCACCAGCGGGATCATCCCAAGCGATGGTCACACGGAAGACTTCGTCCTCCGGATTCACGGTAATCGTGTAGTTGGACGATCCACCTTGATCGATGCTGTCCTCGTCGAAGTTGCCACCTCGCATGAACTCGATGCTGTCCACCGCGCGGATGGAGCCGTAGCCGCTCTGGAAGTCTGGACCGGTATTGAGAATATCTTCTGCGCCCTCGATCAAGATGACCTTCATGAGTTGGTTTGAGGGATCACCAAGCTCAGGATACTGAGCGCGGAAGTCTTGGAGAATCAGCGCACCGATCCCCGCCGCTGTAGGTGCGGCCATCGATGTTCCGCACAGGGTGATGTACTCTGTGTTCGATGCATCTCCTGTCGAGGTGACCCCGCCGTCTGAACCGGTCTGGCATCCCGGCGCGGAGAGCACCGGGCGCAATCGCCCGTCGTCCGATGGTCCCCAGCTGGAGAATCCGGTCATGGAATCGTCGTTGGAGTTGAGTGCGCCGATCGAGATCGCGTTCTTGTTGTTCCCAGGAGGCGCGGTCGTGCCGTAGCTTGTCCCGCATCGACCGCTCCCGCGTTCATTGCCCGCCGCCCAGAAGACGGTGATGGGATCACCAAGCGATCCTCGGATCACATTGTCAATCGTCCCGGCGGTGATGCCGTAGTCGCCCTGCCATGCACAGGGATACCCGTTCTGCGCCACATTGGATCCGATCGAGTTGTTGCTGATCGATGCGCCAAGCGACAACGCGAGCGAGTAGTCCGATTCCAGATCACCCGGATCGGTGTACAAGAATCCCTCACCCAGTCCACCCGCGACTTCAAACCCCGCCGCGAGGATATTCACCCCCGGCGCCATCCCTCGATTGTTGAGCGTCGTGCTCCCATCGCCGCCGATGGTTCCCGCGACATGCGTCGCGTGATAGTGCACCCCTGACGAATCAATATTGGTCACGCGTCCGGAGAAATCGTTGTGCGAAGCGCGAACCGTCCCGCCGTCATACACCAGCACCGTCACCCCTGTACCATCCAAGTTGTAGGGAGACGACTGCGCCGTATTCACCTGCGTGATCGCGCGATTCGAGGCATTCGTCACTTCTAATGGCGGAAGCGGTGGTTCAATCCATTGCACACGATCATCGTCCGCGAGCTTCTTCAGCTGAGAATACGGCATCTCAACCACCAGCGTGTTCATCGACATCACAACCGATTTCACAGCGCCCTGATACGAACCCAACAGCTTGTCCATCTCAGGCGACGACGCATCCACATCGCGATGCATCATCACATACGCCGCGACAACCGGGTCAGAGTCCGATGCTTCATTCATACGAACCGTATCACCACCAACGATCGCCCATGAAGGCATCTCGTCCGATTGGATCATGGGATGAAGTTTGTGATCACGAGAGATCAACCCCGCATCACTCAGTCTCCCCTCGAGCGAAGCGGTATCCGCGCCGGCATGCACGCGAGCAAAGTATGTGTTGTCCCCGACCGGGCTCAGCAGTTCGAGCCCGTCATCGAGCATTGAATCGCGTACCGCTTTATCTGGTGATTTATGGAGCCGAACGAGGATGTACCCACCGCTCTTGGTCGCTTGGTTCTGGATCGACGCCCCTCGCAGGACACTCGCGGGAGATTGCTTCGCTTGCTTTGTTGCTGAAACGCTGTTGCTGTTCTTCCATTGAACAGGGGCGCCGAGCGCGGTTCCCGCGACTGTGCCGCTTGCCATCGTAATCGCCGCGATCATTGCTGACGGCAACACCAATCCGTTGGTTGACCTTACAAACATATCGGTCTCCAGAATGTCCGCTCCATGCCGCACCCAAACATCACGGGTAACACAAGCACTGAGCTAAAAGAAACAACACGCGAGCCCTTTCGAACTCGCGTGTGAAAGATCAAACGATTATGGACATCCCTGCCCGTACAGACTCAGGAACATCGAAACATCCAAGAAGTTCCAGTTCGCATCGTTGGTCAGGTCCGCGCTCGGATCCTGATTCCCGTATGCCATGAGGAACGCAGACACATCAAGGAAGTTGAGTGCGCCGTCGTTGTTGTAATCGACAGGGCATCCCCCATCGAACTCAATGGTATCAAAGTCCATCTCGACGATCGGGCTCTTCCCATGCAAGACCCACTGCTCGTACGCGATCTCGCCGGTACTTGGAGGCGTCATCGGATCCGTGTCGGTCCCCTCATTCTCATCACGAAGGAACTCGATGTACTCCTTGGAGACAAGCTGGAAGTACACGCGGACCTCTGCTTTGACCGCACCTGAAGGAATCGCATACGAGGTGTCGTCCCAGTATTGTCCATCCATGTATGAGTACGCAACCGGTGCTGCTTGCACGGACTCAAAGCCTGCATTGGTAAACCCGCGTGGTGGGATCCGGTTGTCCTTGATCCAAACATTGTTTGCCGCGAAGTGGAAACCTTCCCCTTCTGGGATACCGGTTGCCGCAGCGACCGCTGCATCCACACCGAGCTTCGCTTCATACACCTTTGTGTCGCCGGTGGTGAGTTCCGCAGTTATTGGGTCATACGCGCCGCGTTCAGCAACAAGCGCATCGCTCGCATCAAGGAAGCGGACATTGACCCACATCCGACGCCCCTCTGGATAGCCAGTCGGGAGTTTGTGGCCGCTCTGGTTGATCACACGAACCGAAAGATTCGAGCCATCTTCAGACAGCTCCATATCCGATGCGTTCTCGAGCATGTACTCCGCGCGAGCGATCGAGTCGTTCGCGATGTCGTCGGTGATGCCTGTCTCCAAATCGTCATACAACGAACGCACCGAGTTGATCACCCAGTTGTTGCCGCCATTGAACGCGTGCTGAGGCATGTCAGGACGGTGCGTCGGATCAATCCGGCACGCATTCGCGTCCTGGTCAGGCATGTGACAATCCTGACAGCTCGAAACAAACGGGTTATCCCCACCAAAGCGGCCCGTCATATCACTCGGAGCGATCGCAAAATCACTCTGCGCCCATTCCGAGTAGGTCCGCTCAACAGGGAACATGTCATATTTATCAAACGGCGGATCCATCGGATCAAACGCCTCGTGCGGGGTATCCAGATCATTCAACGCATAGGTGCCGTCAGGCTGCTTCGTGAAGATCGGGTTCGACACATCGTGACAAGTTGCGCACATCGCTGAGTCTTGATGGAAAGGTGAAAGCTCCCACGCGTGGAATGAGAAATCTCCAAGATCAAACGGCCCACGCCGACGATCAAAGAAGTCCACAACATATGAACCGGTATGCGGATTTGGTGTCGTTTCAGCAACACCCGGATTGGTCCCTTTGACGCCGTTGAAAACCTCAAGGTCTACGACAGGACTCACGCCCGCTTCGTACACTGGATCAACCATCCGGTGACAGAAGTTACACGATACACCTTGGAAATCAATCCCCATCAGCGCCGAACCATCGGTCGGCTCAGAGCGTCCCGCGAGCCAGCCACCTGGTGTGTGACAGCGGAGACAAAGATCACCCGCGAAGTCCGCGTCCTGATTCGCGATGCTCAGTGCTGCATGGAAAATCGGATCGCGTGCCGCTTGTCCCATCATCGATCCAACCCATCCCTCGTACGGATCAAAGCCGTGCTCTGGGACCGAGTGACACGCCGCACAGTTGTTGCTGTCTGAAATCGGATGGTTCAGCGTATCAGGCTGTGTACCAGGCAAAAAGAAGTCCTGGATCGTGGTCTCGACCGGAGTCGGCGCCGCAACAGATTCGCTCGAAAGCCCCACCAAACTGAGGAATCCGACCAAATAACCAGCAGCCAATCCTGCTCGACCTATTCCGACAGCGGTACCGCTGGTAAAACATCTCATCGCACATCCTCCAGAATGTCATAGGCATTCTTCACACGACCCGATCGGGCCTTTTCTCTATACTATTGTCTCCAGACCAGCAACCGGATGCAAGAAAAGACCCCGAAATTCGGGATCTTCTTATTCGTTCGATTAGTCAGGTCTCAGTCAGTTATCAAAGACCGATAGCTTAATCCGGTTCTACCGTAATTTTCCCTTACGGACACCCGTTTCCGAACGCCGCGAGGAATGCTGAAACATCCAAGAAGTTGTACTGTCCGTCCATCGTGAAGTCCGCGACGGGATCCTGATTCCCGAACGCCGCGAGGAATGCGGAGACATCAAGGAAGTTCAGCGACCCATCACCATTGAGGTCCGCAGCACAGCTCGGAATATCCGCGACCGCGACCATCGTTGCGAGTCCGTTGAAGATCACCTGACCAAGCTCGGATCCATCAACAATCAACGGCTGCGAACCAGTGAACTCGATCGTGTTGGTAATGGTTGCCACACCACCATCAACCGAAAGCGTTCCACCAATCGCGGTATCACCAGGCATGAGTGTTGACAAATCAACCACCTGCGAACCAGTCCCAACCAAAAAGATGTCGTAGTTCACCGAGAGCGTCCCTGCAAGCTGAACAGGAACCGCTGGAAACTCAAATGCACCAGCCACAACAGCAACCGGCCCCTGGATGATTCCGGGAGCCGCGTACTCAACGAGCCCACCCGTCAATGTCGCATCCGCAGTAGACAAGATAGCCGGTGCCCAGCTGTACTCCAGATCCGAGTTCATCATCGCTTGAAAGTCATGCAGCGACGCTTGAGACGCGGCTTCTACATCATCAAACGACGCATCAATAAAGCCGGACAGCGCCGTCGTGTCCGAGTCCGTGTCACCACCGAGACCACCAAGATCAATCTCGATCGAAAGATCGAGCGACGACTGCGCGGGGTCGATCGCAAAGTCCAACTGCTGCCCAGCCGCCGAACCAACCAATCCAACCACGCCCATTACACACATCACACATACTGCGTTCATCGTCGCTCTCCCATTCTTGTTGAAACACCTGAAACACTACTCGAACTGTTTATCCACACAAACCGCTGTAGATTTGAAGGAACAGTGACACATCCAAGAAGTTGAATGAGCCGTCCCCGTTGATATCGCCGCGAACATCTCCATCACCGAAGAATCCAAGGAACGCTGAAACATCCAAGAAGTTCAGTTGCCCGTCGCCTGTCAAATCCGCGGCACAAGTCAGTACCACAAACACACGGCTCGGCTCGTAAATCACCTTGTACTCAAGGCCCGCTGGGGAAGGTGGGTAGGTCACCGAA
>JARGNC010000018.1:0-436 GCA_029212425.1 Phycisphaerales bacterium
GGGATCGCGTGGTCGATCACCCCAGCAATCGCAGGGTTCGTGCTGCTGGCAAACATGAAACCCGCTTCCGATTTCCTCCTCCAAAAAAACCAAGAGGGCGGCGGCTCCCTCGCGATCGGTCTCGCGATGTACATCGGGATCTTCATCCTCTCCGCAGGGTTCGGGTTTCTCCCGACCTACTCACAAGCAATCCTCGCAGGATTCGCGTTCGGGATCACGATGGGTTTTCCCGCGGCCCTCATCGGATTCACCGGCGCATCAATCATCGGCTACACCATCGCAAAGATCGTCGCGCGAAAGAGCGTCGAGAGCGAACTCCACAACCACCCCAAAGCAGAAATCGTCCGCGACGCGTTCGTCAAGCACGGCTACTGGCGCGCGATGGGCATCCTCATCCTCCTCCGCATCTCACCCGCGTCCCCCTTCTCGCTCATGA
>JARGNC010000018.1:446-23501 GCA_029212425.1 Phycisphaerales bacterium
CGGACTCATGTCCGTCTCCGGCGTCAAACTCCTGCCGTATGTGATGGCGACCGCGATCGGGATGGCGCCGCGCACCTTCGCCGCTGTGTGGATTGGGAACCAGATCACGAGCTGGGACGAGTACAACAAACCCAAATGGCTCGTCATCGCAGGCATCGTCCTGATGGTCGTCGTCATCATGATCCTGGGACAAATGGCCAATAAAGCCATCGACAAAGCGATGGGGACCAATCCCGCTGCTAGTCCCAGCACATCCACAGACGACACCCAGCCAGATTCCACCTCAAATCCCGCCGAGTGATCGATTTACACGCTTCTGGGGGGTACGATCCCCCGATGAGCGTTATTGATACAGAGTCTCAACTGCATACCGCACCACCGTCCAAGCCCAAGGCCAATCCTCAGATTGACCCCCCGGCTCGCACTGTGACGCTGGACCTGCACACCGATGCAGACGCAGACGCTCCATGCTGTGATGATTGCACCTGCGAGGGATGTTCGGGACCAAGCTCGTTCGCGTTTGCTGCGACCTGTGCGATGGTCGGCGCATCGACCAAATCCGATCAGCCCAAGACCCTCCGCGCTCGATTGATCACCCAGTGTTTTTACTGGAGTGTGTCGCTGATCGCTGCGGCGGTGTCGCTCCGCGCGTTGCTCCCGATCATGAGCGAACCAGTCCGCGAGTGGTTCCGCATCAACCTGCTCAATCCAACCGTCGCGCCCATTATCGCGACAACCCTCGCAACACTCTTCGCGATCGGATTCGCAAACAAGCTCGGTCGCGACCGGCTCACCGGCGGCTGCGCCATGCTCCGAAGACTCGGACCCGCCGCGATCCTCGGCGTCGCGTGGTCCACACTCCCAAGCTTCGCCGGCGTGCTCCTGGTCCTCAACATGGAACCCATCCGCATGGCGCTGCTCGGAGACTCCGCTTCGACCATGCAACTCTTCACAGGACTCGGCATCTACACCGTCTGCTTCATCATCCTCGCAGGATTCGGATGCCTCCCGACCGTGTCCCAAGCGATCCTCGCGGGATACACCTTCGGGATCACCCTCGGACTCCCCGCAGCATTGATCGGGTTTGGTGGCGCATCGCTCATCGGATATGAGCTCGTCCAGCGCCTCGCGCGCCAGCGCGTCGAGCGCGAACTCGAACGCTCACCCCGTACCGTCATGATCCGCGACGCGCTGCTCACCGCGAGTCCAAAGCGTGCCGTGCTGATCATCACGCTCCTGCGTGCTTCGCCAAGCGCCCCCTTCGCGCTCACCAACCTCGTCCTCGGATGCCTCGGCGTCAACCGCTGGGTCTTCTTCGCAGGCACCGTGATGGGGATGTTCCCACGAACACTCGCCGCGGTTGTGATCGGCGTGTCGTTCACTGGATGGAACGGCGGCTTCGACCAACCACGCTGGGTCGTCATCGCGGGAATCGTCGCGACCATCGCAGCGCTGATCGTCATCAGCAAAGTCGCCGCGTCCACGCTCCTCAAGGTGTCGTCAACCCCAGAACGCGGACAGCCCGTTCCTGCATGATGTCAACACAATGACCGCGCTCAGATGATCGGGTCTTTGATGAGCTGAATCAGTGTGATCATAAAGATAAACAGCGTCGCGTTGTGGATGAAGTGTGCCGTCATCGCCGCGATGATCGATCCGCGCCACTCACGCATAAACGAGAACATGAACCCCAGCGCGATCAACGGCGCGACCAGCATCGGTCCATAGTTGTGCATAAACGCGAACAGCGTCGCCGTCAGCAATCCCGCAAACACCCAGTGCAAGCGTCCACGGAAGTACTTGAACAACGCGCCGCGGAAGATCATTTCTTCAGTGAGCGGCGCCCACAGCGTCGCGAGCAGGAAGAACAACGCGATCCCGAGTGGTCCTGATGCCGCGATGATGTCCATCACCGGATTGGTCATCGCTTCAGGCGCGGTGCTGCTTCCCGTCGCGATCTTGAACGCTTCGCTCAGAAGCATCAGCACAAAGACGACCAGCACACCCAAGAAATACACCGGGACACTCGCAAGGTACGCGAGGAAACCACACCCGATTTCTTTCAAGACACCCTCACCCCGATGCAACCCGAGCGATTGTTTCCAATCCTTCCGCGACACGCCGCGAAGCAGCGCCCACAAGGGAATCAAGAGCAGCAACCACTGTGTGAAGATACTGATCCCGCCCAAACTCGGACGCACATGCACCGAGAGCGCAAACAAGCCGATCGACATGATCCCGAAGCACACCACGAAGATCGAATAGGTTTCCAAGAACACGGTCTTCGGACGAACGATCGGCTGGTTCTCCGCATACCGCATCCGCAGCTTCCCAGATGAGAACTGCACGATCCCCAAGATCAACAGCACGCATCCACCAAAGAACGCGAACAACACCAACAGGACCAATCCGAGCATCAACAACACGATCCCGACAAACCCCGTCACCGCAGGTTCGCGGAGTGGATCAGAATCATCCATCCCGTGCGTGATCGCGGCTTGACCAAGCACGCCGTACCGACTGACGAGCCGATCGCTTTCAGATTGCTCAAGCACCTCGCGTCCATCGCGATAGATCGTCTCCAGCGTTTCAAGATCCGCAAGGATCGGCGCGAGCCGTTCCACAGCGTACATTGGTGCTGGATTATCCTCGCTGACTTCAGCATCGGGATCAAACGCGATCGCTTGCTCGTGCATCTTCACAACATCGAGACGCGCCGCTTCGAGTGATTCCAGCGCTGGTTCATCACCCTCAAACTCTCCGATCAGGATCGTGCTGCGGACCCTGTCTTCCGGGATGACTTCGTAGCTTTCGATCTGCTCCATGAACATCGCTGCGGATTCTGGAGAGTCCTCCATAATGGACTTTCGTCCTCGGATAAACATCCGTCCGACGAGATCCGCCGTCGCGAACCGACCCGGCGCGGGTGCACTGTCGTCGTAAGTCTGCTCAGGCATTGTCGCGCCGATGAGCTTGTAATGCGTTTCGAGAGACAGATTCTGCCAAATCAGGACGAATCCCACGCACACGATCGAGAGCAGAACGATCAACAGACCCGTCCCCCCAGATCGATGTTCGCTATGTGGTTGGGTTTCAGATTGTGAGTGTTGTTGTGGTTCGTCCATGCCCATTCATCGGGTCATATCCATGAATTGATCCGGTGAATCAGCCAACAATTTGACCCTGTCTGTTTCGATGCCTAATTTCTTGGTCCCCAGTGGTTTGACTGCTGGGCATATTTCACAAACCTGCTGGTTGAGCGATCATCCAGCCCGCCCTGCCCGGTAGGCAGCGTACCAAGCACCCTCCGCGGCTGCCAAGATCATCGTCCCGGTTTTTCCACCAGCGATGCTCCCAACAACCGCCTTGTTAGGACAGGAGATCCCAATGGGAAGCAAACCACAACGCCACCACCTGCGTCGCGAAACATTCATGGCAAAGAACGGCGAAGTCGCGAAGCAATGGCGCATCATCGACGCGTCCGGCGTCTCGCTCGGCCGCCTCGCCGCGGAAGTCGCACCAGTCCTCATGGGCAAGCATCGCCCAGAGTACACCCCGCATGTTGATTGTGGTGACTTCGTCATCGTCATCAACGCAGGTCAGGTCGGACTCACAGGACGCAAAGCAGATCAAAACCTCCGTCTGACCTACTCCGGGTACCCAGGTGGTCAGTCCGCAGAATCCTACGGCATGCTCCGCGATCGTCGCTCGGACATCCTCGTTTCCGAAGCTGTCCGCCGCATGCTTCCGAAGAGCCGCCTCGGTCGTCAGATGCTCAAGAAGCTCAAGGTCTACGACGGAGCGGATCACCCACACGCAGGCGTCAACCCGATCGCCCTCTAACACAGTACACCACCGTCCAAAGCGGTCTTGGGAGTGCCAAGATTCGTGGATGCGGACGGATACGAAAAGGATAGTGAACACATGGCTGGATACGAAACCACCATCACCAACCCAGACCTCGCAGGCGAAACCGTCGCCGACGCAGGACCTGCAGAAATTCAAGAACGCGTTCTCCCTGACCCAAAGCCTGCTGACAAGCACGGCTGGTGGTGGGGCACCGGTCGCCGCAAGCGTGCGGTCGCCCGCGTCCGCTTCCGTCCAGCAAAGGACGAAGGCAAAGGCACCGTCCAGATCCAGATCTCGCGCAAGCAGTTCAAGACCATTGAAGACTACTTCTCAGAGATCCGTGACCGCGCAGACGCGGTTGCTCCACTCAAGCTGACCGAAACCACCGGCAAACTCGATGTCATCGTCCGCTGTCACGGCGGTGGATACATGGGTCAAGCCCAAGCGATCCGCCTCGGGATCGCTCGTGCACTCGTCGGATACGATCCAAACTTCGAACCTGCTCTCCGCGACGCAGGGTACCTCACCCGCGACGCTCGTAAGGTCGAACGCAAGAAGTACGGCCAGCCTGGTGCTCGTCGCCGCTTCCAGTTCTCGAAGCGTTAATCGATCCCAGATTCACCTTCAACTTATTCCACACAGCAGCCCGGTTTGTCCGGGCTGTTTTTCTATAGTGTACCCGTGAGCACACGCAAGAAACGACAGCTCAGAGTACCCGAAGACCGAGTCATGCTCGGCTTGATCGGCGCGATGGTTCTCGTTGCCCTCGCGTGTATCCTCACCCTCTGGAAACTCAGTGCTCTCAACAACACCCCATCGTGGTGGTCCAAGCTTGAGAACAACCCACGAATCACACAACAGTCCGGGATCGAACTCGAAAACCAGATCACGACCGCGCTCACCCGTCTGCGACCGGTTGGTGAAGAAGACTGGGCCGCTGCAATCAACCAAGATCAACTCAACAGCTGGCTCGCGCATCGTCTCCACGACACCATCCGCACAATGACGAGCGACACGACCATCGATCAGTTCGGAGACATCCGCATCACAATCAACCACGACGAACTCATCGCCGGCGCACAGTTCATCCACGCCCACGGCTCGACCATCGTATGGGCCGTCATCGACCTCGGGACCGACGATCAAGGACGCTTCATCATCAACACGCGACGAGCGTATGTCGGGAGTACTCGCGTACCAACGGCGTACGCACGCAAGTACCTGACAAGCGACAACCTCGGGAAAGCAAGCGTCGATCTCGGCGACGGCCGCGAGGTCCGCATCCGAGGTATCCGTGCCGGAGATCAACGACTCGAGTTTGCACTGCGGACCCAGCTCAGGGACTAAAGCAGAATCAATCCGACCATTTATCCACGATCTTCCGAGCGACTGGTGTTTGGATCGTGCGGATCGTGTCCGCGTTTGCCGCGAACGCGACCTTGAACGATTCATCCCGCTTCATCACATGATTGATCGATTCCACAATCGAACGCGCCCCGCTTGTGAGTGATCTTGAACGCAACATCGTCGCGATCAATGCTGCGCCGAGCACCAACGGCGCTTGCACCGGCGCCGGAACCCAAGGCGACACCGCGTCCGCAGCAATCGTGAGCGGATCACTCGGATTCGTCGCGCCTTCGATCACTTGGTCTGCATGAACGATTGCCGCACTGACAACCGCGAGTTTCGCGTTGACCTGCGCGATCAGCGCATCAATCGAGTTACGCTGTTCGCTCCCATCAGGGATCGATTCTCGCATCAGTTCAAGCTCATCAAGCTGCGATTCCAGATCAGATTGGATCCCCTCTGCTTGTTCACGGACGACCCCGATCTGTTCGATTGATTGCCCAAGCGGCGCACACCCGCCACTCAGCAGACCAATCAACAGCCCAACCACAGCCACCACTACACACCAACGAATCCCGTTCAACATACCATTTCTCCCACGCTCGATTCTGAGCGCACGCACACGGAGCGCATCGTGCACACGCGCTGCGGGATTCATCAAGTGGTGGGGGGGTTCAATTGTACACGAGTACTGTTTTACAAGGTTTGCAAATTACATGAGGCGCAACAAGAAACGCGCACAGAAACGGTCATTGCCGTTCAATCCACTGTTTCAGCAATCGCGCGAACCAACGCGTGCGCCATCGAATGACCCGATTTGTGCGCCACAAACCGAGCGTTGATCCGCGATCCGAACAACGCAACATCTCCGATCAGATCAAGCAGCTTGTGATGCGCGCACTCATCAGAATCACGAAGCTCGTTGTCCATCGGACCATCCGCATCAAGCACCAGCATGTCCCCCGGCGCGAGATGCTTGAACAAACCACCAGCGATCAGCATCTCCGCTTCTTGCTTGAGACAAAAAGTCCGAGCAGGCGCGACGCGATGCGCGTAGTCCGAAGAATCTCCATCCCATTCGACCGTTGCACGCTTGATCGGTGAATCAGCACCATAATCAATTGTGTACGCATACGAGGGCGCATCGGAAGGGATCGCTTCGATCCACGAATCCCCGTGCTCGACGCGCACAGTCTTTGGGAGTTCGATAGGAACCACCGCCGCGTCTTGTTCCGCGATCCCGGCATCAAGAATCGCGCGAACAAACGCTTGCGACGATCCATCCATGATCGGGAGTTCGTGATGATCGACGGATACCACTGCGTTTGTAATTCCCAATCCCGCAAGCGCGGAGAGAACATGTTCAACCAACCACACGGACGATCCACCATTGGTCACAGCGCTGCACCTTGGAGGCACACTCGCAAACACAGGATGCACCGGCGCATCGCACAGCGACCCAGCGCCGAGCGGGATCCGCGTGCCGTTGTGTACAAAGGCTAATCCGTGGTTGATTGGAGCGGGATGGATCGTGCATCTGGAGGGCGTTCCGGTAAACAGCGCCACTCCATCGATGAGTGCGGGACTCGCGAGCGTGTGTTGTTGATCGCTGCCGTGCATAGTCGCTTTACGAATCGGAATCCGCTTCGAGTTTCTTCAAGCGTTTCTCGACCTTGCGAACAAAGGTGCTCAGCTCGCGGAACGATCCGTAGTTGAGCAGCGCCTGCCGCGCCGGCATTGCGGGCATCCCCGCATAAGTTTCACCTTCTGGAACACTCTCGAGGACCACCGCTCCGCCAGCAACCTTTGCGTGCTTTCCGACGACCGCTTGGTCGTTGAGGACCACTGCGCCGCCGATCATCGCGAAGTCTCCAACGGTCACTGAACCCCCAAGTGTGGTCCGCCCGCAGATCAGCGTGTCGGTCCCGACGACGCAGTTGTGCGCGACATGCACCTGGTTATCAATCTTTGTTCGATCGCCGATGGTCGTCGCGCCGAGTTTCGCGCGATCAATCGTCACGCACGCGCCCAGCTCGATGTCGTTGCCGAGCTCGACAGTCCCGATCTGAGGCACCTTCATCGCACCGCGTTTGTCCGTTGGCGGAAGGAACCCAAACCCATCAGTCCCGATCACACAGTTTGCACCAAAGTGGCACCGATCACCCACGACGCAGCGATCTTCGATCACCACACCTGGTTCAAGAATCGTGTCCGCGCCGACATGCGTGTTGACGCCGATGGTGACATTGTGCATCAGCACGGTGTTCGCACCGATCGACGACCTCGCTCCGACCATGCATCCAGGACCAATCGCGGCGGACGGGTCGATCTTTGCAGTTGGATCAATCACCGCTGAGGGATGAATCCCCGAAGCGGGCCGAACGCGGTTGGGATTGATCGCTTCAAGAATCGCGACAAGCGCCTCGTCCGCGTCGGGAACAATGATGAGCGCACGATTCTCAGGATCATGACCAGGGACCTCGATCCCCTCGCTGACAAGGGCGCAGCCGCACGATGAGTTTGCCCAGAACTTCGCGAAGCTTGATGAGCGGATGAAGGTCAACGCTTCGACAGGACCATCCTCGATCGATCCGAGCGTGCTCAAAGGCACTTCAGCATTCCCAACCAGTTCGCCTTCGAGCAACTCTGCGAGTGTCCCTGCGCTGATCGGGAGTGAAAGAAGCGAAGCGGTATCCCCGCTGTCCGTGTTCTCATCTGCTTTGGATGTGGTCATGGTTGTCATCGGATTGGTGCCCAGTGGATCGAATGAAAGTACGAGGCATACAGATCAAGGGGCGCTGAACTCGTTGTTCATCAATGTGATGACCTGCTGGGTGATGTCGATCGCATCGTGACGGTAGATCACGCTCTTGGTGATGATCGCACGGTAGACCTCAGGATTCGGTGCGCCATCCGGGATCTCGAACTTCGAATCATCAAAGAGCACAATGTCGTAGCCCTCGCGCTCAGCGATGTTCTTGATCGCCGCTTCAACCTTTGCGTACAAGCCGGACATCACGCTCCCGCTGTCGATCGAAACGATCTGTGACAATGCTTCCCGGCGTGCCTTGGCAACCGCTTGCATCTCCAGCCCCTCGCGGAGTTTCTCGCGATGCTCATCAGTCCCACGCTTGAGCATCTGGATATCCGCGTCGAGCACTTCGAGTTGCTTCACAACCTCGTCGAGCTGTGCTTGGCGAGCTTCCTTGCGTGCGTTAAGTTCGTTCTGCAGAACCTCGCGTTCATCGAGTCCCTCGATGATGTCAACGATGTCGATCACCGCAACCGCTGTTGGTTGTGCTGGGGGACGCGCCGAGGTCGCATCCGCGCGCCAGACAAACGCCGCGCTGAGCAGCATCATGATCGCGGCGATGGTGAGGGTTGTGTGTTGAGTGGTCTGCATAGGTCAAATCTCCATAAATCCCGTGTCTGAGAGGTCCCCAATGGTATACCGCACCAACCCACAAAGGTTGACACGCAGAACCAAGGCGCACAACAAGTTAGTTGAAGGGGAGATCCACCGAGAAGGTGAACAAACGGGTTTTGTCCGTGCTCTCTTTGACGATCGGGAAACCAAAGTCAAACGCGAGCGGAGCCGGGGAAAGCGCAGGCATGAAGAAACGGAACCCGAACCCGACCGAGACTCGATAATCATCAAAGCCCGGATCAAAGGTCACAGTACCTGAATCAATAAACGCGACCACCGAAAGCAGGTCCTCGTAGATCGGCTGCTGGATCTCCGCGCCGAGGAAGAAGTTGTATGTACCACCCACAGGGTCGTCGGATGGAAGTCCGTTGTCGTTGCGGATGCCCTTCGGAGAGATCGTGCGGAACTCAAACCCACGGAAGTCCTGACCACCCGAATAGAACCGTTCATATGTAGGTGTGTTGTCGCGCCCCTGAGGAATATACCCAAGCTCTGAACTCAGCTTCAGAATCGTGGAGCGACCAAGATAGTCCTCGCGGATCGGGATGAAGGTGTTGTGCTTCAGATTGATTGGAGTAAAGGTAAAGTCACCCACCACCTGCTCGATGCCGATCGACGAACGCGAGCCGCTCGTCGGACGAATTCGGTTATCAAGCGTGTTGCGTGAAAGCGACGCAGAGAGTCCGACAAGCGTCGTCCCTTCCGCGGCTTTGAACACATCTACAGGACGCGACGGATCAATCCCCGTCAACTCAACCTGGTTCATGCGAAGATTCAGATTCCCCGTCCATCGCGTACCAAAGCGACGACCAAGACCAAGCGTGAACCCAGAACGCTGCTCGTCAAACTCCTCAAAGTCTCGACGGCGGAAGAACGCGCTGACCGACCCCGAATAGTTCGATTCCATGAGGTAAGGCTCAGCAAGCGAGATCCGGTAGGTCTGTACTTCGTTCCCCGGAAGCACCTCGATAGAGAAGGTCTGACCACCACCGCGGAACGCGCGTCCGGAGAAGAACTCGCCAAACGAGTCCGGAGTGTCGCGGATATCAAAGTTCCGCTGAGTCAGCGCAATCCGACCAACAACACCTGAGTCCGAAGACACCGCGCCACCAAGGTCGAAACTTCCCGTATTGGTCTCCTCAATCTCAATGAGCACATCGCGGAAAGTCGATTTATCCGGCGGAGAAAGCGTCAACGAGATCGGATCATCCGACAACGGATCACTCACCGAACCATTGGTCTTGTCATCGTTGTACTGGTCCTCAGAACGCCTAGCGGTCGGGACAAACTCGTCATCCCAAACCTCAGCGAAGAACTCCACGCCGGATTCCTGAGGAGTCACTTTCGCGCCAGTCCGGTCATTGAACAATCGCAGCAATCGCAACCGATTCTTTGACCGCTCCATCGCGATCGTGTCCATCGGACGCGTCGGCTTGAGCTCGATCTGTCTGCGGATCACTTCCTGTCTTGTCAGGTCGTTCCCCTGGATGATCACCTCACCCACGCGCGAGCGTCCACCCTCCGAGATCGCGACAACAAGATCCACCAGCGGCTCGTTCTCATCGCGACGCTCAAGACGCTCCACCTGTGCATCGATGTAGCCCATCTGACCGTACGCATCGCGGATGATCTTGATCGACTCATCCAAGTCCCGCACAGAGTACACATCACCAGGCTTAATCGTCATCAACCCAGCGATCTGCGAGCGAGAGAACACCGCGTTCTCGCCATCCTCAGTCTCGATGTCCACCTGCACTTCGCGCATGGTGTACAGCGGACCTTCTTCGATCAGATACGTGACGATCGCTTCACGCCCGTTGGGCGCTGGTTGCACAAGCCGATCCGTGCGTACATCGAGATAACCACGATCGCGATAGAACTCGATCAGATTCGCGATGTCCACATCGAGGACTTCATCATCAAGCTGCCCACGCCGGAAGATGTTTGCTTTCTTGGTCGCGAGTTCACGACGAAGCTTCTTGTTCTCGAACGCCTCGTTCCCGGAGAACCGGATGCCGGTGACTTTCAGTCGGTTCCCCTCAAGCACGCGGAAGATGACAAGACCGGTATCAGCGAGCTCCTCTTCGTCGATGTTGACGCGGACATAGTAATAGCCCTTGCCTCGATAGAGTTCTTCAATCCGCCGTGCGGAGCGATCGATCTGGAACCGATCGATCGGGGTCCCTGCGATCACATCAATCACGCCCCGAATTTCAACATCACTCAACTCGGTGTTCCCAGTCACCTGCACATCGATCACCTGCATCCGCTCAAGAAGATCGAACGCGAGTTCCACCGATCCGTCGTCCATCAGTCCCGCATAGATCTCAACGCGCTGGAAAAACCCGAGTCGATTGAGCTGACGGATGTCATCATTCACACGCTCAGCATCGAAGATCGATCCTTCTTTGGATGTCAGGATATTGATTGCCTGCTGGCGCGCCTCGGTGCTCAGCGTCGTGCGGACCCCCTCAGCGGTCATGGATCCTCGGACCAGCACCCGCCCGATAGGTCGATTCTCGTACACCGACATATCTGACGGATCGCTGCTGTTGTTCTGAATCTGGTTCTCACTCTGAGCGATCGCTTGTGCTGGCGCAAGACCCAGCGTGCATCCGCACGCGAGCATCAACGCCGTAGTTCGCCCCAAGCATCCTGGACCCATCTTGATCAAACCAAGAGGGCGCCGTGCAGACAGATATGGGAACGAGTCAGAAAGCATGAGTTGGAGACGATACACCGCCGAAGCGTGGAACACCAGAACCCCCGCCAATGAATCACACAAGATTCCGTCGCCGGATCATGACCAAATCACTGCTCGATCCACACCCGACACGGATACTTTTGATCGGGCTCTGGTCTGCAGGGGGTTTACACTATATCCTGACCCCCAAGCGTTCCCCAAACCGCGTTCTTTCCCGCTTTCTGAGAGTATCCCGCCGAGATGATGCGTCCATCTGTTTCTCATCCCAGCACCACCAGAACCCCACCACGCAACTGCCGTCTTCAGTGGTGTGTCCTCCTCGCGATCGGCGCACTCACCGTGCTTACAGGGATCGGCGTGCTCGTCGCACTCATGAGCCCAGAAAACCTCCGAAGCGTCCCAACAGTCGCGCTCGTTTGCGTCCTTGTCCTGCTTTGTGTCCCAGTTCCAGTCTTGATGCTCGAACGAAGCCAACGCAGATCCGCTACCTCAAACCTACAGAACACAGCACCAGAATCTTCGGCACACACCCCGCGCCAAGCGATTATCCACCCCTCGCATCAGCCGCACGATTCGAGTGCGGACACGCATCGCCCAAGCCGATCGCACAGCGAACAGCATGCAGCCGCCGCATCATAATCACGCGGCACTTTCGTACCTAAGTTTTCTATAGGCAATGACTTAGCTTAGGTTGACGGGCATCACGACATACAAGAAGTCGCTCCCCGCTTTGAACAAGCCGGGCTTGTTGCCGCTCTTGAGCTCGATCATGACCTCAGCATCGGTGATGACCTTGAGGGCATCGGTGATGAACGCGGGATTGAACCCGATCTCGATATCATCGCCGTCATAGCTCGAAAGCTCGACATTGATGGTCGCTTCACCCATTTCCGGAGCGCGAGAGGAAAGCTCGAGCGACTTCTCGCCGCCGTTGAACGCGAGACGCACGCCTCGGGATTCTTCATTGGTGAGCAGAGCCGCACGCTTGACAGCGGATGCGAGGATCTCACGCTTGAAGCTCACCTTGATGTCCTGATCCTTTGGAATCACATCTTCATAAGGCGGGAAGGTCCCCTCAACCAGGTTCGTCGAGAGCGTCGCGCGAGCGTCTGTAGGGTCCTCACCAAACACGATCACCGCTTGGTTGTCGGTGACTGCGATGTGGACCAGTTCGTTCTCATCCGCGGTCATCTTCTGGATCATCGACAGCGCTTTCGATGGCAGGATGCACTGCGCCGGATCACCTTTCGAATCGATCGTCGCATGGCTCTTCGCAAGCCGACGGCCGTCCGTCGCGATCAGGTCCAGCTTCTTGCCGTCCCGAACGAGCAGCACGCCATTGATCGCGTACCGCGAGTTCTCACGAGCCGCCGCGAACAGTGTGCGAGCGATGAGTGTATCGAGTGTCCCAGCTGGGAGCGCGAAGATTGATTTCGCAGCAGGTGAAGCCGCGGAACCTTCCGAAACCCCTTTGTAATCAGCGAGTTGCGGAAAATCAGCCGCATCAAAGCCGTGGAGTTGGAAGTGCGCATCCGCGCCACGGATGTGCGTGGTTTCTCCCGATGCTTCAATCGTCAGCGTTGGCTCGTTGTCTTCTGCAGACACGATCTGACGGAGCTTATCCGCAGGGACCAGCAAGCTGCCTTCGCGTTCGACTTCGACGCGTCCGATCCGGACAGAGAGCGCGATCTCCGCGTCGGTTCCCGACAGCGTCAGCTCAGCGCCCTGCGCATCGTTGGTTGCGGTGAGTTTGATACAAGTCAGCTGAGGGCGCGGCGAACGCGACGCAACAACACCTGAAACCTGATTGACCGCTTCGAGCAATGCCGCCCGTTCGCAGATAACTTTCATAGAGATGCTCCAACCCGCCCATCCGGACGGTAAATCTTGTCCCCCATCGTAGCAGATTCACGCATTGCAGGCACCCCCAGACCCCCGTTTGATCGTTGATTCCCCGATCCGCTCCAAACCAATATCCATCAATTTCGATGTCGCAGGACTCAGCAACGCTGAAGCCGAGGATCAGGGGCGCTAGACTTCACCTTAGTTATACAACTTACCCGCGACCGCCGCGCTCCGGACCCCTATTTTCCTCGTGTTGAGGCCGGTGACAGGGGTCCAGGAAGGGCGGCATCGTCGTTTTTGGAGGTCCCCCTATGTCTTTTGAAGCCGCTGTCCACGCACAAGCCATCGAAATTGACCGTCTCTCACTCGAAATGACCGCCGCCTCAGGCACCGGTCACCCAACGAGCGCGATGAGCATCGGTCACATCGTCACGACCCTCATGTTCTCGACCATGCGTTGGTCACCCGATTACCCGAACTACCCAACCTCAGACCGCCTCGTCCTCTCTGAAGGTCACGCCGTCCCAGCCGTCTACGCCGCGATGGCAACCCTCGGCGTCATGGTCGGCAAAGAAGGCGATCGCCGCAAACTCACCACCGACGATCTCTCCACACTCCGCGAATGGAAATCAGTCCTCGACGGACACCCAAACCCAATGGAAGGCGTGGACTTCTTCGACGCCGCGACCGGATCGCTCGGTCAAGGTCTCTCAGTCGCAGCAGGTGTCGCAAAGGCAGCTCGCCTTGACGGCACCGACCGACGCGTCTTTTGCATCTGCGGCGACGGCGAAGTCCGCGAAGGACAAATCGCTGAAGCCATGGACTTCATCGTCGATCACCAACTCACCAATGTCTGCACCATCGTCAACTGCAACGAGTACGGACAAGCCGACCGAGTCTCAGGACAACAATCCCCGACCGTCCTCGCTGCAAAGTTCGCAGCCTACGGCTTCGAAGTCATCAGCATCGACGGACACGCACCAGATCAAATCAAAGACGCGCTCGACCGCTTCACCGCGATCTCCGCTGATACCAACGCAAAACCAGTCGCGATTATCGCAACCACTGTCAAAGGATGGGGCTGCCCCTCACTCCAAGGCGGCGGATGGCACGGCAAACCAGCCACCGGCGATGCACTCGAAAAAGCACTCGCAGAACTCAACGAAGCACGCATCGACCTCACCTCCGCACTCGCAGGCACCGACCAGTTCACCATCGAACCACCGGCGCAAGCACCGGACCGCCCGCTCCCATCCGACGATCTCCTCACGCTCTCCGAAGCGATGAAGGACCTCGACATGGAAAGCGTCCTCCACACAGGGAAGTTCGCAACCCGCCGTGCGTACGGAGTTGCACTGCGAGCACTCGGCGCAACCAACCCCGATGTCGTCGTCCTCGACGCGGATGTCTCCAACTCCACCTTCTCGGAAACCTTCGCGAAGAACAAAGCAAACGCAGACCGCTTCGTCGAATGCAAAATCGCTGAGCAGAACATGATCAGCGTCGGCGCAGGTCTCTCCGCTGGTGGCAAGATCCCATTCTGCTCCAGCTTCGCCAAGTTCCTCACCCGCGCCTATGACCAGATCGAGATGGGCATGAACTCCGGCGCGAACCTCAAGATCGTTGGATCACACTCCGGAATCACTCTCGCCGCAGACGGCCCATCACAGATGTCACTCCCCGATGTCGCATGGTTCCGCGCCCTGTCGCTCGCCACCGACCATCGCGGCAACCCAGGATGCTACATCCTCCAGCCCGCCGATGCGTACGCCGCCTACTCGCTCACCGCGACCATGGCCGAATACGAAGGCATGTGCTACATGCGGACCCTGAGAGCAGACACCGAGCTGCTCTACTCCGACGACCATGTCTTCAACCTCGGCGGATTCGAAACCCTCGCACAAGGACGCGACATCGTCCTCGCCGCTTCAGGGATCATGGTCCACGAGGGCAACAAAGCCGTCGAGCTTCTTGACAAAGCAGGCGTCTCCGCGACACTCCTCGACATGTACTCGATCCCGTTCGACACCGACAAACTCCTGGACATCGTCGCTGCGAACGGCGGGTTCGTCGTCTCCCTCGAAGACAACTACGGCGGAGGTCTCGGATCAGCAATCGCAGACGCACTCATGGAATCCGGAGACGGCTTCGAGCTTGCGCAGATGTATGTCGATCGAATCCCAAAGAGCGCCAAAACACCAGACGAAATGCTCCAGATGTGCGGACTCACCGCGCAAGACATCGTCAACAAAGTCATGGCACTCCTCGGCGTTCCAGTCTAAAGATCGCCTGAACTACAAAGCTACAAAGAGCCCCGACGCACATTCGGGGCTCTTTTTTGAATCAACAACCCAGCAAGTGCTCAAGGACATCCCGCACTGAAGATCGACAAGAACGCAGAGACATCCAAGAAGTTCAGCGAGCCGTCAGATTCAAAGTCGACAGCAAAATCCTGCGCCGCAAACGCGCTCAAAAACGCGCTCACATCAAGAAAGTTCAGCGAACCAAACGGCGACACAAGATCACCAGTGCTGCACGCCGCGTTACCGATCCGACCATCCGGATTCACCCGCTGCGCCACAATCGATTGATCCGCTTGCCAGCTCACCACAACACCATCGCCCGACGCTTCGGCGCGGACATATTCCGTGATCCCCGTCGTCCCAACCTCGACCGGATCAGTTGCGACATTGCCCATCACATCAAACCGGTGCATCTCAACCAATCCATTCCCTCCCACAACCACCGAGATCTGATTTCCCAACCACACGGCGTCGAAGCTCCCAAAGGTCGAATCAAAACCCGAAACCTCAATCCCCTCATTACCCCACAGCCGAACCCCATCCGCGGTCATCCGCTGAGCACGCACCGTCGAGTTGCCCATCTGCCCATCCATCCACACAATGAATAAATCACCCGTTGCTGGATCGGTCTGTACATTCGGATAGAACTGCCTCGCGCTGCCAAGTGAAACACGCACCCCATCGATCGGGAATACGAGCTTGCCTTCAGGATCAACACGCTGAAGCAACAACGGCGCAGGCGTTGTTCCAGTTTCAAAGCCTTTCGCAAAGACCAGCACCGCGCCATCAGATCCGTCAGAAACAACGACAGGGTCCGAATGCCGAGAGCTTTCGACATCCGCAGCGTGCGACACCATATGCGTAAAGCTATCCCAAGCAGTTGATCCATCCGCGTTGACGCGCACGGCATACACAAGCTTTGTATACGCAATATGCGAATCCCAGAACACATACGCTCCGCCGTCGGAAATCGGAATCGCTCCGAGGATCCGCATATTTGCGCTCACCCCATCAACGATCACAGAGCGTTCGTCCCAGACCGGTTCGCCCGTGATTGACAGCCGATCCGCATAAATCTCCCCGAACCCGCGCCGAACCACCAGCACATCCCCACTCGTAAGCTTTCCAAGTGCGCCGAGCGTATCCGCAGATTCAACCGCGAATCCCGTTCCCCATTGAGGCGATCCATCATCCGAATACATCTGCAACGGGAAGTCCCGCACCGAAGACAACGCACGCGTCGCAACTACACCATCCCCGATCGCAAGCAACGCAGGAGGAACATGAAAGGCACAAGTCGGATCGTCCTGAACAACAACTCCATCCACGCTCAGCAGCGACCCATCAAATCCCACCCGCTGCGCACGCACCGATCCAACACACAAGCTGTCCTGCCACGCATACCACACCGCGCCATCGTCCGTCACCACCGATGACTGCCGTTCCCCAAACGCATTCTCCATCACCCCAACAACCAAAGGCGTCCCCGCATCATCAGGCCACCCTCCAGCCGCAGCACCCGCAACCAACCCACACACGCATGCCGAAAGAACTACTCGGCGGGAACTCCCATTCGATCGTTTCTCAGTGTTCATGACAATGCCCTTTCATCAAACGGAGGTCCATCACGATCCCATCCGTTGCAGAAAGAGTTGTACAGGCAGGTTTCAAGATCACCAGCGTACCACAAAAACCAATATTCACACAAAAAAACCGGGCACAAAGGCCCGGTTGTAAAGAACAAACTGTTCAGATCATCCCTTACGGACAACCCTCTCCAAACGCGGCAAGGAACGCGGACACATCAAGGAAGTTGTAGTTCCCGTCGTTGTTGAAGTCCGCACTCGGATCTTGATTCCCAAACGCCGCGAGGAACGCCGAGACATCAAGGAAGTTGAGCGAACCATCCACATTCAAGTCAGGAACACACTCGAGCACCGTGATCGGAAGATCACCAGCAATCCAGTTGTTCCCAGTATTGGTCTCAACACCGTCCGGCTCCGAAGCAATGTACCCAAGGTAGTAAGTCCCAGGCGACAAGCTCGAAGGCAGACTAATGATCGAGTTCACAAAGACCGACGATCCAGGTGCCAACGCGCCGTAGTCGCGCGTGTCGATCAGATTATCTGCGACCGAGATGAAGTTGTTGGTCGACGCATAGAAGTCCAGATGGACCGCAGACGCGTTCGCCGTACCGTCGTTGAATGTGCGGTGTGTCAAGAAGACGGTCTGCCCAGGGTAGTAGTTCGGAGCAGCATCATAACTCGACATTGTCGCATTCAGGTCAGGCAACGGCTCAAGCCCAGTCGTGAACGACCACACAGCACCGGTCGTTGTCCCAGCACTGTTCTTCGGATCAATACGCCAGTAGTAGGTCGTGTTGTAATCCAAAGTCGAAAGGAAACGGATCGTGCCGTTGGTTGTGCTCACAAGCTCACCCGCATCCGGGGTTGGATCGGTACCAAAGTACACATCGTACAGCGTCGCGCGAGCAGCGCTTCCCCAGTCGATGTCAGCGTCAACATCAACACCGGTCGCGCCATTCGCAGGACTCACGATCGACGCTTGACCAGGAAGGCCAACTGTCACTGTGATCTGCTGCGCGTCCCAAGTATCGGTGTCGTCATTCGTGTCAGTCCCAGGAAGACCCGAATCCGCGATCACACCAATCCAGTAGGTTCCCGGAGGCGTGTCGATCGGAATGAACGGCGCAGGAACCACAAAGTTCACATTGTTCATCGCGCCAAAGTCACGCGCGTTCCAGTTCCATGTCCCGACAAGAGTATCACTGACTGAAATATTGTTGTTTGTCGAGAGGTACACCTTCAGTTGGTAGTCCTGAACCCCGGGATTCGCGTTGGTCGCGTTGATCATTTTGACATCAAACGAATCATCCATCGCGGTGCCCGCTTGGACCGTCGTCGATCCACGCGCCCGCATCATCAAAGGCTCCCAGTCCTCGCTCGCTGAGCGAGTCGTGTTCTCGAAGTCTTGCATGTCGTTGACAAACCCTTCCCAGAGCTTGCAGTAGCGACCGATGTCATTCCGGTTCGAGGTCGAACACACAGAGTGCGCGAATCGGCTGTCACCATCGATGTAGTACATCGCCGATCCAGACATCCCGCCCCAGACAGTGTCAAGACAGTTGCCGCCCGTGTCGAGTTCCATCTGGTTGCCCGGACAATCATCGACCGTTCCACTCCAGAAGTACATTGTCCGACCGGTATGCAAACCAGCGGTGGGGCAGTTCTCAGCAGGGTACGAGAAGTTGTAGTACGAACGCGACTGGATCGAAGCACAGCTCCCGCCCCAAGCCCATGCGTACCAGCCGGTGAGCATACCAATGTTCCGCGATCCACCACGAGTCAGACGGATCAGACCACAGTCCCGATCCCAGTCTCCGCTGTTGACCCAGTCCGATCCCGCAAGGAACGAGGTGCCATACGCGTAGCCAAAGTTCTCGATGACCTCATCGCCGTCCGGTGCGCCGAACTGACCATTGTTTGAGATGCCATCCCACGCAGGGTACACATACACAATGTCCGCGAAGCTGTTGATGGTCAATCCGTTGGGTGTGCGTGCGTAGACACAGTGTCCCGCCGTCAACACAACACCAGGGTCCTGCATAGAACCTGAGCATACAAACCAACGCTGCACACCACCGGTATCCGTGAACCGCATCACGAGTTTCACATTGTACGAACGAGGTGAAGTGCTCAATCCTGAAGCAACCGTCATCCCGCCAAACGAGTTGGTCTCGACAAAGTCGCCCTCAAACGGCATCACACCAAGGTAGTCCCCCTCCATACTCTGAGCACCAACCATTCCCGAAGGCATCTGCATATCCGTGACCCGAGTCTCCCCAGTCAACGAATCATGAAACACCGCACGGTCATCCTTATCAATCGGCGCGATCCCAGGCGCCTGATTGATTTCAGGCATCGGCATCCAAGGAATTTCATCAATCGGTGGATGCTCAACCCGAGGCGCCGCACGATCAAAGATCTCGCGAGCCATGAACTCCTGCGCAGCCAATGCGCCAGAGTCAGGGAGTCCCGCATCCCGATCCACAGCAACCGGACGGAACCCCTCGCGACCATTGATCGCTTGCTGATCCGCCATCGTGCCCATCGAAGCTACGCCGATCACCGACGCGCCCAACAATACGAATCGTTCAACGATCCGTTTTTTACCCTTTAACATTCCTATCTCCTGTACTTGCTGATCGCGCCGCTCAACAACACAACAACGCAATCCATGAACCAAGCACATCAGACGAACACCGGTGCATACGCACACCAACACCCTGATCCATACAGATACGAACAGGGTGCACCCTCGTTATTGGTTGGTTCTTTGTCTGACCCGCATGCGGTTCATTCCCTCGAAACTGGATACCCGAATGGGTCCGACTGGATGCTATCACCCAGTCCCGGATTGTCTCCCCGCGCGCAAAAAAACATTCCCGAGTTTCAGGGAATGTTTGTAAACAGAAACAAAGTCATTGCTTCATCACGAGTGAAGCGTGATGAACAATCATCAATGAAATAAATAACGCAACTGTTCCACGCCGTGCAACCGATCTAGAACTGATTCATCACGGACATCCCGATCCGAACGCCGCAAGGAATGCCGAAACATCCAAGAAGTTGAAGTTCCCATCCGCTTCAAAGTCCGCCGTGGGATCTTGATTCCCAAACGCACTCAGGAACGCGCTCACATCAAGGAAGTTCAGATCACCCTCACCTGTAAGGTCCGCAGGACACGAGAGATCGGGAGCTTCATCGATCACAAGCGTCACCGCGTCCCAGGTCTCGTCCGCTTCGATCACCCCGATGTGGTTCAACGAACCCACCGAAGTATCGATCGTGTACAGATGACTCGAAATCTCAACAAATACATCAGGCGATATCTCATCAAACCCCTGGATCACCGCGTACAGCGTCCCGTCGCTTGAAAAATCGAGCCCAGTTTCAAACTGCGCTGAGAACCCAACCCCAAACAACGAATGCACCGTAGAAATCGAGTTCGCGCCCAGATCAATCCGGACCAGCTTTACGCTCCCACCCGAAGTCGTTGAGAGCCCGTACAGATCACCAGGCGTCAGAGTCGGATGTCCTTCAGGGACAATCGCGATCGAACCGATCGCTTCAAAGTTGAGAATGTTGTGCACGCTCTGCACAGCGCCAGTCGTCGCATCCGCAAGAACAAACCGCGAGAACGCGCCGACCGTCCCAGTGACATACGCCGTGGACCCGTCGTTGCTCAGTGCCATCCCAGCGGTACCTGAATCAAAGAACCCGACAGAGTCGATCAGCGCGTTGCCCCCATTCATGACATCAACAACGCGCAGCGCGTTGGTTGTGTTCTCGAACGCAACAAGCTCACCCGCCGCATTCATGTCCGCGCCGCCAAACCGAAGAAACTCCCCAGCCATGGGAGTCCGTACCACATCACTCGGATCGGAAAGATTCACCCGACCAACGGATGCCAGCTCGATCCCCGGCGCACCAAAGTACGCCGAACCCTCGATGATGTACGCATGCGTCGCGCCCCCAGCAAGTGCAGGCGTCGACATCAATCCAATCAATCCCAGTTGCGCAAGCTTCATCGCGTGCCTCCCTTCGAGAGCCCAAGCTCATCCCGCAGAATCTCATCCCGATCTCTCGCATCGCGCTGAGCAACCAAAGGCTCCGCACGCTTGCCGCTTTCCGAATCTCCAACACGCTTGGTGACCAGATCAATATCCGCCAAAGTGATGTACCGGAACCCATCACCAACCGCCTCTGTATCAACGACAAGCCCAGTCCGAGTCACCTCAAACACGCCGCTGGTCGTCGTCACAAGCAGGTTCCCGTTCCCAAGCTCTACGACACCGCGATAGAGCTCAAGCGTCCCTGGATCGTACTGACCCACAAGCGACCCACTCGAATCAAACTCAAGGATAAACCCAGAACTGAACGCACAGATCAGCAAGTTCCCGTTCCCCGCGATCGCCATCTGCTGCGGGAAGTCCAGTTGAGGCACCTCAAGCGCACTGGTAAACCGCTCATTGAACTTGCCATCAAGCGTGTAGCGCACAATCTTGTCCTGCCCCTCATCCGCAACAAGCACCTCCCCGTTGTACTCAATCACATCAAACGGCCCACGGATTCCCCCATACCGATTAAACGCAAAGTCAGCAAGCTCGCTCCCATCAGCCGGCGCAAGCCGCTTCACATTCTTCTGCGAAACGACAAGATCATTGTTCGCGCCAGAGTTGGTCACCAGCACCTGTCCCGCGCCAGGACCGCTCGTGAGCACATGCCCGCCGCGGATGTTGTCCATAATGCTCGTATCACGAACCCCACCAAGCGAGAAGATCCCAAGGTAATCGCCGCTCATGCTGAAGTGCGAAACCACATCCGAGAACTGATCGATCACCAGCAGCGCCCCGTCCGCAGCTACCAGCACTTCCAAAGGACGATCAAACACATTCACCCCGCCATCGGTCCCGGGATCAGTGATAAACGAGCTTGAAACCAATGAACCATCAAAGGCATCAAACACCCACACCGAATCCGAGTTCGAATCCGGGATCAACAACTTCCCCTCGCCCCCCGCTTGCGCGCATCCGCACGCCGCTGCCAGTAGAGATACACACACTCGCTTCATCGCTATTCACCTCACAAGATGGAGTTTCAGATTGGATCGTCCGGCTCATCCTAACGCAAGCCGCCCAATCAACCAAGAAAAAACCCGCCATTTCAGCGGGTTATCAGTAGAACAGAGTTCAACTCAGGATCAATCAGCCCGAAGGTACGACGCCTCAAGTGCTCGCGTAATCCGTTCCCTGACATCCACGAGATGCGCCACGCTGTACGCATCAAGATCATCAAGCGCAGGATACGAATCCACAATCTCCTGAATCTTGATCAGTTCATGCCGAGCAAGCGATTGGATCGTCTTCCCAGAAGCGCCAGGCCAACGCATCCCCGTCGCAAGATCAATCATCCGCGACACATGCTCAAGCTGCAGATTCCGCTCAAACTGACCAACAAACGGCTCACGATTCGTGTAAGGACCATCCGAATCCGAACCCATCCAAATCTGTCCGCGCACCGCATCGAGAATCTCAGGAACAGTCAACGCGTCCTCGCCGCTCGGCGTACGGATCTCATTGTCCATCACCCACGACAACCGCTGCGGATTCAAAAGCCCCGTCAGCGCAGACGACTGAATCCCAAGCACACTCTGCGAAACTGGCCAAGCATGCGCCGTCCCGAACCCCTCGTCATACCAGTTGTCGCTCTGCAGATAGCCGAGCGTCTCAGGATCAATCCCGAATGACGAGCTGTCAAACGCATGATCCACAACAAACTTCAACGCTCGGCGCTGCTGCGCCGCGTCCACTGGGCGCACCGGTGCCGGCGCACCCTCATCACCCTTCATCGAGCGTTGGATGTGCGAACCACCCACCCAGTGCATCGCCATGTTCACCGCGCCGTACTGCATCCCAAAGAGCTGCGAGTACACCTGCCGTGCTTTCTGCCAGCTCTCGCCGTCCTTGACCGCGTTGGTCAGCACCTGCCCGCGTGCCT
>JARGNC010000226.1 GCA_029212425.1 Phycisphaerales bacterium
TGATCTCCGGTCTCGGTATTCTGCGATGGGGCTCGGCATGGGGTGGGCGGCGAGACTGGATTGATGGGCGGATGATGGTGATAAGCCTGCTGATGATCGTGGCTTTGGGGTTGTAGTTGATTGCGATGATGGGCAGTTGAACTGTAATCTGGTGGGCATTTTGAAAACTGCATGTTTTTTGGAAGATCGCTGGAATATGTGGCGGGTTGATGTCATTGTTTATTTTCAGATAACGACTGTTTACCGTTTAGGGAGTGCTTCACATGGTCGAGAGGGCTCAGAATCGCATGGATACAAAGGTTGAGCTGCGAAATGCGGCGGTTAGGCTTGGGGTGCGCGAGGGGGTCCAGGGGGCTTCGATCAGGACGATCGCTCGCGAGGCGGGGGTGACTGAGGGAGCGGTGTACAAGCACTTTGTGAATAAGGACGAACTCATCCGCGAGGCGTACACGGCGATTGTGGACGAGATGGCACGGGACAAGCAGGTGCTGCTTCGGGCGGACCTGCCTTTCAAACATGCTCTGAGGGCTTGGGTGAAACTGACCTTTGAATACTTTGATGGGAATCGGGATGCGTTTACCTATGTGCTGCTGATGCCTCATCAGATGGCGGGGACGCTTGGTGAGATTTATCAGAAGCAGGGTGAGATTTTTTGGCGGTTCTTGGAAGATGCTCAAGAACGCGGGGAAGCGAAACAGATTGATCTTGGGCTTGGGTACGCGCTCTTTACTGGGTGTGTGCTCAACATCCCGAGGTTGATTCAGGAGGGGGCTCTTGATGGGCCTGCTCAGACATATGGCGATGAGATTGCGGAGGTTGTGATTGGCTTGCTTGCTGTTTGAGCGGGCATTGCTGGATTGATTTTCGCGGTATCGGGTTCGTTTTTTCATCAAGAGGGTTCGGAAGGTTTGCGTGCCAGTGCAAGCCTGCGCGATCGCTGCGTGTGCAGCGTGCGTGAAACGGACTGGCTTCGACAGCTTCGGGAACGAAGCGAGGAGTAGTGAAATGACAGTAGATAAGAAAGTGATGAATCTTGCAACGGTCGGTGCTTTGGCGTTGGTCGCGATGACTGGTTCTGCGGCGGTAGCTGGGACGGTTCAGATTCAGGTGAATGTTGAGAATCTTGCGCCGACGAACAGTGTTGCGTTTGCACCTCTTCGCGTTGGGTTCCACAATGGCACTTACGACTCATTTGATAATGGCGCTGCTGCGACTGATGCGATTGTGTCAATTGCTGAAGGCGGGTCTGGCTCTGAGTGGTTCCCTGCGTTTGCAGCGGCTGATCCATCGGCGACGCTTGGCACGATTGCTGCTGATGCTGGTGGGCCTTTGCTTGCTGGTGGGACGGGGAGTGCGATCTTTGATATTGATCCAACCACGAATCAGTTCTTTAGCTTTGGATCAATGGTTGTGCCGAGCAATGATTTCTTTATTGGCAACGATTCGTCTACGGCGTACCAGTTGTTTGATGAGAGCGGGAATCTGTTGATCTCGGAGATCACGCAGTACGGGCGTGATGTTTGGGATGCTGGTTCTGAGGTCAATGGTGCGTTTGGTGCTGCGTTCTTGGCGGGCTCAATGAATGCTGATCGCATCGCTGAGAACGGAACGGTTTCGTTTGACTTCGAGGGTCTCGATGTGTTCAACGGATTGACGACTGGAGCGGGGTACGAGTTTGATCGTCAGTTTGGTGGTGACGATGCGATCTATCGGATTTCGTTCCAGGTTGTGCCTGCTCCGGGGAGCGCGTTGGCGCTTGGGCTTGGCGGGCTGGCGGTCGTACGGCGCAGGCGATAACTACGGGTAAACAAATCTGTTTTCCTCACCAGGCGTGGCTTAACCGTCCGTCTGGTTTTTTTATGCGATTATCGACGACGGCGGGTGGTGGCGAATCCTGCGAGTGCGAGGAGTGCGGCGGAGCTTGGTGCGGGAACGAATCCGGTGTAGCTCCAGTTGAGGATATCGTGGTTTGCCCATGCGGCTCCGGTCGCGGAGGTGAATCCGACGAATGCGGTTTCTTGGCCGAGGACGGAAACGAGATCGAGTTCGTAGGAGATCAATGCATCGATTGGTCGGGAGTCGATGAGCGAGAGGCGGACTTCGAGGTTTGTGCCGTCGTAGTCGATCCATGCGAACCATTGGTCGCCGTCATCGAGTTCTGGTCCGGTGATGTCCGCGGTTGGGAGACCGGAGTTGTGGTTGACGGAGCCGTTGAGGTTGACGCCGACATGGGATTGGCTTGGGTCGTTGTTGGCGGAGTTGTGCCAGGTGTCGAACTCGACACCGAGGGAGGTGCCGATGCCTGCGTACCCGATGCCCTGTCCGACGCTTCCGAGGGAGCTGTCGATTGGTTGGACGACGAAGACGAATCCGTCTGCGCCGCTTTCTGTGTTGCCGTCGAAGATTGACCCGCCTGGATCTGAGATTCGGAATGAGAACTTGGTGGAGAAGTCGCTTGCGTCGACTTGTGTGTCGGAGAAGATGCTGCCTGCTTGACCTGAGGTGGCGGGCGTGAGTCGCATGACCTCGCCATCGCTTGTGGTGGCGGTTCCTGCTGAGCCGTTGATTGCGAGTCCGGTGGTGTCGGAGAAGTCTGTGTAATCGACGACATCGGCTGCGGCGATGGATGTAGTCAGGAGAGCGGCGGCGATTGCTGTGCGGTGCATATTGATATCCCTCAGAGAATTGGTGTGTTCTCTGAGAATGTGCACTGTTTTTATTGGAATGCCAGTTATCTGGGGGATTTTACTGGGAGATCGGGATGACCCTGCCGTTGGCGATGACGAACTGGACATCGAGGAGTGTGGCGAGGTCTTGGAGGGGGTTGTCGTTGACCGCGATGATGTCGGCGGCTTTGCCTGCTTCGATGGTTCCGATACGGTCTTCGGCGCCGATGAGATTGGCGGCGTTGATGGTTGCGGAGATGAGGCAGTCTTGGTTGGACATTCCTGCTT
>JARGNC010000019.1:0-12062 GCA_029212425.1 Phycisphaerales bacterium
TGAAGAAATCATACGGATTCGATTGCACTATCTCAGGCAGAGTGTATGTATTCTTGTTAAAATCGGTTTCGCAACAAGAACCTGATGCCCCGTATACATTACCACACCCACGGAGCCAAGATTACCCAGGGTTTGTTGATGATACCCACAGAGTACCCGGGGAATAATGATGCCTGGTGCCATGTAGGTGGTGTCTTCGCCTCCTTCCGGGTGCCTCAACTCGCCATCTTCATCGCAGTCGGGCTCCCCCCCCCCCTACTCCAAATCCTCCACAACCACATCCCCCGGCTCAGGAACCACCTGCTCCAAACTCCCCGCAATATCCCCCATCAATACCGGAAAATCCCGCTCAGGAACAACCCGTTTCGGATCACCCTCCAGCTTCGAGCGGATCGCAAACCCTTCAAGAATCTTCGGATCAATCTCAACCTGATACATCCCACGCAGATCCCGCCCACCAACATCCCCAAGCGTCGGCACACGAAGCACCGCCGCCTCCCCCTCCAACATCCCCTCCACAATCCAAGGCTCAACAAGCCCATCCCCATCCCCAAAATCCAACAGCCGCCGCTTCGCCCCACCAAGCGTCGACCACCACACATCCTTCGTCGCATCCAGCGCCGCCTCCAAACCCTCATGATCCACCGCGCCATATTCAAGCAACCGCTCCTGCAATAAATCCGTCATCGCAGCGTCATACCCCTCACCGCTCCGCAGCGCCTCACCCGCCAACTCAATCCCCACCACATGGCTCGGCGTGTCGTCATGCGTAAACGCAGACCCCTGCTCCGAAACCACCACCGTACTCTTGTACCCATACCAAGTGATGATCTCATGCCAGGTCATCACATCAAACGCCAACCGCTGCGCGATCCGTATGGACAACTCCTCGCGCTCCTCAGCATCCATCACATCCCAATCATCCGGATACGCAAACCACACGCTGTACTCACTCGGCTCAATCCCCCGAAACCGCATCCGCGACCACCCCTCCCGCAGCGCGAGCGCAACCCGCGCATGAATGTACGCCGTCGTATCCGCCGCGTTGCGGATATGACACACATCCAAAAACCCTGCACGCCTCGTATACACAATCCCGCGATCCACCTCGCGTGGATGATCCTTCACCGACTCCCCCGAATACGAATGCCGCCCCAGCTTCATCACATCCGCCTCCGCATACAGCGAGAACGGCCCCGGAAACGGCAGCGACCCAATCCGCGCTCGAGGCATCGCCGCAAACTCCCCAAGCTCCGCCGAGTACCGCATCCCCGATCCCGGACGAGGCGAAATCGGTCCCGAACACCCCACCATCGCGAGCGCGAGCAATCCAACAACAACGACTTTCCATACATGATTCATCATGACCAAGTCTCGCGATCCAGCCTGAACACCAACTGAATCCAACATGAAATCCTGTTCAGAATCGCAAACACACCATCCAAAGAGCATACCACAAAAATGAATCCAATTTCATATTCGATTCATCGCTCCTTCGAACGCGTACCCCATCATGCACATATCGAAAGTTATTCACCTGAAAACAAAGGAGATTCAAAATGAACCGCGACCAACTCGAAGGCAACTGGAAACAAGTCAAAGGCAAAGTCCAAGAGCAATGGGGCAAGCTTACCAACGACGACCTCGACACAATCAACGGCAGAGCCGAGCAACTCGAAGGCAAAATCCAAGAACGCTACGGCAAAACCAAAGAAGAAGCCAAAAACGAAGTCGATTCGTTCTGCACCACCTGCAGTTGCTAAAGCCAAAATCGAAATACTGAACACCGCACGCCATGAAACGCGTGCCCACACAATCGTTCAGCAAAGAGCTCGGTCGAAAGGCCGAGTTCTTTGTACTTTGTATTCCCCAGTGAACAATGCGCATAAACAAACGGGCGTCCAAACAGACCGCCCGCTTCAGAGTACGCCCGCGTGTTCCAAACAAACACACACGAGCACACCCCGCTCTCTCCCCACCCATCTCGTTCCCCGCTCTCAAGACCAGCTACACCGCAGTACTATGGACAGACCGAAAGCCCAGACCAACCCATCGCAAGCACGCAGCAGAGCCACTCGCGAAACGGTGCAATATTCAGTTTTTGGTGTTCGCATAGATCAACAAAGAACTCATTGATCCCAGCCCAAACAGACGGGCCTTGAAACATCGTACGCACCACTATCCGTGCGACAAACAAAGCGGTTCCATCACAAAACCCGGAACCCGCATTCACGCCGAAATACCGATGAAAACAACCATAAAAAACAAGCGTCCCCGAAGGAACGCCCGTGTAAATGCGATCTGAGAACTCACCCCTATCTCATCGTTTCCGGCGCGTGATCATCAACCCACCAATCCCAAACAACGCCACCCCACCTGGAGAAGGCACCCGATCCAGATTCAAAACCCCAACAGCAAACGGATCACCCGAAGCCGGAGTGAAAATCTCATAATCGAGGTCAATCGAATCATCGATCGCCGTTCCACGCAAAGTCACCAACGAAAAGAACCCTTGAGCTGCATCCGCAAGATCAATCGCAACCACCCCGTTCTCATCAACCCCACCACTCATCGTCCCAAACTCAGGATCATCAAACGCATCCGCAACAAACCCAGTCGGTCCAACAGACCCAGTAATCACAAACGGATCAGGATCTTCCCCACCAAACACAAACCCATCCAAATCAACCGTAATCTGAATATCCGCCCCACCAAGATGCTCGATCAACATCGAAGCCCCACCCGATGATCCAAAGGTCGTGTTCTCCCAACCGCCCTCATACAAACCAAGATTCAGTTGTGCCCCAGCAACAGCAGTGATTCCCGCGATTGCTCCAATAGCAAAGTAAGCGTGCATGTCGTGTCTCCCGAACGAGTAGAAAAAGTGTCCATATGCACTCTGCACCCAAAAACTCCCTATGCCAGCAAAGTCCGAGATTCACACGCCTTACGCCACCAGAACCCCATTTCTACGCTCTCCAAGCCCCCTAGCAACTACAGAAATTATGAAACCCTCCTCCAGTTCCATAGGTATAGCCCTTCACACACAGGAGCCACTCCCATGCGATCCTTCCTCGCCACCCTCGCACTCGCCCTCATCATCTCTGTAGCCCACGCCCAATCCGACCAAAGACTCGTCGACCGCTACGACAAAGCCGTCGCCGCCCAGAACTACACACTCGCCCTCAAATCCGCGAAAGAAATCAACGAACGCTACCCCGACTCCGCAACCTGGAACTTCAACCTCGGCTCGATGCTCGCACGCACCGACGACCCCGACGGAGCTATCGAAGCACTCAAAAAAGCCGCAGACCTCGGATACACAGGCACCCGATCCTTCGAACAATCCGAAGACCTCGACCCACTCCGCGAAGACGAACGCTTCAAGTCAATCCTCCGCCAAGTCCAACGCAACGCACAAGCAAGACTCAACGAGTACATCGCCGAAGCAGAAAACCACAAACCCAAAACACACATCCCAAACAACACACCCGAATCCCCCGCCCTCATCCTCGCACTCCACGGCACAGGAATGACCGGAACCGACATGATCGACGCACTCAAAGAAACCGCCGATCAACTCAACATGATCCTCATCGCCCCCGACGCACTCCGACCCGCAGGCGACGGATTCTCATGGACCTACCGCGACGAATCCGAATGGATGGTCAACCACACCATCAACCAAGCCATCGAACAACACAACATCGACCCCTCCCAAATCCACCTCGTCGGATTCTCACAAGGCGCCAACATCGCACTCATCATGGGACAAACACACCCAAACCTCTTCGCAGGAATCATCCCAATCTGCGGCCACTACGAACCACAAAACGCCTCCGCCAAAGATTCCGCAACACTCCCACCCTTCTACCTCCTCACCGGCGCACGCGACCCCTGGAAAAAAACATACACACTCGCCAAACGCGACCTCACAAAATCAAACACACCCGTCCAAGTCAGAATGCTTGCAGGCAAAGGCCACCAAATCCCAACAGGACCCGCGGGCGTCAAAGAACTAGTCCGCGCCATCACATGGTGTCAGAACAACTCAACTTCCGACTAACGCCAAGTCAAACACCTCATCCACAACATCCCCATCCCCCCACCACCGCTCGCCCCAGATCGCAAGATTCAACATGGGCCAAGCGAGATTCCAGTGCCCAGAGACATCCCCAAGCACCGCCTCAACCGCTTCATCCTTAAAAAACTCTCTCGCAAACCCAGACCGCTCAAGCAATCCCCCAACCCCACCAATCCACTCCTGAAACGGCAGCGGGAAACTCGCCTTCGGACGAGACACAACAGACGCAGGAAGCACATCCGCAAACGCCTCGCGGAGTGCGATCTTCGTTCCGCATTCATTCCCCGAAACAAACTTCCGCCCCATCGGAAGCGACTCCGCATATCCCGCAACCACCCGATCCGCGAACGGCGTCCGCCCCTCCACCGAACTCAACATGCTCGCTGTATCCAATCGCCGAAGCAGGTTCGGAAGGTTCATCCGCCGATGAAACGCAAGATGCGCCTGCATCGAATCCGCAGCTCGCTCGCGCAGCGCATCGAACGACGACTGATACCAACCGCGAAGCTCACCATCCGCCTGGACACGCTCCAACCACCCTGAACGCATCAGCATCGGTTTCGCCTGATCATTCACCCAAGCGTTCGACTGCAAATGGAATGCCCCCGCAACCGAATCCCCGCCAACCACCGAATCCACAAACGCCCGCGCCTGAACCATCGGCATCTCATACCCACCAAACAACTCGTCCGCCCCCTCGCCCGACAACGCCACCTTGAACCCCTCACTCCGCAGCGCAGCGCACACCTCATAAATCGCAACTTCATTCGGCGTAGACATCGGCACACCAATCGTGTCGATCATCGAACGCCACCGCTGAACAAACATCCCCGAATCCACCACAACCTCGGTATGCCGAGTACCAAGATACTCCGACACTTCCCGCGCCATCACAAAGTCATCATCAAACCCCGCGACCCGCGCACCCGCACAGAAAGTATTCAACTCCCCCAACTGATCCATCGCAACCTTCGCGATAATCGAGCTGTCCAATCCACCAGACAACAACGCGCACATCGGAACATCCGTCCGCAGATGCCGAACAACCGAATCCTCGATCACCGAACGAGTGTCACCAGATTCAACAACGCTCCCCGAATCCGTGTCCCAACACGACCCATGATCCAACACTGAAAAATCACTCGTCGAATAGAGCGACCATTCCCCCGGCGCAAGCCCTGTCACCCCCTCAAACATCGTCCGCGTTCCAAACTCAGGACGGATCGTCGACAGGTACGCACTCATCGTCACCTGATCCGGACGCGCCTCAATCTTCGGATGCTCCAGCACCGCCCGAATCTCCGACGCAAACACCATCGCCCCAGCAACGCCCGCCACCCGCGCCGTATACATCGGCTTGATCCCCATCGCGTCCCGCGCCAGCAGACACACCCGATCCTTCGTATCAATCAATCCAAAAGCATACATCCCCCGCAGCTTGTGCCGCGCCCCCATCCCCCAATGCGCCAGCGCCTGCAGCACCGTCTCCGTGTCGCACTTCGTCTTGAACACCACACCAAGAGCTGCAAGCTCGTCGCGGATCTCCGCATCGTTGTACAACTCGCCGTTATACACAAGCGTGAACCGACCGTCATCCGTCATCATCGGTTGATGACCATTGGACCCCACATCAAGAATACTCAGCCGTGTATGCCCCACAGTCCCGCAAACAGTCCGCACCAGCCCCGAATCATCAGGACCACGATGCGCCAACGCATGGCGCATCGCAAGCACATCCCGCTCAGGAATCGGTAGCTCAGAAATAACACCAACAACGCCGCACATGCCCCATCCATCGGCTCTTTTCACCCCAAGCCGTCAATCATCCGAGTTCGCGACCGCATTCCCATCCGGATCACAACTCTTGCACGCACCGTGTGTCTTCCGCACCGCATCCCGAGGTCTCGCAACCCCAGTATTCCGAGCATGCGGACAATCCTTCGTATGGTACTTAGTCCCAGATTTGGTGATGTACACAACACCCGAATCCGCAGCAGACGATTCCTCGCCACCAGCAGTTGATTCGGGTTCCACCTTTGTTTCACCATTCGGAGCAGCCGATTCTTCAGCCGATGGTTCAGTCCCTACAACAGGAACCGAAACCGGAGCCGGAACTGGTGCAGGCTGCGGAGCCCACACCCCCTTGCGTGCATCCCGCGCCCGCTGCTGCGCCCAGAGCATGACCTCGTTGTTGAACCCCGAAGGATCTCGCGCATGCTTCGAAAACCCAAGCCGCACCATTTCAAGATTCACAAACAACCCGTCAGGCATCCGGTACACATATCCGCGTGAACGCCCCATCGCATCCTTCGGACGCGCATGGTCAAGCAACACCGCAACCTGCTCACCGACAAGCATCGTCACCAGATGATCCCGAGCCGCCACACTCCCCCAAATCACGCGAGATTCATCTTCCACAAGATCAGGAGCATCCGCCCCCGCAAGCTCGTACGCAACGATCCCGCCATCGACAAACAGCTCGATCGAATCCCCATCAATAACCCGATGGAGCACCCCCGTGACCAGCCGATCCGGATCAGGCGCAACCACCCTCGGCATTTCGTTCTTCCCGCCCGCCTTGGACACAGACACAACGACAGCAACCGCTACACAAGCGACCAGCCGTCCCCATGATGCCTTCGACATCACCATCAATCAGACCCACACATTGACAATCAGGTTCGGCTCTTTCAGCTTGCCCGACCATGTCCCCATCGAACTGGTCACCATTTTCACTTCATACTCAGGATGGTTGTCCAACCATTCATTGATCTGACGATCCAAGAACTCAAGCGAGTCACCAGTCAACCGACAGTGAAAGCTCTTCACATGAATCGCGCCAGTCCCAGTCGCATTCGGAGAACGCGCCCAGTCATCTTCATGCCGTTTCGCACTGAGCTTTTGCTCAAAGGTCGTAATCTTGGATTGCCCAGGTTGCCCCGAAGTCACAGACTCAGCCGACAAATCAATCGGTAAAGTATCATCAAGACCCAAACCGTCATCCTGCTCGGCCTTCGGCTTCGATTCTGGAGCTTCCTCATTCTTCTTCACCGGCCCGGAATAACCCGGAGGTAAAGGATCAAACAACGGTCCCTGCATATCGGAGAACCTCCTTAGATTCCTACTCTACCAAAATTAGCCCCCGGATGCGAGCCCAATCACTTCACAAGTAAACCGCCACACCACACCCGAATCCCGCACCCCAGAATATCGCCGCACATCCTTACCACCAACCCCACCTTCAAAACCCCACAAAACCTCAAAAACGAGTTCGCCCCCGGCCTCTGAACACTCAAATCTGGTGCACCGACCACCCACCACCCGCTCCACCATCCCACGCCCACCACCGATATCTCCCTGATGCTGCAGATAATGGGCCCGATGATCACCCAATTGTTCCCCGTGGAACAATTGCCCCGACTCCCAATGATCAACCCGCTCAACAACCCGAAAGGTCATCAACCGATGCTCCTCAGCAATCCCAGGCCGCTCGATCATCCAATCAAAATGACTCGAACCATCCGGGAGTGTGTGGAGAAGTACAATTGCCGCCGTGGATTCGGGGCTGGGTTGTGGTGAATCAGTTCGCATCGAGCTATATTGAATACAGACCACGACCACGAGTCGAGCAAGTTGGAGTCGAGTATGCCTACACGAGTGTTGATTATCCTGTCGATCGCCTGTTCCGTTCTGCTGACCGCATCGTGCGGCCCGACCCAGAAAGTCCAGCGGACCCTCGCGCTCAACCAGTTGTCGCTCAAGGCACGCACCGCAGCTGCGAACGGCGATGACCAGCAGGCGTTGGCGCATTGGCAGGAGTATGTCGATCGGCGGCCGCACTCGCACTTCGCGCAGTACAACCTCGGCATGACCGAAGCTCGGCTTGGGATGTATATCTCAGCGATCCAGCACCTGACTACGGCTCATGATCTCCGTCCTGGTGAAGTCCAGTACATCGAATCTTTGGCGGATACCTACTATGCCGCGGGTCAAACCGAAGACATGATGACCCTGCTCCAAGAAACTTCGAATGAGGGAATGGGGGTTGACGGGCACCTGCGACTCGCTCGGTATGCGCAGCAGGCGGGACTGCTCGATGATGCAAAGGCGGCGATCCGGTCGGCGATGATCTTCGATAAGGGTGAATCGGCTGCGCCGTACATGGCGATGGCGGACTTTGCTCAGCAGATCAATGATCGTGATCTCGAACTCCAATCGCTGCGGCAGGCGCTTTGGTTTGATCGCTCATCCAATGACCTTGATCAGCGTTTTTTGGCGCTGGGGGTGACTCCGGGACCATCGCTGGCGATAGCGCCTGAGAAGATCGGGAACTGAGCTATTCGGGACTGAACTATCTATTTGGATCGTTCTATTCGGATCGTTCTTTTTGGGTACTGATCTGATGGGCTGCTTGACGGGGCTGGGAACAATTGCTACCCTTTATCCATATATTCGGATAATGGAACATGGCAAAGACTTCCCCCAATACAACCACGCTTTCTGCTGCTGAGCTTCTGAACCAACTCAGTGACCCGATTCGGCTTCGGATGATGCGGATTCTGTGTCTTCATGAGCTTGCGGTTGGCGAGTTGGTGAAGGTGATGCAGATTCCTCAATCGTCCGGCTCGCGGCATCTGAAGGTGCTTTCCGAGGGGGGTTGGGTGGTGAAGCGGTCGGTTGGGCCTGCGACTTTTTACAGGGTTGTGCTCGATGAGCTGTCGGCGACGATGCGGGGGATCTGGCTCGCGGTTCGTGACGATCTTGATGGGCTCGCGGAGTCTGTCGGGGACGACCAGCGTGTGCGGTCAGTGTTGTCTGAGCGGATGACGGATTCGAGTACTTTCTTCGGCGAGCATGCTGGGGAATGGGACGGGATGCGGAACGATTTGTTTGGTCAGCATTTCACGGATCGCGCGATGCTTGGCTTGATTGATCCGCGCTGGCGGGTTGCTGATCTGGGGTGTGGGACTGGGAACTGTACTGAGTTGTTGTCGCCTTGGGTTGAGGGTGTGGTTGCGGTTGATCGTTCGGCGGAGATGCTTGACGGCGCTCGATCACGGCTCAAGACGGCGCAGGTTGGAACGGACCACATCGAGTTTGTGCAGGGCGAGCTTACTGATCTTCCTATGAAAGACCAGAGTGTGGATGCGGCGGTGTGTGTGCTTGTGTTGCACCACTTGGTCGATCCTGTTTCGGCGCTCAAGGAAATGCGTCGTGTGCTGAGCACTCAGCGCGGGGGCGGGGTGGCGATGATCGTTGATATGTGCGAGCATACGAACAGCGAGTATCGTCGTTCGATGGGGCATGCGCATCTTGGATTTTCTCAGGAGCGGATGACGGGGATGCTCAAAGAAGCTGGCTTTGGGGGGATACGGATGAATACATTGCGGCCTGACACAAGTTCGTCGGGTCCCCCACTCTTTGCCGCGGTGGCGCGGGTGGATTGAACGAATTTTTTGATGACTTACAACACATAGCCGCTGATTGGAGCGGTACACGAAGGGATACGAGATGACTGCGACAGCAAATGCACCAACACTGACGATTGATTCCATCAATGGGCTCGAGTTCAAGGTCCGCGACCTGGGCGAAGCGGAGCACGGACGCAAGGAGCTTCGTCTTGCGGAGCATGAGATGCCGGGACTGATGGCGCTTCGTGAGCAGTACGGCAGCAAAAAACCGCTCAAGGGACTCAAACTGATGGGCTCGCTGCACATGACTGTGCAGACTGCGGTGCTCATCGAAACTTTGACAGCACTCGGTGCTGATGTTCGGTGGTGCTCGTGCAACATTTTCTCCACGCAGGACTTTGCTGCAGCAGCGATCGTTGTTGGGCGTCCAGAAGACGGTGGGACTCCAGAGAATCCGAAGGGCACCCCGGTCTTCGCTTGGAAGGGCGAGACTCTTGAAGAGTACTGGTGGTGTACCAAGCAGGCGTTGACTTGGCCTGACGGGTCGGGTCCTGACCAGATTGTTGATGATGGTGGCGATGCGTCGCTGTTCATGATCAACGGGCTTGATTACGAAACCACCGGCGTGATTCCTGAGTTCAATGCGGAGACTGATCCGGAAGAATGGAAGCATGTTCTTGCGACGATCCGTACGACGATCGAAGACAATCCGGGTTGGTTCACGAAGAACACGCCTGCGATTCGCGGGATCTCGGAAGAGACTACGACTGGTGTGCATCGTTTGTACCAGCTTGCGAATGCTGGGAAGCTTCCATTCCCTGCGATCAATGTGAATGACTCGGTGACCAAGTCGAAGTTTGACAATGTGTATGGGTGTCGCCACTCGCTGATCGACGGGCTGAACCGCGCATCAGATGTGATGATTTCGGGGAAGGTCGCTGTGGTTTGTGGCTATGGCGATGTTGGTAAGGGCTGCTGCCAGTCATTGAAGGGGCAGGGCTGCCGGGTTGTGGTGACGGAGATTGATCCGATCTGTGCGCTCCAGGCGGCGATGGAAGGGTACGAAGTGAAGACCCTTGAGGACTTCGTTGAGACCGCGGATATCTTTGTGACTACGACTGGTAACAAGGACATCATCACGCTTGAGCACATGAAGCGGATGAAGAATAAGGCGATCGTTGGGAACATTGGTCACTTTGACAATGAGATCCAGATTGAGCCTTTGATGAAGGACCCTGATGTTGAGCGGATCAATATCAAACCACAGTTTGATGAGTTTTTGTTCAAGTCCAAGGGCACGAGCATTCTTGTGCTTGCTGAGGGTCGTTTGTTGAACCTTGGTTGTGCGACTGGTCACCCGAGCTTTGTGATGAGCGCGAGCTTTACGAATCAGACGATCGCTCAGATCGAGCTTGCGGAGAACCTTGAGCAGTACGACAACTCGGTGCATGTGCTTCCGAAGCACCTTGATGAGCAGGTTGCTCGTTTGCACCTTGACAAGCTTGGCGTGAAGTTGACGAAGCTGAGCAAGGATCAGTCGGAGTACTTGGATATTCCTGTTGATGGTCCTTACAAGCCGAACCACTACCGGTACTAATTTGCTTTATTGCCGCCGCTCTGAAAGGGGCGGCGGTTGATTTATGATTGGCAAGCTGCTCGAGGGCGGAACGACATTCTCGTTTGAGTTCTTTCCGCCGAAGGATGAGGGGGGTGCTGATCGTTTGTTTGATCACATCCAGAAGCTTGAGGGATTGAACCCCTCGTTTGTGTCGATCACTTATGGCGCGGGTGGGTCGACGCGGAAACTGACGCGGGATGTGGTGCATCGTGTGCGCGAGCGGACGGGGTTGGTGACGATGCCTCACTTGACCTGCGTGTCGCATTCGGAATCGGAGATTCAGGAGATTCTTGAGGGGTATGCGGAGCGGGGGATTACGGATATTCTCGCGCTGCGGGGCGATGCGCCGGGAGGGGGCGAGCACGACTGGGCGAGTGAGGACTTCGCGTATGCGAGCAAGCTTGTTGAGTTTATTGCGAAGTTCAATGATCGGCACAAGGCGTCGGGGTTTGCGGGGTTCGGGATCGGGGTTGCGGGATTCCCGGAGGGGCATCCTGGGACGGGGAATCGGCTCGATGAAATGAACCATCTCAAAGCGAAGGTGGATGCGGGCGCGGACTTTGTGGTGACGCAGATGTTCTTCGAGAATCGGGACTACTTTGATTTTTGTGATCGGTGTGTGCTTGGGGGGATTCGGGTGCCTGTGGTTGCGGGGATTATGCCTGTGCAATCCATATCTGGGATGAAGCGGATGGCGGACCTTGCATTGGGGATGCGGTTCCCGGCTTCGATGCTGCGAGCTGTGCGGCGGACGGATGGGAGCGCGGAAGCGATCCGTCGGGTTGGGGTGCACTGGGCGACGGAGCAGTGCCGGGACTTGCTGGATCACGGGGCGCGGGGGATACATTTTTACACGCTCAATACATCGGGGGCGACGATCGAGATTTACCGCACGCTTGGGGTGCGGGATTCGGGTCAGCTTGCGGGTGGTGAGATGCTGCCGTTTTAG
>JARGNC010000019.1:12162-23018 GCA_029212425.1 Phycisphaerales bacterium
GATGAGTCGATCGAAGAGGTGCTGACCGAGTGCTGGGGTGTCGGTGCGTTCGGGGTGCCATTGGATGGCGAGGGTAAAGGGTCGGGTTGGGTCGTCGAAGGCTTCGATGACGCCGTCGTGAGCGGTGGCGAGGACGCGGTAGTGTGCGGGATCGGAGACGGCTTGGCGGTGGGATGAGTAGATGGTTCCGGAGGGGAGGACGGATTCGTCGGAGGAGGTGATGGTGTGGGGGTTGTTCCAGTGGTCGGCGTGGGTTGGATGGGTGTCGGGGAGGTGTTGGTTGAGGGATCCTCCTGCGGTGAGGGCGAGCATTTGCATGCCGAGGCAGATGGCGAGGACTGGGGTTTCGGGGTTGTTGTTGAGCTGGGCGATGAGGTTGGTTTCGAACGCTTGGCGAGCGGGGAGGACGGGAGTGATTTCGGGGTGGGATGGGGTGTTGAAGGGTTCGGTGATTGGGTCGTCTCCGCCGGAGAGGATGAATGCGTCGAAGCGGTTGATGAGGGATTGGAGGGTTGATGGATCTGAAGGGGTTGGGGGGAGGATGACGGGGATGCCTCCGGCGTTGTGGACGGCTTGGGCGTAGGTCATGGTGAGGTAGGCGGTCTCGCGGTCCTTGCGGATCATGAGATCGGAGGTGATCGCGATGAGGGGCTTTGCCGATGCGGGATTCTTGGGTAGCGTGGTCATGTTCTTTGTTTGTCGGCTGTTGTTGGCGTGCGTGTCGAGGATTGATCGAATAGAGTGAGGGGATGTCACTGCGGACTTTACTCATCTCGATTGTTGTTGCGGGCGTGCTCGCTGGATTGGTCCTGATTTCTCGTGGGCTTGAGGGGTCTTCCGGTTCCGATGTTCTCAAATCGCGGACGCTTGGGATTGATGCGGTTTCGGTTGTTGAGATCGAACTGCAACGGAACGGTTCGGAGCGTGAAGTTGCTCGCAGGGATGCGGGTGGGGTTGATCAATGGCGGCTGTATCTGGATGGTGAAGAAGATGACGGGCGTGGATGGTCGGGGGATCCGGTTCGGGTTCGGTCGGTGCTTCGGGCGCTTGCGACCTCGTCGATTGCTGTGGATGATGAGGAAAAAATCGGCGGTGTGTATGGGACGCTGATGCTCAAGGATCAGGATTCGTCGTCGACTGAGATCCGGTTTGGGGATTCTGCGGCGGGTGGGTTTGTGCATGCTGAGATTGTGGATCGTGGGAAGGACGGGATCGCGACGCACCGGTGGTTTGGGCGGGTTGAACGGTCGTTGCGGGATTCGATGTTCGCGGATGGGATGAACGCTTGGCGGTCGCTTGATCTGTTTGAGATGACGATGACAGAACTGACACAGGCGCGGTTCCAGGCGGGCAACGATGAGGCGGAGATTCAGCGGAACTCGAGTGGGTGGCGGGTGCTGCCTTGGGATGTTGCGGCTGACCCTGAGGTGGTTGGTGGGATGCTTGGACTGACGCTTGGTCTCCGGGCAGAGCGGTTCTACGACGGGGGGGTGTATACCGATGATCTGACAGGTCTTGGTGATCCGCTTGCGGAGATCTCGTTGTTGACGCGCTCGGACACTGGTGCTGGGACAATGATCCAGATTGGATCTGGAGTAGACAGCACGGGCAAAGAAGTGTTCGCGCGGTACACGCTCGATGATGGGCGTTCTTATGTCATCGCGGTGCTGACTGAGGGGCTCAATCGGTTGACGGCTTCGCCTCTCGCGTATGTGAAGAGATCGATCGGCGGGGTTGCTCGCGCGGACATTGCACGCGTCACCATCCAGGGGGCGGATGGAATGGATCGGTTTGAGGTTCGATCATCGCTCGGCTCGTGGGTGCGGATATCGAAGGGGAATGAAGTCGCGGCGACTCCGAGCGAGAGCAAAGCGATTGATCGGCTGCTTTCGATTCTTTCAAGCGAGCAGGCGCAGCGGGTCTATGACGGGGTTGAAGGGCGCGGAGAGGGATTTGCTGAGATCGGGGGGGTTGTGCTGACTGCGCGTGATGGAACTGCTGAGCGGTACGAGGCGGCGATTGTGCCGACGAGTGAAGGGATGCGATTGCACATATCGCGATCCTTTGACGACGAATCTGGCTTGGTATGGGTGTATGCGTCACCAGAGGCAGCGGGGAGCGGCGCTTGGATCGCGGCGGTGGGAACCGGTCCAGGCGGAACGGATTGAGACTGCATTTGTACAGTCATTGAAGCGGTCAGCTTGAATACAACTCGATGGAGTTATGATTTGGCTGGGATTGCTGCTGGTGCTGCGATGTCGGTGCGGAGTTGTTTGCCTTTGAAGTCGATGAGGTCGCACGCTTGGTACGCGAGGTCGCGGGCTTGTTCGCGGGTGGGTGCGGTTGCGGTGACGGAGAGAACTCTGCCTCCATTGGTGTAGAGATCGCCTTTGGTCATTTTGGTTCCGGCGTGATGCACTTGGACATTTGGGAGTTCTTGGGCTTGCTCTACGCCGGTGATGACATCACCGATGCGTGGGTTGGTTGGGTAGTCTTCTGAGGCGAGGATGACGGTCACCGCGTGGTCATCGGAGAAGCGGACATCCGCTTTGTCGAGTGTTCCCGCAGCGGTCGCGGCGAGCAGCTCGATGGCATCGGATTCGAGGCGTGCGAGGAGGGGCTGGCATTCTGGATCTCCGAAGCGGACATTGAACTCGAGGACTTTTGGTCCGCCTGGGGTGAGCATGATCCCTGCGTAGAGAACGCCTTTGAAGTCGATTTCATCACGGCGGAGCGCATCGGCGACGGGGACGAGGACTTCGGATTCGATCTGGTGGCTCAGTTCGTCGGTGAGGGTTCCGGATGGACAGAATGCGCCCATTCCTCCGGTGTTGGGTCCCTTGTCATTGTCGAGGAGACGCTTGTGGTCTTGGCAGGGAGGGAGCACCAGGATGTTCTTTCCGTCGTAGAGCGCGAGGACGGAGACTTCTGTGCCTTTGAGTTTTTCTTCGAGGAGGATTTCATTGCCGGCGTCGCCGAAGATTTTCTTGCGGAGGATTTGGTCGATTGCGTCGAGTGCTTCTTCGGTTGTTGAGGGGACGATGACGCCTTTGCCTTTGGCGAGTCCGGTTGCTTTGACGACATACGGCTCGTCGCGGGTTTTCATGTAGTCGTCTGCATGGTCAGCGTCGCGGAAGGTTTTGCCTTCTGCGGTTGGGATCGACGCGGCGCGCATGATTTGCTTTGCGTATGCCTTGTCGGACTCGAGTTGTGCTCCTCGCTGGGACGGTCCGAAGACGAGGCGTTTGGTGCCGTCGGCTCGTTTGGCGAGTTTGTCGGCCCATCCTTCTGCGAGGGGATCCTCAGGTCCGATGACGATGAGACTGATGTTGCACTGGTCGCAGAACTGGCTGAGTCGGTAGAATTTTTCGTTCGCGTAGTCGATTTCGATTGGGTGTGCGTGCTGTGCGATCCCAGGGTTTTGGGTGTGGGTTGCGTAGAGGGTGCCGAGCTTTGGGGATTTGGCAATCGCTTGAGCGAGTGCGTGTTCGCGTGCTCCCCCTCCGATGAGGAGGACATTGACGGGTTCGCTTTGGGTGTTTGATTGCTGGGGGGTCATGGGGTGATCGTAGGCGTTTTGGATTGGAAATAGGCATGAAAAAACCGGGAGATGTCTCCCGGTTTGTGAGGAATGAGATGAATTATTCAGCAGGGCTGGTTATGGGCAGCCGGCACCGAAAGCTGCGAGGAATGCGCTGACATCGAGGAAGTTGAATGTTCCATCAGCGACAAAGTCTGCGCCTCGGTTTCCAGCTCCGAAGAGTGCGAGGAACTCGCTGACATCGAGGAAGTTGAGGCTTCCATCGTCGTTGAGATCTGCTGGGCAATCTGCAGGAGCGGATGGGTAGGTTGAGAGGTCTGACTGGATGAAGTCAGGGTCAACACCATTTCCTCCGGAAAGGCCGACGATGGCATCGCTTGAATCGATGCGTTCCCATGAGATGACGATGGTGCCATCGTGATGGAGTTCGATTTGGAAGGTGTTCTGGTTCCCTCCTGAGTATTCGGTGACGGCGTCGTAGCTGATAACGACACGATCTCCGAGTTGTTGTTGGTAGACCGATCCGGAATCGGATGGGTTGAGGTCATCGAAGAGTCCGGACACACGACGGGTATCGAAGTGGTCAGAGAAGTCTTCGGTGTAATCGGTATCGGATGCTCCGAAGGTGATGTATCCGTTTGATCCGATGTAGAAGGAGGTGTATTCGTCGCCGTAGATTGCGACGGAGTTGCCTCCTGAGATGTTGATGAGTTCTGAGTCATCATCGGAGAGTGAGACGAAGTTTCCATCTGTTGGCTCGTATGGGAGGACTCCTCCTGCGAGCGGTTCGATGTAGGCTTTGTATCCTTCTGGTCCTGCATCTGGGACGAAGGTGAGGGTCATTCCTTCGAGGTCCAGACCTGATTCAAACTCTTCTGTGAAGAAGTCTGGGATGTCTGGGGTGGTGAAGGTGTATCCCGCGCCGTTGTTGTCGTCGGAGGAGGTGTTGCCTGCTCCGTCTTCAGCATCGACGGTGAAGAAGTAGGTGGTTTCATCGGTGAGACCTGAGATCCCGATGGAGTGCGAGGTTGCGAGAGCACCAGCGCTGACGGAGTTGTTGAGTGCTCCCATGCTTGTGCCGTAGTGGAAGGTCACCTTTGATGGTTCATCGAAGTCTGCGTTGAGTGTCGCGGCGCGTGCTTCGACATCGGTTGCGACGGCGTTGGAGATGACTGGCGCGGTGCAGTCAACGGTTGCTGTTGCATCGACGACGATGTTTGAGCCGCCGTTGCCGTCGTCTGCGTCGAGGTAGGACGCGGTGACGGTGTCACCTTCGCTGATTGCGAGGTCTGCCCCACCGCTGCTTGAGTAGGTGAATGAAGCGGTGAACGCTGAGGATTCTGGTGCGGTTTCGGTGAGCGTGAGCATGAAACCAGCGTCGGAATCTGAGGAGATCATGACATCAACGGTGTCGACGATTGCGTCTGAGGTGTTGAGGTCACAGTCGACGACTTGGACTGAGGTTTCACCGTCGCAGTTGAAGAGGTTGCCGCCCATGGAGATGAGACCTGCTGATGAGCAGTTGATGAGCGTTGAGGAGGAGACGACACCGAAGGACTGGGTTGGTCCTTGTGGGATGTTGAATCCGGTGACCTCGACGGTGTATCCGCCTGGGATTGGGTTTGCGATGGAGACTTGCTCGATGTTGTTGAGGTGGTCAGCGACGGATTGGACGGCGTTGCCGCTTGGGTTCGCTGGATCGAGTGTCCAAGGGAGGTATGGGTTCCCGTTTGGATCGATGATGCGGAGGTCGAGGTCGTTGACGAGGGCGTTGCCTGAGTTTGGCGTGCCTGGCGCGTCGTCCCATGCGATGGTGACGCGGAGTTCGGTTTCACCTGGTGCGACGATGATGACGCCTTGGTAGGTTCCACCTGAGGCGACTTCTGCTTCAACGACATTCTCTGCGATGACGGCATCGATTGCGGCGTCCGCACGGACTGAGCCGTAGCCGTATTGGTAATCGGGTCCGACATTTCCTCGGTCAACTGCTGTGTTTGCGAGGAGTGCTTTGAGTGTTGCGTTGCGTAGGTCTTCGCGGTCCGGGAAGGTGTCGCGGTATTGTTGGAGAATGAGGGCTGCGATACCGGTTACGGTTGGCGCTGCCATTGAGGTGCCGCACTTGTTGCCGTAGCTTGTGAATCCGAATGATGAGAGTGAGGTGACTCCACCATCACCACCGACTTGACAACCTGGGGCTGAGATGTCCGGCTTGATTCGGCCGTCGTCTGTTGGTCCCCATGAGGAGAAGGAGCTGGTGCCGTCGGTGTCTGCGTCGACTGAGCCGACAGCGATGTGGTTTTTCGCACATGCTGGTGGAGCGGTTGAGAAGAACTCGCCGAAGTTGCCGTTGTCGTCACCGAGACAGCGTGAGGTTTGGCGTTCGTTGCCGTTTGCCCAGACGATGCGGAATGGATTTCCGAGTGAGCCACCTGCGATGGAGTCGATGAGTGCGGAGGTGATTCCGTAGTTTCCGGTCCAGTCACAGGGGTATCCGTTTGGCGCGGTGTTGGTACCGATGGAGTTGTTTGAGAGGTCTGCGCCGTAGACATTGATTGCTTCGGTGTAGTCTGCTTCGATGTCACCTGGATCGGTGTAGAGGAAGCCTTGCATGAGGCCGCCTTCTTGCTCGAATCCGTAGGAGATGAGTTCGACTGCCGGGGCCATTCCTCGGTTGTTCCCGCTTGAAGCGGTGCCGTCCCCACCGACGGTGCCGCCGACATGGGTTGCGTGGTCTGAGGTTCCTGCGGTGTCTGATGTCCCGACGGTCATGCGTCCGTCGATGTCTGCGTGGTTTGCCATGCGTCCGCCGTCGTAGATGAGGGCGGTCACACCTGAACCATCGAGGTTGTATGGTGCGGCGTTGACGGTGTTGACATTGGTCAGTGCGCGGTTTTCTGCGTTGAGTTCGCCGAGACCTGGGAGTGGTGGCTCGGCCCACATGACGCTGTCGTCGCTGACGAGTTCACCGATGCGTGAAGCTGGGAGGTGGAACACGACCGCGTTGACGGAGTTGATGCGGGAGTTGACCTTCGCGCCAAGATTCGCGGCGAGACGATCGGACTCAGCATTGGCATCCGCGTCTTGGTGGAACTGGACGACCACTGCAACGGTTGGGTCGATCCCTGCACGATCGAACTCTTCGAGCAGGATTGACTCGGAGCTGACACGGTCTTTGAGCTCGGACTTGGCGACGGCGCCGTCGAAGGAGACGGCCCATGGGTGGACGATTCCTGTGAGCAGGTCTTTGTGGAGTTTTTGGTAGGTCTTAATCTCGGTGATGTTCGCGAGGGTTGAGCTTGAGAGTGCTGCGGAGTCCGCGTCTTGCGAGAGGGTTGCGAAGTAGTGCGTTGATCCGAGGGAATTTAAAAGGTTGAGTCCCTGGGCTTGAAGCGCAGCTCGCTCATTTGCAGAGATTGGACGCGAGAGGGTGACGAGTACGCGAGACTCGGTGGTTCGCTTGGTGAGGTTTGTGATCTCCGCTTTGAGCTGAGCGGAGGACATGAGATTCATTTGATCGACCAGGCCGTTGGTCCAGCGGATTGCTGGTGCCATGGGTGATGCTGGTTGTGGCGCTGCGAACGCGGTTCCTGCGGCGGCAGCAATGATGAGCGCTCCGCAGAGTTTGCGGTGCGAGATGGCGATGGGACGCATGTGAATCTCCTCAGGACAGATTTTGGCGATGGCCACGAGTGGACCGATAACGCGGCGATACTCAGCCGCGTGACGGTGCATGTTCGCAGAAATGCGTAGACCTGTCAATGGGAGATGGGCCCAAATTGCGGGAAATCTCGGACGAATGGGGCGACCGATTGGTCTAGGTCAGATTGCGTTTCGGCAAGAACTGACGATCTCTGAGCGTGCAACCATTTGGGCTTTCCCTTCGTCTGTCCGCTTCTTGAACTCGACTTGATTGGCTTCGATGGTCTTTGACGAGACGATGATGCGGAGCGGGAGACCGATGAGATCCGCGTCTTTGAACTTTGGACCGGGGCGTTCGTTGCGATCGTCGACCAGAACATCAAGACCATTCGCAGCGAGTTCGTTGGCGAGCTCGAATGCGTGGTCGAGGACACCATCTTCGTTTGGTTTGATGGTGACGATGTGAACATGGTACGGAGCGATGGCGGCAGGCATGATGATGCCGTTGTCGTCGTGTGAGGATTCGATGCACGACGCGAGGGTGCGCGAGACTCCGATGCCGTAGCACCCCATGATCGCTGGTTGGTTCTTTTGGTCCTTGTTGAGAACATTCAGTCCCATCGCTTCGGAGTATTTGGTTCCGAGCTTGAAGATGTGCCCCACTTCGATGCCTCGCTTGGCTTCGAGCGATGCTCCGGATGCGCGTGGTGATGGGTCTCCTGCTTCGGCGTTTCGGATGTCGGCGACGATCGCTTTGTCCTTTGCAGAGGGGAGATCGCGGGACCAGTTGAATCCGGTGATGTGGTGGTCTTTCTCGTCGGCGCCGGTTGCCCATGACTGGCTGTTGAGCGCGTCGGGATCGATGACCATTTTGAGATCGAGTTTGTCGAGCATCATCGGGGAGACATATCCGATCGCAAATCCTGCCTCGAGTGCTTCTTTCTCGTCTGCCATTGCGACTGCGGTCCCGACGGCGTCGCGGACTTTCGCTTCGTTGCCTTCGTGATCTCCACGGAGGACGGCGAGCACCCATTTTGGCTCGGCTTCAACGGTGCGCATGACGAGGGTCTTGAGCATTCCTGCGGCATTCGTCCCGAGGTGTTCTGCGACGAGTTCGATGCCTGGCATGTTTGGGGTGTGGTGCTTGACGACTTCGTCTGTTGGTGATTGATCCCAGTCGAATGGACGATCTCCGATTTCCGCTTTTTCGACATTGGCTGCGTATCCGGAGACTGGGCAGACGAGGATGGTGTCTTCGCCGTTCTCGCAGTTGACCATGAACTCGTGGGATGCGGATCCACCGATCGGTCCTGCTTCGGCTTCGACTGGGGAGAAGTCCAGACCGCAGCGGGTGAAGATGTTGGTGTAGGCTTGGTACATCTTGTCGTAGGTGTGGTTGAGTCCTGCTTCGCCATCGAGTTCGAGGTGGAAGGAGTAGGCGTCCTTCATGATGAACTCGCGGCAACGGAGCAGACCAGCGCGGGGGCGGGCTTCGTCGCGGAACTTGGTTTGGATTTGGTAGAGGTTCAGGGGAAACTGCTTGTAGCTTGTGAGACATCCGCACATGAGGTCGGTGATGACTTCTTCGTGTGTTGGACCGAGTGCGGTGCGGCGACCGGCGCGGTCTTCGAGTTGGAAGAGGAGGTCGCCGTAGTCTTGATCGCGTTTGGTGTTCTCGTAGAGTTCCATCGGCATGAGCGCGGGCATGAGCATCTCGGATGCGCCTGCGGCGTCGAGCTCTTCGCGGATGATGGTGGAGATTTTTTGGAGCGAGCGCCACGCGAGGGGGAGGTAGTTGTAGATCCCTGAACCGACTGGACGGATGTATCCGGCGCGGGTCATGAAGATGTGCGAGGGCATCACGGCGTCCGATGGTGCTTCGCGGGTCGTTGGGATGAGGGTCTGGGACCAGCGGTGGACGACGGCTTTGGATGGATTGATTGCGTGTGCTTTGGACATGGTCAAAGAGTGTATTCACCGATGGCGCGGTGGTCTTTGGGAACCTGATTTATGACGGAGATCAGCGAGAGATCAGCTGGAGATCAGCGGGCGGGGGTCGCGGCGTTTGACGATTGCGGTCGGTGCTCGAGCATTGATGCAATGGTGGGTTGACCGGCCCAGCGGTTGTAGTGATCTTGGGCATCGGGGAGGGTGGTATCGGTCCACCAGCAGGTGTTCAAGGGCACATTGAGGTCTGCGGCGAGATCGGAGAGTTGCTGGTTGGTGAGATCGACGAGGGGGGTTTCGATGGTGACTTCTACGCCGCCTTGGGATTGGGCGTCGAGGGTTGCGAGGCGGGCGGTGAGGATGGCGCGGTCGATCGCGGTGGCGATGTTGTTGAGGGTTTCGGAAGTGTCTTCGGTTTGATCGATCTGGATTGGCCAGATGACGCGTTTGATTCCGAGCTCGATCGCGAGGGTTGCGGCGTCGAGGAGCATGCGGGTTTGGTGGACGCCGAGCGATGATTGCTGTCCGCGTGAAGGGGCTTCTTCTGGGTATCCTGCGTGATCGCGGATGACGGAGAGGGAGAGGAGGTCCGCTTGCATTTCGACGGCGCGGTCGATCGCGGGGATGCGGAGGTCCATGTCGGATTGAGAGGTCCACCACGCGGGGTAGAGGGTTGTCCGCTGCTGGTTGTCGGCGGCGGGTTGCTCGCTTGCCATCGCGGTCAGGACGAGGGACGCGAGTCCGGCGTCGGTGATCAGGAGGCAGGGTTCGTTTGGGTGGCGTGGGATCTGCATGATGTTCATTCTATCGGAAAATCATGCGTCTGTGGTCCAGTTCGTGCGAGTGATCAGGACATGACATGGTTCGGGGTTGGCTCGCGGTATTCGTCGAGATTGATGCTGCGGAAGTACTCGATGGTTCTTGAGAGCCCCTCTTCGAACTGGATTTCTGGGGTCCAGTCGAGGAGTTTTTTGGCGCGGGTGAGATCGGGCTTGCGCTGCATCGGGTCGTCTTCTGGGAGGTCGTGGTAGACGATTGCGGATTTTGATCCGGTCATTTCGATGGTCATCTCGGCGAGTTGCTTGATGGTGAACTCGCCTTCGTTTCCGAGGTTGACTGGGAGGTGCTTGTCATCGGTGTCGCAGTTCATGAGACGCATGAGACCTTCGACGAGGTCGTCGCGGTAGCAGAAGGAGCGGGTTTGGGAGCCGTCACCGAAGAGGGTGATGTCTTGATCCATGAGTGCTTGGAGGATGAAGTTGGAGATGACGCGTCCATCGAAGGGGTGCATGCGTGGGCCGTAGGTGTTGAAGATGCGTGCGATGCGGATGTCGAGTCCGTGTCTGCGGTGGTAGTCCATGAAGAGTGTTTCGGCGGCTCGTTTGCCTTCGTCGTAGCAGGCGCGTGGTCCGAGTGTGTTGACATTTCCTCTGTAGGATTCGGGTTGCGGGTGGACGGTTGGGTCGCCGTAGACTTCGGAGGTGGATGCTTGGAGGACTTTGGCGTTGCATCGCTTTGCCATGCCGCAGGTGTTGATGGCGCCCATGACGGAGGTCTTCATGGTTTTGATTGGGTTGTACTGGTAATGTCCAGGCGCTGCGGGGCAGGCGAGGTTGTAGAGTTCGTCGACTTCGAGCCAGATCGGATGGGTGATGTCGTGTCGGATGAGCTCGAAGTTTTTGTTGTCGAGCAGGTGGAGAACATTGGACTTCTGGGAGGTGAAGAAGTT
>JARGNC010000020.1 GCA_029212425.1 Phycisphaerales bacterium
AACTTCCATCCTGGAACGAAGTGGGTTGCGTCGCCTTGCTGGGTTGGAAGCGGCAGTGGGGTGGGGGCGATCTGTTCTGAGATTGCGTTCAACACGCGTTGTTCAAACTCAGCGTTCGGAGCTGATTGATCGAGAGATCCCAAAGCGTCAAGCTGATTGATGAGTGCTTCGGTTTCAGGATCGTGATGGTTGAGGTTGTTGTTATTCATGACTCGTTTCCGTGAGCGGTTGGGTTTACTGTTGTGTCGGTCTCTAGGAGTGCTTTGAGTTTTTTGAGTGCTCTGTGATGTCGAGCGAGGAGGGTTCCGACTGGTTGGTTGAGGATGTCGCTGATCTGTTTGAAACTGAGCTGGCCGTGGTGGCGGAGCTGGATGATTTCTCGATCGGTTTCGTTGAGCTGATCGAGTGCGGCTCGGAGTGGGGCGGGGTTCGGATGAAAGGTTTCTGATTCGGTGTGTTGGACTCTGGTGTCTTGGAGGTGACTGGGGTCGGTTGGCTTTGCGTGTCGTCCTCGTCTGCGGAACTCGTCGCGGATTCGGTTCATGGTGATCCGGAAGAGCCAGGGTTCGAACTTGCCTTGTTCGTTGTAGCCGTCTTTGCAGAGTTTGGTCGCTACGGTGACAAACACGGATTGGGTCAACTCCTCGGCAAGGTCGTCGTCGTGTACCCGGGATCTCGCCATCGCGAACACCCGGCGTGAATATGCATCCACGAGTCCGCGCCAAGCGTCCTCCTCACCATTTGCGGCGCGTTGAACGAGTAGACGGATCGCCTCCTCTTCAGTACTCGCTGGCTCGGGTTGGATACTCAAGGCGGACACCATCCTTACAGGCATAACGAGGGTCATGCCTATCTATTGCTCAAACCGATAGTCTACAGGAGAACTTTGTCGGCGAATTCATCATCCTCGGATCATCTAGGGGCGATTTCCGGACTGAGTGATGGATTCCAAGGTTTGGCGATCCCAATACCCCCAGGCGTCGTATGATGCGGCGTCTGAGAGCAGGAAGGACCCGTTTGAGCGATCCAGCACACGAATACCAGCCCAGTGCCTTTGAGGGCGAGACTGATGAGTCGGTCTTTGTCGCATTCAGGAATGGGGATTCTGCGGCGTATCGGGAGTTGATCGAGCGGTATCACGATGATTTGTTGCGGTTTTTGACCCGATTGGTTGGGAATCGGGCTGCTGCTGAGGATCTTTTCCAGGAAACCTTCCTCCAGATCCATTTATCGGCCGATTCTTTCGATGCAAACAGGCGATTTCGTCCATGGCTTTTTACAATTGCAGCGAACAAAGGGCGGGACTTGTTGCGTAAGAAGAAGCGGAGACGCACGGTCGAGCTCTCAGCGCCGCTGAAGGGGTCGGATCGTGGGGCTTCGATGGTTGATCTGCTGGAGATCGATGTGCCTGCACCGGACGAAAGGATGGATGCGAGTGAACAGGATCGATTGGTGCAACTCGCACTGGATGATCTTGGTGCTCCGCTCCGCGAGGTTCTGGTTCTCGGGTACTTCCAGCGGTTGAGCTATGCGAGAATCGCTGAGGACTTGGGGATCCCGCTCGGGACGGTCAAGTCCCGGATGCACGCTGCGGTTGCGGCGTTCGCGAGGAGTTGGCAGCGGGTCTCACGGCCTGATGCACGGGACGAGTAGTTCTTGGTTGTGGAGTTCGTGAATGGACAATGTGAACGATTCAAACGGGTCTGGTGCCGAGTTCAACCTCAGCGACGGGGACAAAGCCGCGATTGACGCGATCTTTGAGGGGGCGACTGCAGATGAAAGCCGTATTGAACAAGTGAACCGGTTGCTGGGTCTGTTGGACTCTCCGGTCGCTGAAGATGGGCAACGGGACACACGAATCACGGTGACAGAGCTGAGAGCGATGAACGCTGGGAGCGAACCCATGCTCGAAGCATCGTCCGCGTCCTCTGTTGATGACTGGATGGAATCCGAACAACCGATGACCGATCGCGATCATGTGCATGCGCAGATGGCCGGATTGATCACTGGCGGAGCGACATACAGCGATGCCGATCGACAATCGCTTGTCAATCGGACACTTGGGTTGATTCAGGACGAGGTCGATCGGTCTGAGAAACGATACATTATGGATCTGCCACTGTCTCCCGGCGGTCGATTCCGATTGGCCGATCTGGTTTCCCTCGCGGCAACTCTGCTCCTGATCGCTTCTGTAGCAATTCCCGTTATGGATGGAATTCGCTCCAAGTCAATGCAAGCGCAGTGCTTTGGAAACATGGCAAGTGCAGGTCAGGCATTTGGTACATATGCGGGATCAAATCGAGATCTTCTCCCGATGGCAACTGCAGGGTTTGGTTCCACATGGATGGATGTAGGTACCACCCCAGAGCGTTCCAACTCGTCGAATCTGTACATGCTTGTGCGGACCAAACATGCGACTTTGGCGGATCTTGCATGCCCAACAAATCCGGATGCATTGGTTACGGGTGATGGCGCTGGACAACAGGATTGGCGATCGCTTGATGAGATTTCTTACAGTTACCGGATCATGACTCCAGGTGGAATGAAAGTCCATTCAGAAGCCCAGCCCGTGCGTGTGGTGCTGCTTGCTGATCGGAGTCCAGTGATTCGTCGGATCGTCAATGGGGAGCCTGTCCGACCAGAAGAGAATACTCCAAACCACGACCATACCGGTCAGCATGTGCTTGGTCTCGATGGGAGCTCGGAATGGCACCGAACCCCGATTCTGGAGCAGGGGGACAATCTATGGCTCCCGCGCCCGATTGAGCAGATGATCTACCAAGCGAGGGATCGGATGGGGATCATCCAAGGCAATGAGCTGCCGTCAGGGCCTTCGGATGCGTTTGTCGGCCCCTAACGCATACAGAGAATTATCTGTATTCCGCATGGACAATGTGGTTTCTAGCCGATGAGGGGGCTATCCTCATCTCCTGCCTTGCTCTGTGAGCGGGGTGTTTACGAGTTGATTTAACTACGCCGGAGAGCGTTATGCCGAAGAATAAGATCCATAAAGGTTTGTCAAAGCGAATCCGCGTCTCTAAGACCGGCAAGGTTCGTCACCGGACCGCTTACCACAAGCACTTGTCTTCGCACAAGAGCGGCAAGCGTCTGCGTCAGCTCCGAGCTGACCGCCGCGTGTCATCGTCTGAAGCGAAGCGCTTTGAGAAGTTGCTGTTCCGTCGTTTGCGTGGACGCAACCAACCTCGCACCTCGCTGCGTCGGAGCCCGTCTCCTGAGCAGCGTCGCGAGATGCGTGCTGCTGCAAAGGCAGCTGCAAACGATTGATTGATTTACTTTCTGAGTCAGCGCTGTTGCTGACTCGGGTTGTTCCACCCCGTTTGCCGGGATGACAAGATCGGCTCAGTGCCGGCTCCGTCAGACAAACATGGAGAACGAGCTATGCCTCGCGTACGCAAAGGTGCTGCCAGAACTCAGGCACGCAAAAGAATTCTTCGTCAAGCTCGCGGCTACTTCGGTAGCAAGTCGCGCCACAAGTACCAAGCCAAAATCGCTGTCCGCCGTGCGGGCTGCTATGCATACCGTGACCGTCGCGCGCGTAAGCGTGAGATGCGTGCATTGTGGATTACCCGTATCACCGCTGCGTGCAAGATGCGTGGCACACGCTACTCGCTGTTCATGAATGGGCTCAAGATGTCGGGCAACAACCTGAATCGCAAGATGCTCTCACAGATCGCGATTGATGATCCGAAACTTTTCGATCGTTTGGTCGAGCAAGCTGTTTCGGCTTCGACCGCTGTTCCCGCTGCAAAAGCTGGGTGAGTTCGGTTGATTTGACAGATTACTGATGCCCGGTTGTTTCGATAGCCGGGCATTTTTATTGGAGTAGATTCGATGGGTGGTTGGTGGATTTCAGATCTTTGGTCCGGTGTCAATGGCCCTGTCCTCGTTGTCTCGTGGTTGGTTTGGGTGGTGGCCTCGATTACCCTCCATGAACTGGCACACGGCTGGGCTGCGGTCCGGCTCGGAGATGACACACCGATCCGTGCTGGTCACATGACTTGGAATCCGCTGGTCCATATGGGGCCGTACTCGCTCATTGCGTTGTTGCTCATCGGGATCGCTTGGGGTGCAATGCCGGTGGATCCATCTCGGCTCAAAGGGAAGCATGCGGACACGCTTGTGACACTCGCCGGCCCATTGATGAACCTTGGTTTGGGTTTGGTTGCGTTGATTGGATTGGTCTTCTGGTTGCCACTTGCAGAGGGGCATGTTCTATCTTCGGTGACGATTTCTGAACCCTTAAAAACCAACATGTACATCTTTTTGAAGTCAGGTGCGTTCCTGAACTTTGTACTGATGCTGTTTAATCTGCTCCCGACTCCTCCGCTGGATGGCGGCCGGATCCTGATGAATGTTTGGCCAGCGTTTCGCCGGATGATGCAGTCGGAGAACGGGCAATGGATCGGACTTGGTATCTTTATCGTCTTCTTTGTGTTCGTGATTGATATCTTGGTTGGTCTATCTGGAGCGTTCGTTGAACTGTTTACAGAGATTGTCCAGGGGTTGCTGTTCCCCTCGATGAAGTAAGCCTGTGTACGATAACATCTGATATGAAGTATGTGATCATCATCCCAGATGGCGGGGCGGATTTGCCTATCCAAGAGCTTGGTGGATTGACACCCCTCGAGTCCGCGGACACTCCCAATCTTGATCGACTCGCTCGAGCGGGTCGCATTGGTACAGCTGCTACGACCCCGAAGGGCTTTGGTGCCGGGTCTGATGTTGGCACGATGGATCTGCTTGGTTATGAACCTGGACTGTACCACACTGGGAGGGCGCCGCTTGAAGCGGAAGCAATCGGCGTAGAGGCTGGTCCGAAGGATTGGATCTTTCGGCTCAATCTCGTCACTGTTGGTCAGGAAGGGTCTGACCAAGAAGGACTCATGCTTGACCACTCCGCAGGAGCGATACCGGATACCGAAGCCAGGGTGCTGCTCGCAGGATTGTCTGAGTACTGGTCAAAGCATGCCCCAGATCTTGCGAGAGCGTTTACGCTGACTCCTGGAGTCAGTTACCGATCGATCCTTGTTGATCGTTCTTCAAGAAACTACTCGAATGTGGAATGCACACCGCCGCATGAGATTCCGGATCGACCTTGGGAACCAGCGTTGCCCAACGGCGGCTCGAATCAAGAAGAGGCTGTGCTCGGACAGTTGATGCGATTGTCATATGAGTACTTGAACACACATGAGATCAATCTCTCTCGAATTGAAGAGGGGCTGCGTCCCGCAAACATGGCTTGGATCTGGGGACAAGGTACGAGGCCTGAGCTTCCAAGCTTTGAGTCGAGATTTGGTTTAAAGGGTGGGATGATTACTTCTGTGGATCTACTTGCTGGGATCGCGAAACTCATTGGTTGGGATTTGATTGATTGTCCCGGATTGACCAGTTACCACGACACGGATTACGCGACGCAAGGTAAAGTGACCATCGATTCAATTGAGAATTATGACATTGTCTGCTGTCATGTTGAAGCGCCTGATGAAGCTTCGCATCAATCGGATTACATGACCAAGGTGGCTTCCCTAGAAGCGATTGATCGGGAGATCATCGGGCCTGTTTCCAAAGCACTTGAACACTATGGCGATCCTGATAGTGACCCGTCTGCAGAGGGGTGGCGGATTATGATTCTCCCTGATCACTACACGCTATGTTCAACACGGAAGCACGACGCGACACCGGTGCCGTTCGCGATGTCTGGTGCTTGGGTGCGATCGGTTGTGCCTCGCGTATTGACAGAGACGCAAGCTGATGAGTCCGATCTTCATATTGATCCGGGATCAGATCTTATGGAATATTTCCTGCATTCCGGGCTGGTTCGACATGACTCTGCATAACGATGCCCGCTTGCTACACGGGGTTGTGTAATTTTCGATGACATACTTAGCGGGCTTCGGTTCCCTCGGCTTCCGCTTGTGCTTCGATGACCTCAGCGGATTCGCCTTGGATATAGGTCTGTCCCTTGTAGAACTGTGACCAGATGACATACAAGACTGTGATAGCCATCATGGCACCTGCGAAGAACCAGTAGTATTTGGCACCTTCGAGTGGTGAACTCCCGGTCAGTTTAATTTGGCGTTCGAGATACATGTTGACACCCATCGCGAGGTAGTTCCCGAACGCTACGCCTAGGAAGAAGATGCCCATGACGAAGCTTTTCATCTTCTTTGGACTCTGTGTGTACGCAAACTCAAGACAGACGATGGAGACCATGATCTCTCCCGCGGTCATCACGAAATACGCGAGGAACTGCCAAGCAATACTTGGCATTTCGGTCATGTACACATTGAGTTGGGTTTGATCCCAGCCCATATCGCGAGCGGCTTGGACCACATCCCCTAGACTCGCGGGCATCTGGCCATCGCTTCCCATCGCGGCCCAGATTGCCGAGCTAATTTCGGGTGCTTTGGCGTCTGCCCAAGTCTCGATGAGCGCGGATATGGAGAAAGCTCCAGCGGTGAATACAAATCCAACTCCGATCTTGCGGAGGGGGGTGAACTCGAAGACTTTGTTTACAAGCGGATAGATCACATAAGTAAACAGTGGGATGCCTGTGAGGATCATGATTGGATTGACGAACTGGATCTGTGACTCGAGCCAATCGATTCCTGCAAAGTTGCGGTTGAGTTTTTCAGCTTGAATAACCCATGCAGATCCGGTTTGGTCAAAGATCGCCCAAAACATCATGACAAAGATCAGGAACAATGGGGTGAGCCATTTGAGTGCTTGGATGCCCTCAGGGGAGAAGGTTTCTGCTTTCCATTTCTTCCAGCCCGCTTCGGGGACATGGACAAAGCGAGTTCGGCCGAGCCAGAAGATGAAAGTGGCGACCGCCATCAGCACACCTGGTAGTCCGAATGCGAGCCATGGACCAACTTGATCGAGCAAAATTGGGGTGAGGAACATTGATGATGCTGCGCCGAGATTGATCGAGAAATAGAACCAGTTGAAGACCTTGGTGAGCATGTGTTTGTTGCCTGACCCAAACTGGTCACCGACATGCGCAGAAACACAGGGCTTGATTGCGCCTGCCCCTACGGCAATAAAGAGCATGCCGATGATGAGCCAGGTCTTCATTGGCATACCCAAACTCGGGGCGATGTCCATGACTGCCAAGCAACCGTGTCCGAGGCAGTACATCAAACTGATCCAAAGAATAGTACGATATTTGCCCAGCACGATATCTGCGAGCATTGCGCCGATAATTGGGAAGGTGTATGCGAGAGCGGTAAAGAGGTGATACCACTTTTTGGCCTCCTCATCATTCATGTATGCTGCATTTCCCGAAGCATCAAGAAGGTGCTGGGTCATGAATACAGTGAGAATGCCCTTCATACCATAGAAACTGAATCGCTCAGCAAGCTCATTCCCAATGATGAATGGAATGCCTTTGGGGAATTTTGTTTGCTTTGGATCAGGGGCGGTGAGGTATTGTTTGTCTGCCATTGATGTATGGGCCTGGGTTGGTAGTGGGGAGTGTTTGGAGACACAAAGTACGCGAATTGTGCCCAAATCACAAGTCGTGAAGGATAGAAAAGTGCTTCTAAACTGCATTTATCCGGGTTAGGTGGCAAGAATCGAATGCGGGGCAGTGATTTTCTCACACCAGTGCTTGTTTGTTATTTGAACGCCGAGGACCATATGCATCCAAACATGACTTCAATCATTCCAGGAGACAGTAAGAAACTCATCGGCATGGTGCATGTAGGAGCACTTCCTGGGACCCCATATGCATCACAATCGGTTGAGGAACTGGTGAATCAAGCGGTACTCGAAGCAAGGGTGCTGGAAGATGCCGGGTTTGATTCAATTATCATCGAGAACATGCATGATGCGCCCTATGTGCACGGTCAAGAGCTTGGTCCAGAGATCGTCGCTGCGATGACAAGGGTCAGCGGTGCGGTGATCTCTGCGGTCTCGGTCCCGATCGGTGTCCAGATCCTTTCTGGTGGGAATACACACGCAATCGCGGTCGCCAATACGGTCGGAGCTCGGTTTATCCGATGTGAGAACTTTGTCTTCAGCCACATTGCTGACGAGGGTTTGTTGGCAAAAGCGGAAGCGGGGGGGCTGCTTCGATATAGAAAATCTATTGAGGCGCAGCATGTCAAGGTGTTTTGTGACATCAAGAAGAAACATGCATCGCACGCGATCACAGGAGATATTAACATCGCAGAGTTTGCGCATGCAGGGGAGTTCTTTGGTGCTGACGGTTTCATCGTTACTGGGGTTTCAACCGGTAAACCGACTGATCTTGATGATGTTCGGTCGGTGCGCGAAGCAACCGATTTGCCTGTCTTGGTTGGATCTGGTGTGACTCCGCAGAGTGCGGGGAGCTTGTTCGAGTATGCGGATGCACTCATCGTTGGGTCTTGGATCAAACAAGACGGATACTGGAAGAACGCTGTAGATCCGAATCGAGCGGCTGAAATGGTCAAGGCGGGGCGTGGCTGATCAGGAACCCAAATTGCATGAACTTGTCGATCAAGCGCCGTCATCGTCGCGAGGGTTGTTTCGCGCACGAATTCGTGGGCTCGAGAAACGACGCAAGGACGGACGGTCAGTCGTCAAGATAGAGAACTCAATTCGAGATGACCTGAACAAAGCGATTGAGTCGTATCAAAGGCGGCTTCGGAATGTGCCAGCGTGTTCGTATCCAGCTGATCTACCGGTTAGCGAGCACCGTGAAGAGATTTCCGCAGCGATCCGAGATCATCAGGTTGTGATCCTGTGTGGTGAAACCGGTTCAGGGAAAACAACACAACTCCCAAAAATCTGTCTTGACCTTGGCCGAGGTGTGGATGGTATGATCGGCCACACCCAACCACGACGGATCGCGGCTCGGAATGTCGCAGCACGAGTAGCTGATGAGCTTGGTGTAGGTCTTGGGAGTGCTGTCGGCTACAAAATGCGATTTGGCGATCAGACGAATGACGACACGCTGATCAAAGTGATGACCGACGGTATTCTGCTTGCCGAGACTCGGAGTGATCCGGAGCTTCGAAAGTATGACACCATCATCGTGGACGAAGCGCACGAGCGTTCGCTAAACATCGACTTTCTGATGGGGTATTTGCATCGCTTGGTCACGAAGCGGAAGGATTTGAAGGTCATCATCACTTCAGCGACTATTGATGCAGACCGGTTTGCAGATCACTTCGGTACCTCGTCTGGTCCTGCTCCGATTATTGAAGTATCTGGACGGATGTATCCTGTCGAACAGAGGCATGATGCATCCATGATTCAAGATGGAACACCCTTACCAGAAGCGGCTTCGTATGCCGCGGCGCAGCTGGTGAATGAGGGGCACGGTGATGTGCTTGTGTTCATGCCAGGCGAGCGAGAGATTCGACAGACGGCTCACGAACTCAAGAAGTTGGACTTTCTACCCCACGATATCGAGATTCTTCCGTTGTATGCTCGGCTCTCACCTGCGGAACAGCAGCGAGTATTTAAAGCAGGTCGGAGTGCCGGTTCCCGAGTTGTGATTGCGACCAATGTTGCGGAAACATCAATTACTGTACCCAATATCAGGGGGGTTGTTGATCCGGGTGTTGCTCGGCTCAAGCGATACAACCCTCGGACGAAGCTTCACGGCTTACAGATTGAACCAATCTCACAAGCATCAGCAAATCAGCGTGCTGGTCGTTGCGGTCGTATTGCACCGGGTGTGTGCATTCGATTGTATGAACAAACCGATTACGCAGGGCGCGACGAGTTTACGCAGCCCGAACTTCTTCGTTCAAATCTTGCATCTGTGATTTTACAGATGATCGATTTAAGGCTGGGCGAACCAACTGAGTTTCCATTTCTAGATCGTCCGGATGGTCGGCAATGGCGAGATGGCTATGAGACTCTCCATGAACTTGGCGCGATCGACGAACACAACAATCTCACGCCGGTCGGCAAACGGATGGCTCGCTTGCCTGTTGATCCTCGTGTCGCACGGATGATCTTTGCGGGTGAAGAAGAGAACTGCCTGAACGATGTGCTGATTATTGCATCAGTACTCTCGACTCAAGATCCTCGGGTGCGCCCGCATGATAAACAACAGCTGGCTGACGAGGCGCATGAACAGTTTGCCGAGGACGGGTCGGATTTTTTGTCATTCTTGAATATTTGGGACTGGTATCACCAGCAGCATAAAGATCTGACTCGACGCAAGTTGGGGAGAGCGTGTGAAGCGGCGTATCTTGCTGTGCGGAGAATTGATGAATGGCGAGAGGTGTATCGTCAACTCCGAGGAATGTGTCTCGAGATGAAACTTCACCCAGATGTGAAACACACTGATCCGGATGCGGTGCATCGTGCGTTGCTCACCGGATTGTTGACCAACATCGGAAACAAGGGGGATCGACACGAATACAAAGGTACTCGCGGGACTGCGTTTTCAATCATCCCTGGGTCGTCGGTCTTCGAGTCTCGTCCCGATTGGGTGATGGCGGGAGAGATTGTCCGGACGACAAAGGTGTATGCGCGGACTGTTGCGAGGATCCAGCCCAAGTGGATTGAGGATGCCGCCACACACTTGATTCAACGCTCGCATTCGAATCCGCGATGGGATGAGAAGAACTATCGAGTGATAGCGGATGAACGCGTTTCATTATATGGATTGGATATTGTCCCTCGTCGATCGGTGCATTACGGGCCGATCGCACCTGTTGAGTCTCGGGATTTGTTTCTGCACCATGCGCTCGTTGAAGGTGAGATGAACTCGAAGTGTCCAGAAGTTCAGAAAAATCGGCAGTTAATCTCAAAGCTCCGCACTCTTGAAGATAAAGCTCGGCGCGGGGATCTGATTGCAGATCATCAAGCGATTCACCAGTTTTATGACGCTCGTGTTCCTCCAGATGTCTACAACGGGCAGCGATTTGAAAAGTGGGCAAGGGAGCACGGCTCGATCCTGTTGATGCGAGAAGGTGATTTGATCCTTGCTCAGGATTCCAATGTCTCTGGTAAATCACATCCGGATTCAGTCGCTGTCGGTTCTCGTCATGCTGGGTTGAGCTATCGCTTCCAACCTGGTGAGGATACGGATGGGGTTTCGATTCGCGTGAGAGTAGAAGACCTTCCTCACCTTTCTCGAGATGTGTTGGATTGGTCTGTGCCGGGCTATATCGCTGAGCGGCTTGAATCATTAATCCGTTCGCTTCCGAAGCAGTTTCGTCGGCAGTTTGACGCACCAGCACTCGCGGCAGAACTCGCTCCTGTTCTGAAATCTGGGAATGGATCGATCGAGTCTCAGTTGGCCTCGTTACTGTCCGCAAAGGCAGGTGTCACAATTCGCGCGGACCAGTTCAGGGGCGATCAAATTCCTGAGTACTTAGCACCTCGAATTGTGGTGCTTGATTCCAAAGGGAAAACGCTTGCTTCGGGCCGTGACCTCAGAGCAATCAAAGAAGAGTTCAAGGAACAAACACATCAAGCGGTTGACGAGGCAGCGTGCGATTTCCATCAGGATGGACTCAAGAGTTGGAATCTCGAATCTTTCGAAGAGCAGATCGAGTTTGAAGATCATGGACGCAAAGTTCTTGGATACCCAACGATGGTCGTCGATGGGGCAAGCGTCAATCTTCGTGTTCGAACATCGAGATGGGTTGCGGAACGAGAAACACGAGCAGGGCAGGGCTTGTTGCTTGGACTAGCGTTGAAAAGTGAACTGCGAATTCGCCCTCAGCAGATGCCTGGATTTAGCCCGATGGCGGTGAATGCTGCTGCGTGTGGACTGACTCCTGATGAAGTACAAGGTGCAATGTTCGCAAGGGCTGGTATGATCGCGGGGATTGACAACAAACCGATCTTGCGTTCAAAATCTGACTTTGAAGCATGCCTCATGAGTATTACTGATCGAGGGCTCGAATCGGTACAAACCAGTATCTCGAATCTATCAAAGGTCTTTGGTGCGATTCTTACTGCGAAATCATTGGCTGATTCGAAACATCCCGCTGCATGGAAGAACACCCTTGATGACTTGGGTGCTCAGTTGAAAGTGCTTACGCGTGGAGACTATGTGCTCTCAACACCAACACGGTGGCTTTGGTGCATACCACGGTATAGTCGTGCTATGGAAATTCGCCTCAACCGTATGCGTAGCAGCGGCCCTCAGAAGGATGAGCAGATGCTCAGAAGTGTAACCCCATGGGTTCGATGTCTTGAAGAACTACGCTCGCAAGGAGCGGATTCTGATGATGCTGTTGCAGAAGTGTATGAGGAACTCTTTTGGATGGTCCAAGAGTATCGGGTAGCGGTCTTTGCACAAGAACTCAAGACTCTTGTTCCCGTTTCTGACAAACGGCTCCGCACGCAGCTCGCAAAGATTACAGGATAAAAAAAGACAGGCGGAGGTCACAGTGACTCTCCGCCCATCAAGAGGGGGCTTGTTGAATATTGGATCAGTTGTCTTCTGCAAGCTTCTCAACAATGTTGAGCACTTCTTTGTAATCCGCACGCTTCCTGTAGTTTTCGTCATCAAACACATACTTGATCGTCATGTCTTGATCGATGACATATGTTGCAGGGATTGGAAGCTCCCATGTGTTCGTGCCGTTCGATTTGGGGACATCGATCTTGTATTCGTGATACTTCTTGATGGTCTTATCGTCAAGCGTGAATGTAAGACCAAGTGATCTTGCCAGTTCGTTGTTTTCATCGTGACCGAGGTAGAAACCCAGATCCAGATCGTTTCCCATCTCGATAGATTTATCATCAATCTCTGGTGAGATTGCGAGTACAGAAGCGCCTGCTGCTTCGAACTTCTCGATGCGGTCTTGGATTTCAGAAAGCTCGGTTCGGCAGTAGGGGCACCAACTTCCTCTGAAGAATGTAACGACAACAGGTCCAGATTTGAGCAACTCGGAGAGCGTGACTTCTGCCTCTCCGTTTGGGGCCATTGGTGTTGAGATTGTGAAGTCTTTGATCGAATCGCCGACCTTTAGGAGGTTGGTTTCTTCGCTTGTGATGGTTGTTGAGTCACTCAAGTTCAGTTCTCCTGCAGTAGCTAAACCAGTAACTGCGAGGACTGTACCAAGAAGTGGAGCTGCTGCGATGCGTGAAAATTTGGTATTCATACCAAGCAAAGCAGCTCTGCGGATTTGTTATTCCAAGCCTTGAAAATATTTTTGATAATCCGAGGTCGAAATTACGGACGACGACCACCAGATTGTTCGCCTGGGATGACTTCCGAAGTCGAGTTGGCGGTCATTGATCCTTTGCGTCCACCCGTTTGCTCGCCAGCGATTGCATTTTGCGAGGTAACGGAGAGGGTTAGGATCACGAAAGTTGCGATACCAATGAATGGAAGACGGCTCGCGGACTGTATGATTTCAGCAGCACGCTTTCGGGCGCGCGACCGCATCTGCTGGACTGCATTCTCGTTCATGCCGCCTCCGGTAGTCTTGGTAATCATTCGGTCGTCTTCCTTGCGTGTCGCACCGAGAACCATTGCAATGCGATGGCGATCGGACTTGTCGATCCATGAAGCAGCAAGCTTCTGTTTTTCATTTGCATTGAGCGAGTCACGGAGCGAACCGATGGCTGCATCCATATCTGCTCGATTTTCGATTTTGTGTTCAACTGCAGAGGTTGCCGCAAGTCGTTGAGCTTGTGACATGCCTGAGATGTATTGGTTGTTGTTTTTCAGTCGACGGAAGTGCTTTCTGCAAAGTGCAAGGTAAGACCATTGCGCCAGCGTGGGGGCATGGGTGGCAAGTCTGTCAATTGCTTTGTCGACTGATGGGTTGTCATGGAAGGTTGGGTACGAGTCATTCTCCAGCATCTTCCACACTTTCGTGTCGATCCATGCAATCATGTCATCGATGTCCATCGTGGAATCTGTCCGTGTGCGTGAAGCATGCCGGCAAGATCGTTCGATAGCGTCGCGGACCTTTGATTCGTACATCATCCAGAACCGGTCGTGTTCGGAGCGTTTCATGATTGAGCTCCTTCCGATGCTGATTTGGACTTCATCTTATCGAGTTGATCAATCAGTTTCCTTCCAGAAACCAAAGAGCGTGCAACAGACCGAGTTCGTGGTTCGAGTTCAAGATACGCGACCAGTTCGGAGTTCGGCTGGAGTAGAGCGGGATTATCCAAGAGGGTTTTGAATATCACTTCTGCTTGATCCGTGTATCCAGCATCGAAGACTGCAACGGCACCGGTCAATAGAACGGGGATTGAGTCGGGATTTTCCTCTTGAGCGTCGAGGAAGAATGCGATTGCACTTGTGGGATCACCCAAACGGATAAAGCGATCAGCGATATTGCCTGAAGATATTTCTCGGCGTCGGGGAGTATCAGCATACTTGAGGGCAGCGAGTTCGAGTGAAATCGCTTTTTCGATATGCCCCATCGCGCTGTATGCGAGTGCACGCTGGTTTGCACGAGCCCATGCCGGATTTGGGTGGTTATCACCATCGGTAGCGTCGTAGGTTTCGAGCAGCGAGTGAAGGGTTTTCGTGATGACTTGAATCCCTACAGCGTCATCGGATTGTCGAGCCGCGTGGAGTTCGTTGCAAGCGTCCATAATCACGGCTTCGAGACTCGATAACTCATCGGATGACGATGCGGTCACGATGGTTGTGGTTGAGTTGGTTGGAATCATTTGTGTCATTGGATCCCTTTCTTCTGTTACCTGTCGATACGGATGTGATCGATCAAGGATTCACTTATTTTTGTACCGCAGAACTGGATAGAGGCTGACATGACATTTAGAAAAACCGAGTAAATCGCTGTTTATTGCATGAAATCGATGCTGGTTTGGCAAATTACCGCAGCAAAGTCAGTTCGTGTGCACATTTCCGGTCTTCGTGTGAAAGTGCTTCAGAACACCAACACAAGGAGAAAATGATGAAGAACACTCGAAGAAACTTGGCCATGATCGTGCTGGGATCATCAGCTGTAATTGGCGGCCTTGCACCGGTTGCAAACGCCGAAAGTGATGTGCGAATTTCATACAGCAGTTCATCGCATCGGTCATCACACTCGTATTCAAACTCCGCAACCGCCGGCGTATTGGTCATTAACGGTCGTAGATACACGATTAGTTCTCGATCCAGTATCAGCCGTCAGATACTCCGGGCTTTCCATCGGTCAGGGTATGACGCTTCGGTCGTTCGAGGGTGTGTGGTGGTTTGTTACGACCCATGTGATACTCCGCGTGTGAGTTGGCTGAGTCGAGGTTACAGCGGATCAATCTTCCAAGATGACGACCGATTGACATTCTCATGGAACCGGATTCAGCATATATACCGATCCTCATGGAACAGTCATTCGAGAAGCCATCGGAACAGCTGGAATGACCGGTTCTACAAGAAACATCGGTATGATCCTCGTCGGAGAAACAATCGCCGATGGTGTGATTGAAATATTGCTGCGAGAACCTGTGTTTCATTGCCCGGATGACCGGGCTTTTTTTGTGCGGTACAATGAGCCTCACCTAACTGAAAGGTACACCTATGTCCAAAGATATCCGGATCGGTCTCATCAGTGGTTCATTGAGAAAGGCCTCGTTCAATACGCAACTCGTTCAGTATGTCGGCAAACGTGCGAAAGAGTTGGGTGGGGTCGAACTGGTCACGATTGACCTCAATCAGCTGGATCTACCGATGTTCTCGGAAGACCTTGAAACTGATGGTCTTCCTCAGTCAGCATTGGACCTCAAAGAGTTGATGATCTCTTGCGATGCGTTCCTGATCTCCACACCTGAGTACAACGGATCGATTTCCGGTGCATTGAAGAATGCGATCGACTGGGCATCGCGTTCGAATGGAGACGAACCTTCCTTAGCGTGTTTCAAGGGCAAGGTATGCGGATTGCTCGCGGCATCCCCTGGTGGCTTGGGTGGTTTGAGAGGCATGCGGCATGTGCGACAAATCTTGACTCAGTTGCAGACTTTCGTCATTCCGCAGGAATATGCATTGGGATCGGCGCACCAAGCATTTGATGAGAATTCTGATCTCAAAGATGAGAAGGCCGCGAGTTTTGCAGCATCTGTTGGTGCAGAAACTGTTCGGGTTTGTCAAAAACTCAAATAACCTCACCGTTACAAACAACGAGGTCCACATGCGAACCTCCAAACTCATATCCGAGTTGGCGTTCATCAGTGTGTCTGAGTAAGACCAGATCTGCTCGCATGCCGGGACGAACTTGGCCAGTGTCTGCGAAGCCCAGTAGATTGGCTGCGTTTGTCGTGCATGCAGTGATCGCTTCCGCAGCTGTAACACCTAGGTGCCGTACAGCGAGAGCGATGCTCATTGGCATCGATAGGCATGGTGCAGATCCGGGATTGGCATTGGTGGCGATGACGAGTGCTCCCCCTGCGTCAATGAAGGATCTCCCATCAGCGTATCTCGCATCAACATGGAATCCAGAGCAGGGGAGCATGACCCCCATCGTATTTGATTGAGCAAGATGGGTGAGTGCTTCAGGTGTACTTGCTTCGAGGTGATCAACACTCAGGGCTCCGAGTTGAACCGCTTCTTCGAGCATCCCGAGTGCGTTGAACTGATCTGCATGGATTCGCAGCGGATGGCCAAGCTCTGCCGCGGCTTCAAACAAACGAACCGTCTCGCTGACGCTCCAAGCGCCTTCCTCCGTATATGCATCAATGGTGATCCCTGGATAGCGTTCATGAACTGCAGGGAGTGTCTCGTTGATTGTTTGTTCGACAAAGTGCTGGGTTTGAGGGTCTTTGGCATGTCCGATACACGCGGTGGGCGAAATTCTTCCAGGCCATATTCGATCTGCAGCGGAGATCGCATCGAGCATTTTCAGTTCGTCAGCTGTTGTTAAACCATATCCTGATTTGATCTCGCAAGCGGTTGTCCCCTCTCGAAGCATGGAGTCGAGACGGTTGAGGAGAGTCCGGGTGAGTTCTTCGACACTCGCTTCGCGTACTGCACGCACCGTAGACATGATCCCGCCGCCACTCTTCAGGATTTCGAGGTAGGTCGCCCCCCGTTGTTTCTGTTCCCATTCATCGAGTCGGTCCCCAGCCCAGCAAGCATGCGTGTGTGCGTCAACAAACGCGGGCATGAGAACGCGTCCTTTCGCATCGATGACCTGTGTTTCAAGAGTAGGTGTATGTGAATCACCGACTGATTTGATCTTGCCATCGCTGATCAAAACTGAGGCGTGCTCAACCGGCGAGAGTTCACACATCGCTCTACCGCGTCTTGGAAGGTTGCCTTCAGACATTGTCAAAATACGAGCGTTGCTGATCAGGATCGATTGTGTCATGATGATCTCTCCGAAAACCCTCGCAAGAAGGTCAGGAACATCAAAGCCGCTAATCTCGCGGTTCGGTTGCAATGGTCATTCGGTGGTGAGAGTTCCATGATGTCAAAGCACCGGACATCCGGATTTGAACCAGCAGACTGGATCCATTGGGACATGGCAGTAGGATTGGTGCCACATGGATTCAGAGCACTGACCCCTGGCGCAAAGCTGGCATCAAAGGTGTCGAGATCGAGCGAGACGAAGGTGTCAACCTTTGGCCAAGGATCGGTTGGGCGTGAAGTTGTATCAATTCGGCCGCCGTGAGCTTGGAACCACTCGACATGCTCACGGCTATTACTCATTGGGTCAAACCCATGTATCCGTAAACTGTTTGCGGCATTGGTTTCGATCAGTTTGCGGAACGGCATGCCTGATCCATCAGTTTCACGGACATCGAGATGCGGATCAAAGTAGACGCCGTTCATCGGACCAAACTTGTTTGCGACTGCTCGAACGAACGGAAAGGTGAGATCGTGGCCGCCACCAATCGCGATCGGAAAGAGATTCAAATCCAGAATCGATTCAACAGCTTCTGTAACTCGGTCATGGGTTGCGTGGATGTTGCTTGGGATGACATCAACATTCCCAGCATCAAACACTGTTGGCCAGTCCCATTCTGCAGGTTTGGATACCCCCATCCCAGCTAGGGCGGCTCTGAAAGCCACAGGCCCGTCTTTCGCTCCAGGGCGTCCGTTGTTTAGGGCTACTCCTGTGTCATCGGGGAGACCGATGAGCGCGATTTTGCACCCATCCGGATCAGAACGAATGAGCGATGCAAACTTGGTCTTTGGGATATTCGGACACCACTTATGCGTGGTGAGATGTGGGAGATGCATTTGTATCCTCTGCTTTCACGCCATTGGGATATCAACACTTTGGTCTCTGCCGCATTGAATGGCGTCTTCGTATCCAGCATCTGCGTGACGGAAGATTCCCATCATTGGGTCATTCCGAAGTACACGCGCAAGCCGATCCGCAGCTTCTGGGGTGCCATCGGCGACGATGACTTGTCCAGCATGTTGCGAGAATCCGATGCCAACCCCGCCGCCGTGGTGGAAACTCACCCAGCTTGCACCTGACGCGATGTTTGCAGCAAAGTTCAGCAGCGGCCAATCAGACACGGCATCGGTGCCATCCTTCATTGATTCGGTTTCACGGTTCGGAGATGCGACGGAGCCGCAATCGAGGTGGTCACGACCGATCACGATTGGTGCGGAGACGGCACCGGATTGGACCATGTTATTAAACAGCAATCCAGCTTTATCACGCTCTCCAAGTCCGAACCAACAGATGCGGCAAGGGAGTCCTTGGAATGCGAACCTTGGTTCGCAGTTGGCGAAATCTTGATTCAGAAGTGCTTCAGGATTTTTATGACAACCAAGAATCCATTGATGGAGTCGCTCGTTGTAACCGCCGTCTTCCTTCGGAAACAGTTGGAGAAGTGCATAGTCCGTTTTGTAGATGTCAATCGGGTCACCTGAGAGTGCACACCAGCGGAATGGACCGCGCCCAAGGCAAAACTGGGGGCGGATGTATGCAGGAACAAATCCAGGGAAAGAGAATGCGTCCTTGAATCCTTCATCAAATGCTCGTTGGCGGATGTTGTTGCCATAGTCGAAGGTGACAGACCCGAGTCTTTGAAGTGTGACCATGGCTTCAACATGGCGACGCATCGAAGCGAGGGCAAGCTTTTGGTAGTCAGCAGCGTTCGCTTCGCGTGCTTCGATGGACTGTTCGTGTGTGTATTCGATTGGGCAGTATCCCTGCAGTGGATCGTGTGCGCTGGTTTGGTCGGTAAGCGTATCGGGGATGATGCCACGCTCGATCAATCGTTCAAGAAGGGTGATCGAGTTCCCGCACCATCCTACAGAGGTCGCCGATTTCTGTGATTTCAGTTCTACAGCGCGATCAATCGCGGCATCGAGGTCACCAACGAGCTCGTCCAAGTAATCATCGTCAAGTCTGCGTTGGAGTCGGGACTGGTCGACATCTGCGATCAGGCAAGTCCCGCCGTTCAGTGTAATCGAGAGAGGCTGCGCACCTCCCATGCCACCACATCCTCCGGTTACATTGAGGGTGCCTGCGAGCGTGCCTCCGAAGTTCATCCTCGCGCATTCCGCGTAGGTTTCAAAGGTTCCTTGAAGAATGCCTTGTGTTCCAATGTAGATCCATGACCCTGCAGTCATTTGGCCGTACATCATGAGTCCCTTGGAGGAAAGCTCGTCGAAATGCTCCTGTGTGGACCAGTGGGGAACAAGATTTGAATTCGCGATCATGACTCGTGGTGCATCCTTGTGAGTTTGGATGACACCGACCGGCTTTCCGGATTGCACAAGAAGCGATTCATCGGGCTTGAGCCGTTTGAGCGTTGTGATGATCGCGTCGTAAGCTTCCCATGATCGGGCCGCTTGGCCTCGTCCACCGTAGACGATGAGGGATTCCGGGTGCTCTGCGACTTCTGGATCTAGGTTGTTCATCAGCATTCGCATCGCGGCTTCGGTCTGCCAAGTCGAGCAGGTTCGCTCGGAACCTCGCGGTGCGCGGATGGTTCGGTTTTGGGGCTCAGGAATGAGTGAAGATGCTTGGATTGTGCTCATGGGAGGTCTCGGTTTGGTCTTGCAGGGTCAGAGCGTAAACTTAAACTGATCAGCACGGATGAGATGCTCGATTGCTGCGATGTCTGGTGCTGGGGATCGGTCTTCGGTTAAGGGGGGAACAACGCTGCGGATAATTTCTATAGCAGATTCCACACGATCACCAGATCGATGCGGGCGATGGGCCTCGATGCCCTCCGCTGAGCAGAGCAGTTCTGCGGCGATGACAGATCTCGCCAGTTGTACTGCCCTCGCCGCTTTGGCAGCACTGCGTGGTCCAAATGAGTTGTAATCTTCCATCCCAGCGCAAGTCGAGAGATTGACTACGCTCGAAGGGTTTGCGAGACCGACAAGTTCATTGCAGACAGAAGCCGCTGCGTATTGAACAATCATGAAGCCCGACATCACACCTGGTTTGGGGCTCATGAAAGCACGGAGGTTGGATTCAGGGTCAAAGACCGACAGGATGTGGTACATCCGTCGTTCTGCAATCCCAGCGAGGTGGGCAATCCCGATAGCCAAAGTATCGAGAGGAATCGCGACTGGCATGCCATGGAAACATCCCGCAGAAACAATGTCGGGGACATCCGAACCCGTTTCAAAGATGAGAGGGTTGTCTGTAACTGCTCCAAGCTCGAAGTTGAGGCTGGTTTGGCATGATCTGAATGAATCCAGTACCGAACCGAATACCAAAGGCGCACAGCGGAATGAATATGGGTCTTGCACACGCGGGTCATTCTCAGCGTGTGAAGTAACGATGGTACTGCCCTCCAATAAGGACCGCATCGTTGATGCGACTTCTGCAGCCCCGGGTTGATTCCGGGCAACATAAACCCTCTGATCGAGGTATCCATGCGATGCTCGTGCGGCGTCGATGGACATTGCATTGGCAACAAGTGCTGCATCGACCAGTTGGTTGAGGTCCTGCTCAATCAGTGCAAATCGAGCGGTCATCAAGTGTGTTCCATTGATGAGGGCGAGTCCCTCTTTCGCTTGGAGATTCAAAGGCTGCAGGTTTGCGAGCGAAAGGGCTTCGATACCGGGTTTGATGGTGTTGTTGATAATCGCTTGCCCTTCGCCGATCATCACTTCTGTTATATGAGCGAGTGGAGCAAGGTCCCCAGAAGCTCCAACCGAACCCAGCTCTGGAACAATGGGTGTGATTCCTGCGTTGAGCATACTGAGAATATGTGTGACGACTTCAACCCGAACACCAGATCGTGCTCTAGATAGTGAGCACGCGAGCACGAACATCATCCCCCTGACGACTTCAGACTCAAGCGGCTCCCCGATCCCCGCTGCGTGGGACCTGATGAGATTTCGTTGCAGATTTTCTAGGTCATCTTGTTCGATACTCTTGTTTGCGAGTGAGCCGAACCCGGTATTGATGCCGTAGTGGGGGAGCCCGTCATTGAGCACAGATTCGAGTCCGGCTCGGCACTGTGCAATCTGTGATTTGGATGCATCCGAGAGGTGGACCTTTGCATGGTTTCTTGCAACAGAAACGACCATCGCGGGGGTCAGGGTCATTTCTGGTGAGATGGTGATCGTTTCCATACTTGATTGTGGGCAGGCAAAGCGGATTCGTCCACTCTCAGACCTATATCATGGATCATGAACTTCCAATTGATCCCAGAACGATTCCAGACTGCTAATCGCGTGTTGATGATCCGTCCGCTTTCGTTTGGTTATCATTCGCAAGCCGCTCAGAGCAATGCGTTTATGAATCAGCCCGAAGGCGATGATTCGAAAGTTTCAGTTGAAGCCCAAAGCGAGTTTGATGGTTTGGTCCGTGCGTTACGAGAATCAGGGGTGGAAGTGCTGGTGTATCAGGATGAGCGAGGGCTCCCTGATTGTGTATTCCCGAATAACTGGATGAGCTGGCATACGCCGCAGGATAGCGAGCAGGTGGTCATCACATACCCGATGTGTAATGAACTCCGAAGGGCAGAACGATCCAGCGATGTACTTGATGTGCTGTGTTCCGGTGTTGGTGGGGTTGGGCACCTGGATTTGAGTGGTCTCGAGGAGGACAGCGAGATCCTTGAAGGGACTGGTTCGTTGGTACTCGACCGGGTTCAAGGGGTCGCGTATGGATGTGTGTCTCCGAGGACGACGGAGTCAGCTGTCGAATCATGGTGTGATGAAACGGGGTATTCCGCATTCCTGTTTCGAGCATCCGATCGAGATGGCGAACCGATATACCACACGAATGTCGTCATGAGCGTTGGATCCAAACTGGCGGTGGTCTGCGATGAATCCATAGCGGATCTCGAAGAGCGAGAGAATCTGATTGGCATGCTGCAGCAAAACCATCGGACTGTGATTCGGATCACCATGGAGCAGATGAGGTCATTCTGCGGCAATATCCTTGAACTCGTCGATCAGGACTCAAACACCATCTTTGCGATGTCTTCAAGAGCATTCGCTGGGTTTACTGCTCAACAGCAGCAGGTCATGAGGCAACTCGGAAAGATCGTACATGTCCCGATTCCAACCATCGAGAATGTTGGGGGCGGGAGCGTCCGCTGTATGATTGCAGAGGTTGGCAGGACCTGAACCTAGATTGCACGCGAATAGCGAGGTTTCCGGGTCGGTTTGATCCGGATCGTGCATCATTTTGAGATCGGGTCGGTATCATCAATCCCCATTTGAGCTATGTGCTCGTTGGGAATCCCTATT
>JARGNC010000021.1:0-12503 GCA_029212425.1 Phycisphaerales bacterium
TGATGATCATCGGAATCCGATGACCAGACTCGAAACCGTCCGCGCCTGGGTCCGGGACCACTTGCTCCTGAGCCTTCGTGCCGAGCCAGACCTCGCGGACCCGGATGCAAACCACCGAAGCTCAGAAATCGAACTCCACCTGATCTCCAGCAACCCGCAATCCGTGCGTGGACTGATCGATTCCCCGGTCCGCCTCTACGCACTCGCGGAAGTCTCTGTAGGCGGACAAACCGCTCGCGTAGCGACCCCGATCAACTGATCTGAGCTCCATCAGACTTCGCGTCAATCAAAAAAGAACCCCGAGCATGCACTCGGGGTTCTTGTCATGTTGTCTGTATGAAACTCTTACGCGGTGTTCGCTTTGTTCACGCGCAGTTCTTCAAGCGTTCGCGGATGCTCGATGTGTGCTGCATCAATCATGTAATGCACACCCTCGTTGTCCAGATCCGGAAGGTGATACATGAGATCAAGCATCGTGTCTTCCATCACCGCACGCAGACCACGAGCACCAGTCGCACGCTTGCCCGCCTTTTCTGCAATCGCGAGCAGCGCGTCTTCTGTGAAGCTCAGCTCAGCGCCTTCCAAGCGGAACAAGTGCTGGAACTGCTTCACAAGCGCGTTCTTCGGTTCAGTCAGGATCTGCACAAGCGCATCATTACCCAAAGGCATCAAAGGCGTAATCACTGGAAGACGACCGACGAGCTCGGGAATCACACCAAACTCGACCACATCGACATTCGAAATCTGTGATTGGAGCCACTCTTGCTCCGCGCTCTCGCTCGCAAAGTGCTGACGGCCCTTGGTGTCGTCGTTCCCGGTGGCGCTGCCGCTGAACCCGATCCGAGTTTTGCCAAGTCGACGACGAACAATGTCAGTCAATCCGACAAACGAACCACCACAGATGAACAGAATGTTCGTGGTATCAAACTGGATGTATTGCTGTTCCGGATGCTTGCGTCCACCTTGTGGTGGCACATTGGAAACAGTCCCCTCAAGCATCTTGAGCAGTGACTGCTGGACACCCTCACCGGAAACATCTCGTGTGATCGAGACATTGCCGGAAGTTTTACCAACCTTGTCGATCTCGTCAATATAGATGATCCCACGCTGCGCCGCCTCGACATCAAAGTCCGCGTTCTGCAGCAGCTTAAGGAGCAGGTTCTCGACATCCTCGCCAACATACCCCGCTTCGGTCAATGTCGTCGCATCGCCGATCGCAAACGGTACCTTGAGCATCCGCGCCATGGTCTTGGCAAGCAAAGTCTTCCCCGAACCGGTCGGGCCGATCAACAAAATGTTGGACTTATCAAGCTCGATGTTGTCCGCATGCTCGGACTCATGGTGCATCAATCGCTTGTAGTGGTTGTGGACCGCGACCGACAGCGAACGCTTCGCGATCTGCTGACCAATCACATACTGATCCATAAACTCGACGATCTCGCGTGGTGACGGGATCTCCGAGAGCTGCGCGGAGATCGACGATACCCGCCGACGCTCCTGCTTAAAGATATTCTGACAAAGCTCGACACAGTTATGACAGACATACACCTCGCCCGGCCCTTCGACCATTGGTCCAACCTCGCGAGAGGTCTTCCCACAGAACGAACATGTCGTCACTTTGCGACCACGGAACCCACCGTTGCCGCCGTCATCTCCGCCGGAGCCGCCGGCGCCGCCCCCTCCAGAACCACCCGATCCGCCTCCTGAACCCGATGATGAATCACCCGATCCCGACCCTCCGATCGCATTCATCGGCTGAGCCTGTGGTTGTGGTACTGGGTTCTGATTCGGATCGTTGTTTGGCATATTGATCTCTCGTGTGATGAGTCCAAGTTGATTCCCGCAAAAAAGCCGCAGGCATCACTGGTATCGGGCATATCGGGGTGTCGGCTCAACCCGATTCGCAGGGCTTTTACCGATGGATATGCGCCAATATTGCGCAGCGGTTCCATCGACCGAAAACCCTAGCCCGCAAGCACCCCAAGGGCTACTTCGCAACCAGCGGAATCCCCTCCAGACGCACCAGACTCGCCGTATAACCGTTACAAACCGAACATTTGTTCAATGGAGCAGATCAGAATCATCCACATGATCCAAAATCGAAGGCTTCTTCACCTCAACCGGGTTCTTCCGCGCCTCCATGTCATCCTGCACTTTCCGCAAGATCGCATTGCGTGCGTTCGCAAACTCCTGGTCGTCAATCTCCCCAGAGCGATGCATCTGATGCAGATGATCGAGCAACCCCGACGATCCAGTGCTTACCGAATCATCCTGCGAAAGCATCCGCCGACGAAGATTCATAATCACGAATCCGCCGATCCCAACGACCACAATCAACACCAGAATCCACAACAGCATCGAAGGCAGTGATCCCGACTGCCCCAAAGTTTGCCCCAAAGTCAGTTGTCCGAGTATCAAAGTGCTCATCGATCAAGTATACACGATTACTCAGTACGACCGAGCCACGATCTCTTCACGCAGCGGGATCAACAAGTTCGGAACAGCGTACTGATCGACCAACTCTTGTCCCCGCTCGATCAACTCATCAAGCTGTCCAGTCAGGTCCTTGAGATCCGTCACCGGATCGTATCGACGCAGCGTGAGGTACACCGAGATCGGTTCATTCCCACCAGCCGATGAAGGCGCTCCGGATTTCCCTCCCGAACGGGTTTTGATCTCAAAGTGCGCTTCGAGCCCTTTCTCGTTGAGCAGATTCATCCCAAGCAAAGGCTGGCAATCGTTAATTTTGATATCCACATTCTCAACCAACGCCGCGAGTGGGGATCCACTCAACAAAGCGCTCGCCGCGATCTCGTCATGATTTTCCTTCGCGGCAAGATCAAACCCGTACAGCAGCTCGATGTACTCAAGATCCAAAGGCGAGATCGAAAGGTAATAAGGCGAAACCTCCGCCGCCATCCGATGCACCGAGTACATCTCCTCTTCATTGTTCGGATTCACAACCCCCGTCCGCACCGACGCCGCACGGATCGCCATCCAGCGGTGGGGGGTCGCATTCGCCGCAGACTCAAGCGCGAGTTCATCTTTGTACCGACGGAACGCGTTCATCGCCGGGAACGACCTTCGCGCCCGCTCAAACAAATCCAGCACCGGCTCACGATTCGTCGGGAGCTCCATGCGGACATTGAGTTTCGCGTTGATGTAGAAATCAGAGCAGAGAGCGCGGTACGAGCCTGGCATCTACGGGCCTCCTTGCCGAGTGGGCTGCTTCAAATTGATCGTCCTGATCGAGTTGCACCCAGCGAATGAATTGTAGCAGATGATTCCGAATTATGCGTCAGAACGGGCAGATTCACCCGAAGACTTCCGCACAATGGGGACAAGCTGTCGATAAGTCAATGACCGCCACAACCACTCGAAAGGCCCCATTGAAAACACGCGTAACCACAGCACCGAGAACACGATATTGATCGTCCACACCGCAAACACCACCAGCCAAAGCCGAGGGTAATCAATCGATGCGTACTTGCCAAACCCATATCCGTAAAAGAAAGTAGTGCAAAGAATCGTGTGCATGAAGTAGTTTGTCAGCGCCATCCGTCCAACCGCCGCCAATGGAGCGCACACAATCCGCGCCCACGAGCACTTCGAGAGCCCGATCACAAGCGCCCCATACCCAAACGCCAAAGGCACCCCGATTGGCTGCGCCACCGATTGCCAAACAAACCCAGGCAAAAGATCAAACCGGTGCTCGATCACCGAGTACCCAATCGCGGTCGCTGTAACACCGATCAATAAACACACCGAAGCGGTCTTCACATAGAACCGCAGCGGACGCTCGCCGGTCAGCACACCCATCCGCGTGAGTCCCATCCCCATCGACATGATGCTCCACAGCATCGGCATCATCAACGGCGCAAACAAGAACTGCATCATCATCACCGTAAACACACGCGTCTTGAACACATCAAAGTACCCACCCAGATACCCCGCGATCTCCATCTCCGGATTCGCCGAGAGTTGATCCATCTCCACATGCCCCTCTGAAAATGCCCAGTACCCATACGCGGTAAACAAAATCAGTGGCAGCGCACTTACAAAGTACACACACAACCCACCCCAGAACTGCCACTTCGCAGGAATCTTCCGAATCCACCAGAGCAGTGTCAAACCAGCCACCGCATAGAAAGTCAGGATGTCCCCGAACCACAATCCATACGCGTGAAGCATCCCGAACACCAACAAGATCCCGCACCGGAAGTACCACAACCCCGCGCCATCAGTCAGCTTGGATTTTCGCACCCTCCGCTCGGCGCCGTTGCATTCCGGACACGCCAGCTCATCTCCAAGCCCTTCAAGCGAATACCCACACCGCTTGCACAACACCCGGTCGCCCCGCGTGTCAAACTTCCGCGCGTACATAATCACACCCGACCCAAACAGCATCGCAAACAAGAACATGAACTTGCCAAGAAACGCTGTGGAGGTAATCGTGTGACCCAGCGCGTTCGCAGCGGTATCACCCATCACCGTCACATCCGTCATCGCCATCATCGGCCAAGAGAACACCACAACATTCGGTACCAGAATCCCAAGCAGCGCAAACCCTCGCAAGGTATCAATGCACGCAAACCGTTCCGATTTCGAGGTGGGCTTTACGCCGACATGATCCATTCCATTATCCCCTCTGTGTCAGTCAAATCGTGAATTGTCCGATCCGCGCCAGCCGCTTCGAGTTCAGCAAAGCTCGCGTGTCCCGTCGCAACCGCGAGCGCTCTGCACCCATTGTCCTTCGCGCACGACACATCATGGATCGTGTCGCCGATGATGATGACTGATTGGGGATCGATCGAAACCGCTTTCGCTTTCCGATAGTTCTCGATCGCCACCGGAGGCAGGTGCGAACGCAGCGGTTTCTCGTGCATCGACGAATCCCCCCACGCATTGACGGTAAACATGGTCGGATCAAACCCTGCCGCCTGAATCTTGATCGTCCCCGTTTCCTCATAGTTCCCCGTCAGCAATCCAATCGTCGGCTTCGAGTGGTGCGTCGCCGATGCGAACACCAAGTCATGCGCCCCAGGGAGCGCACGAGCAACAGTCGTCTGCTCAGAAAGCGATACCAGATGCTTGTGATACCCTGACCGCATCGACTGGATGTTCTCCAGAGTCGGCTCGACGCCGTTCTTCACCAGCATCTCCGCAATGATCACCGGATCCAAGCTCCCCCCAAAGCTGATGTCCTCGATTGTAAACTCCGGAGTAAACAACGCCCGCCCCGCATCACGCAGACAATCAATCCCGATGTGGTTGGTCTCCAGCAGCGTCATGTCGATATCAAACAAAATAAGCATGGGGATCTCGCATCGAGCAATCTGAGCAAGCAAACTGGGCAAGCAAAGCGATCGGAACAGTTATCGCATCAATATAGCCGATAGCGTCCGATCAAATCCCCTGTTTTTTCGTCCGGAGACTCAGTTTACCAAGAATGCTTGCACGCCGTCAGTTCGGGGCTACTCTTTACAGTTGATTGCCCGGAATCCCGTCCGCCCGCAGCAAAGTGACGCCGCACGGACACACCACCACCCGGAGCAACCACGAACAGCGCCATAGAATAGACAAACACCAGCGGTGCCCAATGCACCTCCGGGGGAGTTGATCGCGTGAGTCTCTACCAACCACAACCCAACGATGATGTCCAGCGCGTCCGCGATGCGTCCGACATTGTGGGCGTGGTGGGGGACTGCATCACACTCAAACCCAAAGGCAGAGAATATGTCTGCGTCTGCCCCTTCCACGACGACCACTCCCCATCCATGTGCGTCGTCCCCGCAAAGCAAATCTTCCACTGCTTCGCCTGCGGCGCCGGTGGAGACGCCTTCACCTTCGTCCAGCGATACCACTCCATGGACTTCCGCGAAGCCCTCACCTACCTCGCAGAGCGCGCGAACATCGAACTGACCCCCTTCAAACCAAGCCGGCAAAACCAAACCGACGCCAACAACGATCAGCAGTACCCAACCGGTTCAACCAAGCAAGACATCCTCGCCGCAAACGAGCAAGCCCAGTCCTACTTCCGCGCACTCCTCACCCACCCAGACCACGGCTCAACCGCACGCACACTTATCGAACGCCGAGGAATGTCCGACGACATCGTCGATCGATTCGGGATCGGTACAAGCGCCGACCGCTGGGACGGTCTGCTCATGACCATCGACAGCAAAAACTACAACACCCAAGCATTCACCGATGCCGGCCTCCTCAAAACAAGAGACAACGGCGGACAATACGACGCAATGCGCAACCGACTCATCTTCCCAATCTGCGACCAGATCGGACGCGTCATCGGATTCGGTGGACGACGCATCAACGACGATGACGACCCCAAATACCTCAACAGCCCCGAAACCCTCGTCTTCAACAAATCCCGCACTCTCTACGGCCTCAACCACGCGCAGCGCGCCATCAAACGCCAACGCGTCGCCGTCATCGTCGAAGGTTACACCGATGTCATCGCCTGCCACCAGCACGGCGTCGAACATGTCGTAGGCACACTCGGAACCGCGCTCACCAAAGGACACGCCACCATCCTCCGCAGACTCTGCGACACCGTCGTCCTCCTCTTCGACGGCGACCAAGCCGGACAACGCGCCGCAGACCGCGCCATCGAAGTCCTCTTCTCCGAAACCATCGACATCAAAATCGCAGCACTCGCAGGATTCACCGAAGCCAAAGACCCCGACGAACTCCTCGCCCAACCAGACGGCGTCCAGATCTTCAACACCGTCATCGACAACGCTGTCGATCTCCTCAAATGGCGCTTTGATCGCCTCCGCGCCGAGCTCGCAGGAGCCGGCGCCGCACGCGTCACCCAGCGCATCGAAGAAGAAATCCGCACGCTGCTGGACCTCGGAATCGAAAAACTCAGCCCGATGCGCCGCCAGCTCATGATCCGCCAAATCGCAGGTGCCGCGGGTGTTTCCGAGCAGGTCGTCAAAGCATCAATGCGCCTCGGTCGCCGCGTCCCCGCATCCATCGAGCCACAGGACACCCTCCCCCCCGAAACAAACGCCCCCCTCACCGCAAGAGAACTGCTCCTCGGATGTCTCCTCAGCGATCCAAAGCTCTGGCTCACCATGTCCTCCGAAGAACACGACCTGATGATGACCTCCGCATTCCAATCGCGTAGCTCCGCGATGGTCGCCCAAGCACTCCACGAAAGCGTCGAGAACGGGACAGGCACCGGTCTTCACGAAGTCCTCCGCGAACTCTCCGAAACACTCGCGCACACTGACGAACAATCCACCGCCGATCCGGTTGGCCGTGCAACCCTACTCTGCCGAACTGTAGAACAACAGAGCGAAGGCTCCGACGAGCGCATCGCCAGGATGTTGCGGGAATGCACCCAAGCACTCGCACTCAACCAGGAACGCACACAACCAATCCAACCACCAAGCGATGGAAGCAACGACACCGACGACCTCGACCAACTCCGCGCCTTTGCTGCAAAGCAGCAAAGCATGCGAAAGAAATACGGCACCATGCGAGGCAAACTCTCCGGAGGAGACGGATAGCAACCCCAGCGGGTAGCCAGCGGATAGAAAGCAAGTTTGCAATCGCTCACTGTTCGAGCGTGCATAGGATGCGAACCATTCAACAGTATATCGGGAGCATTATGATCGGGATCACCCATCCATCAGTGACAGCATTAATCGAGTCAGGCCGCATCCGCGGATGGTTGAGTTTCGAAGAACTCAACAACATCCTGCCCGACGAACTCGTCGATCCAGTCGCGATCCACGCGATCGTCGCGATGATCGACGACGCGAACATCGAACTGATCGACGAGATGGAGTTCCGGGGTCGCGTCTTCCGCGCACGCCGATCAGGTGACGCACGCACCCTCGAAAGCATCCAACACCTCGACAGCGAGTTCCGCGCCATGTCCGTGCGAGGGGGCGAACACCTCGGATCAAACGAATCCCTCCGTGTCCAAATCAACGCACCACACTATTCCGGGACCATCACACTCGATTCCGACGATCTCAACCAAGCCAAAAAGGATGTCGAAGAAGCCAAAGGCATGAACGATCGCGTCATCCAGCGCGACCTCGACGAAGCAATCAATGCTGAATCCGACCGCCGAATGGATGATCCCGTCCGCATGTACCTCTCGCAGATGGGAACCATCCCCCTCCTCACACGCGAAGAAGAGGTCCGCCTCGCCAAGAAGATCGAAACAACGCGGATGATCTTCCGCCGCCGCTGTCTTGAGTGCGATTACATCATCGCCCAAGCCGTCGAAACCCTCAAGCTCGTCAGCGATGGCAAGCTCCCCTTCGACCGCACCATGCGCACGAGCACACTCGACGAGAACGCGAAAGACAAGCTCCTCGTTCGCATTCCTACAAACCTCCCAACCATCGAGATGCTCCTCGAACTCAACAAGCAGGACTGGAACGCGCTCGAAGAACTCCGCCACGACGACGGCACCATCCACGAAACGAAGAAAGCCAAAGAGATTCAAACACGAATCTCTACCCGCCGTCGCCGCATGTCCGCGCTCGTCGAAGAACTCTGCCTCCGCACCGGACGCATCGTTCCGCTGATGCGCAAGATCAAATCCATCTCCGAGAAAATGCAAGCCCTCCAGGGCGAAATGCTCGAAGCCGCCAAGTATCCCAAAAAGTACGACGCAGAAGACCTCGAAGTCATGCGCATGGAACTCGACGGCCTCCGCTCCCTGGTCCTCGAAGACCCAGAGAATCTCAAAGCACGAATCGAGTGCATCTCAACCGTCTTCTGGGAATACGAACAAGCCAAGCGCGACCTCTCCGGAGGCAACCTCCGCCTCGTCGTCTCGATCGCAAAGAAGTACCGCAACCGCGGACTCGGATTCCTCGATGTCATCCAAGAAGGCAACACCGGACTCATGCGTGCAGTCGACAAGTTCGAATACAAGCGAGGATACAAGTTCTCAACCTACGCAACATGGTGGATCCGCCAAGCGATCACCCGCTCCATCGCGGACCACGCACGCACAATCCGTATCCCGGTCCACATGATCGAGACGATGACGAGACTGCGAAACATCCAAAAAGAAATCAAGCAACGCACAGGCGTCGAGCCATCGCCGCAAGAAATCGCAGAGCAAGCGAAGATGACCCCCTCAGAAGTCAGCCGTGTGCTCAGTATCTCCATGCATCCTGTATCTCTCGATCGACCTGTAGGCGAATCCGAAGATTCAAACTTCGGAGACTTCCTCGAAGATTCAAACCAACGCACCCCCGATCAAACCGCAGGACAAGACGCGCTCAAGAGCCGCATCGAACTCGTCCTCAAAACGCTCTCCTACCGCGAACGCGAAATCATCAAACTCCGCTACGGCATCGGAGACGGATACACCTACACACTCGAAGAAGTCGGACGAATCTTCAAAGTCACCCGCGAGCGTGTCCGTCAGGTTGAAGCGAAGGCAATCCGCAAACTCCAGCACCCAGTCCGATCCCGCAAACTCGGCGGCTTCATCGACTCGCAAACCGGCTAAAAACAAACCAATTCCATACACACTGCAACCAAATGGGCAGTTTCCCTAACAATGGGATACCATTGCATGCGCGATGCATCACAAGTCGATGATCGCGCGGTGTCTCAATCTCGATGGGAGCAGGTGTGAGTAACGCAATCATGATGAACGGGGTCCGGAAAACTTTCGGACCCAAAGTCGCCGTCGAAGGGATCGACCTCCAGATTCCCCAAGGATCCATGTACGGCTTCATCGGACCAAACGGCGCCGGGAAAACCACAACCATCCGGATGATCATGTCCATCCTCTTCCCAGACGCCGGAGAACTCAGCGTCCTCGGAAAGAAGTCCGCCGTCGAATCCAAAGACCGCATCGGATACCTCCCCGAAGAGCGAGGTGTCTACAAGAAAATGAAGGTCGCAAACTTCCTGATGCACATGGGAAGACTCAAAGGACTCGACGCCCGAGGACTCAAACCCAAAGTCATGGAATGGCTCGAACGCGTTGAACTCGCCGATGTGAGCAAAAAGAAATGCGAAGAGCTCTCCAAAGGGATGCAGCAGAAAGTCCAGTTCATCGCATCCGTCCTCCACGAGCCCGACCTCATCATCCTCGATGAACCATTCTCCGGACTCGATCCCGTCAACATGCGTCTTCTCCGTGATCTCATCAACGAGCAGCACACCAACGGCAAGACCGTCATCTTCTCCACCCATGTCATGCAGCAAGCCGAGTCCATCTGCGACCACATCATCATGATCCACCATGGCAAAAAAGTCCTCGACGACACGCTCAGCGACATCCGCACCCGCTTCGATCCCCACGCGATCCATGTCGACACCATCAGCGACGCGGACCAAACCACAGCAATCGCCGCCATCCAAGGCATCTCCGCAGTCCACAAACACGAAGGCATCTACGAGGTCAAAGTCGCCGACTCCATCGACCAACAGCAAGCGATGCAAAGCATCCTCGCCGCGATCCCGGTTTCCAGCATCGAGATCAAACGCCCGACCCTCGAAGATGTCTTCATCGAGATCGTCACCGAAGGCACAAACGCCCAGCATCACGATCAAGACCAACAACAACTCCGCGCTCAGCTCCTCGCAGGATCAAAGGGTGAAGAGGAGGCAAGCTCATGAACTTCTCCAAAATCGCACGCGTCGCAGGGCGCGAGTTCGCATCCACCGCAATGACCAAAGGCTTCATCATCGGAGCCCTTGTCGTCCCCGCACTCATGGCCGCGCTCATCCCGCTGATCGCGATCCTCTCCGCCGCCGCCCAGCCACCCGCCGACAAAGGCACCATCTATGTCCTCGACCATTCCGCAGAAGTCTTCGACGACATCAGCTCAAGACTCTCCCCCGAAGAAGTCCGCCAACGCTGGGAAGACCGCGCCAAACGCGCCTCCGACTTCGCCAAAGGCATGATCGGCAAAGCCGGCGACTCCGCATCGGACTCCATCGATAACGCGATGAGCTTCATCAAAACCCCAGAGTTCCGCATCGTCCCAACCGCACCCGACGCGGACATCGAAGAAATCAAAGCACAAATCCGAGAGCAGCTCTCCACCAAAGCCGCGCTCGAAGACCCGATGCAAAAAGTCCTCGCCGTCATCGAGATCGACGCAGACGCCGCTCAAAAACTCAACGACGAAGAAGGCCTCGGCTCCTACCAAGCCTTCTTCCGCCCCAAACTCAACGAAGAAACCGTAGGCGAAATCGAATCCGGAATCCGCTGGTCCATCCGCGAGCGCCGCTACGACAACGCCGGTCTCGACCGCGACATGATCACAGAACTCGCCAATGTCAACGCACGCGAGAGCAAAGAGATCACCGAAGAAGGCGAACGCAAAGAATCCTCCGGAATCGCAACCTTCCTCATTCCCGTCGCCTCCCTCGTCCTCCTCATCATCGCAACAATGACCGGAGGCCAATACCTCCTCACCACCACCATCGAAGAAAAATCAAACCGCGTCGTCGAGGTCCTCCTCTCCGCGTGCTCCCCAATGGAACTCATGACCGGCAAAATCGTCGGACAAATGGGCGTCGGTCTATCACTCCTCGTCGTCTACAACTCAGTAGGCATCGCAGCCCTCATCGCCTTCAACCGCCTCGACATGATCTCCGGACAAACCATCATCCTCTTCTTTGTCTTCTTCCTACTCGCCTACTTCATGCTCGCCTCGATGATGGCCGCGATCGGCTCAGCCGTGAACGACATGCGAGAAGCCCAGTCACTCATGACCCCCGTCATGCTGACCATGATGATCCCATACTTCTTCTTCATGCCCGTCGTCCGCGCACCCAACTCCATGCTCTCCACAGTCTCCAGCTTCATCCCCCCGATCTCGCCGTTCATCATGATCATGCGCGTCTCCTCCACCGACCCACCCCCCGCATGGCAGATCGCCGCGGTGATCCTCGTGACTGTCATCGCTGTGTTCTTCTTCCTCTGGTTCGCAGCCAAAGTCTTCCGCGTCGGACTCCTCATGTACGGCAAACCACCAAACCTCCGCACACTCATCAAATGGATCCGAATGGCCTAACCCTCACTCATCGAAAGGTCGCACAATGCCAACAACAGAATCAACAATCCAAGAGCTCGGCATGAAACTCATGGAAGCCAGAGCGAACTACCGCAAAGCTATCCAAGACGCGCCAAACGAAACCGTCGAAGACTGGCAACTCCAAAACACCGACGGCTCAACCGTCAAACTCTCCCAACTCTTCGGAGACAAAACCGAACTCCTCGTTGTCCACAACATGGGCAAACACTGCAACTACTGCTCCCTCTGGGCCGACGGCTTCATCGGTCACGCTGACCACATCCAAGAACGATGCGCCTTCGTACTCTGCTCAAACGACGACCCACAAACCGTCGCAGAATTCGCCAAAGAACGAGGCTGGAACTACCCCTGCGTCTCCGGAAAGAACTCGGGATTCACAGAAGCCATGGGATACCGAACACCCGACGGCAAAACAATGCCAGGCGTCTCCGCATTCCACAAACAATC
>JARGNC010000021.1:12513-22188 GCA_029212425.1 Phycisphaerales bacterium
AAGACATGTTCGGACCAGGAGACGACTTCTGCCCCGTTTGGCCATTCATGGACCTCATCAAAGACGGACCCGCCGACTGGCAACCAAGACACGGCGGCAAACCCTCATGCTGCAGTGGGGGATCCACACCATCCGATTCCCCAAGCTGCTGCAATGGATAAGCGATCCGATTTGCGTATCCTTCATCAATGAGCGCTCCAGCCGACGAAGGCCTCCTATCCAAACTCGATGAACTCTCGTCACAGTACGAAGCGCTATCCACGCAGCTCGAGTCCCCCGAAGTCCTCGCAGACCACAACCAGGTCCGCACGATCTCCATCAAAAAAGCCGCCCTCGCCCCCGTCGCCGAGGGATACCACGAGTTCAAACAGCTCGAGCTCGAAGTCGCCCAGCTCCGCGAAGCGATCAACGACGAAGACCCCGAGCTCGCCGAGATGGCCCGCCAAGAACTCCCCGAAATCGAGTCCGCCGCGATCCAAAAACTCGAAGACATCAAATCCACCTTAGTGACCACAGACGACCTCGCCGTCGGATCCGTCATCCTCGAAATCCGCGCAGGCACCGGAGGCGACGAAGCAGGACTCTGGGCGCGCGATCTCTTAGAGGTCTACACCCGCTACGCCAGCGCCCGAGGATGGACCGTCGACGAAATGTCCATGGACGCAGACGCATCAGTAGGGGGCATCCGCCACGCCGTCCTCAACTTCAAAGGAGAAGGCGTCTGGCAATGCCTCTCATTCGAATCCGGAGTCCACTCCGTCAAACGCGTCCCCGCCACCGAAACCCAAGGCCGCGTCCACACCTCCACCTGCACCGTCGCCGTCCTCCCAGAGCCCGAAGAAGTCGAGGTCAACATCGACTGGGCAAACGATGTCGACGAACACATCACCACCGCCCAAGGACCCGGAGGCCAGAACGTCAACAAAGTCGCCACCGCCGTCCAGCTCCTCCACAAACCCACAGGCGTGGAAGTCCGAATGCAAGAGTCCAAATCCCAAGCCCAAAACCGCGACAAAGCAAGACGACTCCTGATCGCCCGCGTCTACGAAATCGAACAAGCCAAACTCCACGCCGAGCGCGACGAATCAAGACGAGCCCAGATCGGCACCGCCCAACGCTCCGAAAAAATCCGAGTCTACCGCTACCAAGACAACATCGTCGCCGACCAACGCCTGTCCGAAAAATTCAACAAGAACCTGATCATGGACAACGCCGAACTTGGTCCAATCTTCGAAGCCCTCATCGAGCAACAAACCGCCGAACGACTCGCGGCGTTGTAATGCTCAAATTGTCTGAGTAAATCTAATCAAGCTGGTCAATGATTGAGTTCAGTCGATCAGTCAGTTGTGTAACATCACCTGGGTTGAGATTAAGTCGATCTAGGCAATAACGGCTAAACGCTTGTTTAGCGAGATCAATCTCTCCACACTTTGCGAGTAGGAGCGGATAAGAAATGAGATGGGAGACAATGTTCTCGAATCCCAATCCATCAATCGACCGGTGTTTGGCGGCAGTATACCAATCGAGAATTTCGTGGAGTGAGTGTGTAGTGTCTAAGAAGTAGCGAAAAAGAGGTATGATTTTATTGCATTCTCGGTAAGTGTCATCAAGGCAGAATTTTAATCCATTTCCGCCGTCAATATCACGAATTGGAGCTCTGTTTGGATCGTTCCGAGCACCTTGATGCGGGTCAATAGTTAAGTCAAGAATCGCAAAGTCAGGGTCAGATTTTCTATGATTTTGAATGACAACAGTACTGTTCTGCTTGTAATAAAAAGTTGGTGAAAACTTCAATCGTACACCACATAAAACTTTATACCTCCCGCTGCCCTGAAGAGTCAAGGCATGTTGAAAGTCATCGTCGGTATCTCGGATCCAAACTTGGTCACGAATCGGGTGAAAACCGAGTTGGGTAAGTGCTTCACCGAAAATAAGTGCAAAGTGCTTTCGCACAGTCTGAGTTGGGACATGTTCATGGACCTTCCTGTAGGGATCAATGATTTCAATGTCATCCATGCTCAAAGCTCCGGCGCAAACCCACGCCGCATCGTGTTCTCACAGCACGCCCGCGGGTCCACAAACTGCATTAAATACTCCGGACCGCCCGCCTTCGAGCCAACACCCGACATCCCAAACCCACCGAACGGCTGCCGCCCAACAAGCGCCCCCGTACACCCACGATTGATGTACAGGTTCCCGACCCGGAACTCACGCTTCGACCGATCAATATGCGTCGGTTTCCGCGTAAACACCCCGCCCGTCAGCTTGTACATATGACCGTTCGCAAGACGCATCGCCTCATCAAAGTCCTTCGCGTGAATCACCGCAAGCACAGGACCAAAGATCTCCTGACGATAAATCGTGCTGTCCTCGCTCGCGCCCGTAAAGATATGAGGAGGCACCATGTTCTCAATCCCCGTCTCCGGGAAGTCCTTCGCGCCAACAAGCTCATCCAATCCCTCATCACGCGCCGACTGGATATACCGATTGATATTCCCCGCCGCCTCCGCGTCTATCACAGGAGACACATCACTGTTCGGATTGTCCGCCCGACCAAGCACCAGCGTCTTGGTCGCCTCGCCGAGCCGTTCCAAGAACAACTGCATCCGCTGACCGTTCGGTCCCTCAGGATCAACCACGATGCACCGTGAGCACGCCGAGCATTTCTGCCCCTGGAACCCGAACGCCGAGTACCGAACCCCGATCACCGCTTCATCCAGATCCGCGCTCGCATCCACGATCACCGCGTTCTTGCCCCCCATCTCGCACACAACCCGTTTGACATGCAGTTGGTCTTCCGGAGTCACCGCCGCCGCCTGAATGATGTCAAGCCCAACCGCTTTCGATCCGGTAAACGCGATCACCCCAACCCGATGGTCCCGCACAAGCGCCGCACCGGTCGTCTCACCAGGTGAAGGACAGAACTGCAGCACACCCTCCGGCGCACCGACCTGCATCAGCGCGTTGGACATGAACTCGAACAGAATCTGCGCAATCCCCGGAGTCTGCTCCGCAGGTTTCACAACAACCGTATTCCCCGTCACCAGCGCCGCCGCCGTCATCCCGCAGCAGATCGCAAGCGGGAAGTTCCAAGGCGCGATCACCACCGCAACCCCCTTGGGCTGGTACCAAAGCTCATCAAGCTCCCCAATAAACCGTCCCAGCCGTTGACTCGTAAACATGCTCGGCGCAAGCCGAGCGTAATACTCACAGAAATCAATCGCCTCGCACACATCCGCATCCGCTTCGCGCCAGGTCTTGTTGGACTCCTTGCACACCACCCCCGCAAGCTCATCCCGCTGCGCCCGCATCATCCCCGCCGTCAGCGTCAGCACACGCGCCCGCTCATACGGGTCAAAGTCCCGCCAAGCATCAAACGCCGCATGCGCCTGCGTGATCATCTCGCCCGCCTGTTCCGGAGTGCGATCGTTGGCAACCTCAGGAACCACCGCCGCTGCCACCGCCGCTTCAAACATCCGCCGCTGGTGCGCATCAGCAAAGTCCCGCATCGGTTCGGTATAGAAAGGCCGAGCATTCCCCACCCGCTCGTCAGGCGGAGTCAGCTCATGCCGCTCCGGAGCAATCATGTACAAATCCTGACGATCAATCCCCGCCCCCTTGTTCGCAGGATCCATCAACAGCGTCGCCGTATCCACATTGTCCAAGAACCCCGCCTTGAGCCAAGACTCATTGCTCGTGTTCTCAAGCAATCGGCGCACAAGATACGCCATCCCCGGAATCATCTCCCCGACCGGCACATACTCCCGCACCCGAAGCCCCATCTCCGCCGCCGCATGCTTGAGCTGATCCGCCATCCCGTGCAGCATCTGCAACTCGATCGTCTCCATCCCCAATCCACGCGCCTCAAGCCCCGCCAGCGCCGCCGCGATCGACCGCACATTGTGCGACCCCAACGCCAGCTTCACGCCCCCCTCGCCCGCCTTGGTCGGACAGTGATCAAGGAACACCTTGACCATCTCCTCAAAGCACTGATCTGTCTGCCACTTCTCGTTCCAAACAGGACAAGGCCACCCTTCCTGCTCCGCATGAATCGTCTCAAAGTCCCAGTACGCCCCCTTCACCAACCGCACCGTCACCACTCGCCCCGTCCGCTGCGCCCACTCACAGATCCGCTTCGCGTCATCCACCCCCGACTTGAGATACGCCTGCATCGCGATCCCCGCCTCAAAGTCGATCTCATCGCACGCATGCATAAAGGTATCAAGCGTCAAGTCCTTGAACTCATGATGCTCCATGTCAAAGTTGATCAGCACCCCGTTCCGCTTCGCCGCTTCAAGCACAGGTCGTGCACGACTCATAAAGTCCGCGATCGAGCTCTCCGGCGCAATCGGATTAAACAACGCGCACAAACTCGACACCTTAATCGACACATTCACGCGAGGCACCACCCCGAGGTGATCCTTCTCAAGCCGATCATTCGCCTCCCAGCTCGAAGCCGTATCAACCAAGTTCTCAACCAGATCAAGATACTTCGCCTGGTACATGTCCGCTTCCGCATTGGACACACACGCTTCACCAAGCAGGTCCACACTAAACGCGATCCCTTGCTTCCAAAGCTTCGTCAGCATCGGGAGCGCATCGGCCGCGTCTGTTCCTGCAATAAAGTTGTGCGCCATCCCGGTAATCTGCCCAGAGATCGTCTTCGCCGCGAGCCCTTTCGCAACCCCGCCCGCCTTCAGCGCCAGATCCATCCCCGGAGGCGCCTTCACGCCAGGCTGCGTCATGTAATCCACCAGATGATCATGCACCATGTCCGGCGTCGTCAGCGCCGGAAACGCATCGACAAACCGGAACATCTGCACCTTAAAGTTGTGGTCCTTCATCGACCAGTCCATCAACTTGTCCTGATAGAACTGCTTCGACAGCAACCCCGCTTTATGGTTCCGCGCCAGATCAAGCATCTTGGTCCCCATCTCAAGAATCCGCTGCTCGCGCTCAGGTGACGATGAACTCAGCGCAGGAGGACGCACACTCGGAGCGGGAGCCGCTTGTGAAGCAGCCGCAGTCTGAACCGATTGAGTAGATGCTTTGTCCTTGCGACCGAACCATGCCATATGAAGACTCCTAGACCGAGATGAAACCCCCTCCAAGAACCTCAAACACAAGAGAGCAGGGGTGGTCTCGATTCTAGATCATCCGCATCGACCTTGATAGACTTCCCTATGCCCGATTCGTCCGCTCCAGAGCACACCCAAACCATCGCCCTCACCATCGGGAACTACGACGGAGTCCACCAGGGACACCAAATGCTCATCGAGCGTGCCCGTAACCACTCGGGAACTGATGGCCGCGTCCTGGTCCTCTGCTTCCACCCTCACCCCCTCTCCATCCTCGCCCCAGACCGTGCCCCCGCCCAGATCGATCCATTCGAGGTCCGCAAAGCCCGCCTCCTCGCCGCCGGAGCCGATGAAGTCATCGAACTCGCCCCAACCCCAGACCTTCTCGCCCAAGACCCCGAATCCTTCCTCGACGAGCTCATCGACCAATACCAACCCAGCGTCATCGTCGAAGGACACGACTTCCATTTCGGAAAGCGCCGCACAGGAACCCCCGAACTCCTCACCAAGCACTGCGACCTCCGAGGCATCACCACCGATATCCTCGGTCCAGTCAAAGTCACACTCACCGACCAATCCGTCGTCACCGCCTCCTCCTCGCTCATCCGCTGGCTCCTCGAGCAAGGCCGCGTCCGCGACGCCACCTACGCCCTCGGACGACCCCACGAACTCACCGGAACCGTCGTCCAAGGACAACAACTCGGACGCACCATCAACATCCCAACCATCAACCTCGACACCCAGTCCCTCCTCCCCGCTGACGCTGTCTACGCCGGGATCGCCCGCTTCACGCACAACAACCAAGAACACCAAACCCTCGCCGCCATCAATGTCGGATCACGCCCAACCGTCCAAGGCACAACAAGGCGCGCCGAAGCACACCTCATCAACAACGACGGCACATCATGGACACCCCCCGCAGACCTCCCAGACTACAACTGGAACTGCACACTCCAACTCATCGGATGGGTCCGCGACCAGGTCAAGTTCGGATCACTCGACACCCTCAAACAACAAATCCGGCGCGATTGCGGCCGGATCTGCGAAACACTGTCCGAGTTGTGCTGATCATTCAAATCAGAACGCAAAGAGCATGTCGAAGAACTCCGTAATGATTCCCTTCTCCGATGCCTTCTTTAGATCACCCTCGTTCTCAACCGCAAGCGACAGATTCGCAAGCTGACTCGACAAAATCGTGTTCTGACTCGTGATGTCATCCGATCGAGCATACCCAGCAATCACAAGAGTCTGAATCTCTTCATCTTTCTGAATCCGCTTCTGCGCCTCAAGCACAAGCGTCCCGTTGGGTTTGACATCAATCACAGTCGCGGTAATCCGCGCCGAGAACTGATCCTTGCGTTCATAGTCGCCCTCCCCAGTAAACTCGCGTCCAGCCGTCGCGTCAAACAGCGTGCGGTTCTCAAGCCGAGGATTCGTGTTCACCTGAAGCTCAAGCAGCTTGAGCAGATCAATCATCGCGTTGACCTCAACGCTGCTGCTGCTCTCCTTCTCAGTCTCAAGTTTCTGCGAGCTTGTCTGCGACGACACCTCGTCAATGATGATCGTAATGATGTCATGCTTCTCATATGTCCGAACCTCCGGCTCAGGAATAAAGGTCAGCGACACATCCTCAAGCAAAAGCACCGGTTGCGTAGACGCGTTGGGACCATCCACATACCCATCCGTCAAATACAAACTCTGCGCTTGGACAGCACAACTCGCTGCAGCAGCGACCATGACCCCAACCAATACCTGATACGCAAACTTCATGACTGATCTCCAACTCGCTGGTCTTTCAAAATCGCCGCCCGCCCCTTGCCAGTTGCTCTCGCACGAAACTGGCTGTCCCCACTCATGGATTCAATCTCGATCGTCTCCCCAAGCCGAGCGTTTGACTGCGCCCGCCCCCGAATCGTTACCACCACCGATCCCGCGATCGACTTCGCAGAAACAATGTCCCCGCGTCGGATCACCAAAGGCAGCTCGACATGCTGCGACTCAATCAACTGTCCCTCATTGATCGTCTTGCTCAGCGCCATCCCAATCGCGTCGTCAGCATTCGCGACATGTTCTTCTGGTGAAACCCAGCGTCGCTCACTCATCGTAACGGACTCTGTCAACACCGAACCACGGTTCACCCGCTCGCGTGCAACCAGAACCGTCCGGAAGATCTCAACATCAAACAACAACGCACGCTCGCTTGCAACCATCAGGTCATCGAGCACGATCACCCGGATCGCAGTGCGTCCCCGCTTGGAAATCTCCTTGATCTCAACAAGCTTGCCCCCAGTCGAAGTGGAGAGAAACGCTTCGTCTGTATCACGATACGAGATCCGGAGCAAATCCTTCCCAACCCGATACCGATCCCGCACCCACCGCTCCACATGATTCCGAACCACAGGCCCATCGTTTGGAGCTTTCTCAACCGCTTCGTCGGATTTCGATTTCAGCTCCGCCACGACCGGCACGCCCGTCGAGCGTCGAACACTCACATCCGGCCCATTGAGCACCACCGATCCAGCATTGATCTCCGCATCCGCATCAATCAGCGCCCGCAACGAAGCGGTCGAAATCGTTTCCCAGCCACCCGCTTCTCCAACAAAGAGCGACTCGATACTCAACGACTCAAGCAACGCCGCTTGATCCCCAGAAATCTCACCGATCTTCCCAAGCGTGATCGCGTCATCGCCAGCAACCCGCACCGTTGAGCGTAGCGAAATCGTGGTGACCCCCGCAAATCCATGCAGAGAAACCACCGACATCAGCATCGCGATGATCAAGAATCGAACAGATTGGATTGGGAAGCTGTTCATGGTGTTACCCGATTATCTCCGGAGTTGAGCGATCGAACGGAGTGTTTCATCCGCCGCCTGGATGGATTGCGAGTTCATCTCAAACGCACGCTGTGTGCGGATCAGCTCGATCAACTCGATCGCCGGATCAACATTCGATCCTTCGAGCATCCCGCCATTGATTTGTCCAAAGTTCTCTGATCCCGGATCACCGGTGATCGGTGATCCCGATGCCGCGGATTCCACCCAGAGGTTTGCGCCCGCTTGGGTGAGCCCCTCCGGATTCACAAAGATTGCCAGTTCAACCTGTCCCGCAAGACTCGGTGCCTGACCAGGGATGTTCTCGTAGATCTCGCCGTTGGATGACACCGTGATCGATTCCGCATCCGTCGAAATGGTGATGGTTGGTTCCAAGCGTCGTCCATCGGAGTTCGCAAGGACAACTTCGTTGTCCGCGTTGAGGACGAAGTTCCCCGCACGCGTGTACGCGACACCTCCGATGCCCAGATCGTCCTCGACCTGCACCTGGAAGAACCCTCGCCCATCGATGTACATATCCAAAGGCCCATTCCCCGGGATCGGGGATCCCTGCGTGAAGTCCTGCTGGGTTCCCGAGGTCCGCACGCCAAGACCGACATACAGACCGGTCGGACGCTGATCGCCGTTCCCGTTCTCCACGCCAGGCTGGGCGCGTTCGATGTAGAGCAGGTCTTCGAAGTTGACGCGCGAAGCTTTGAAGCCTTCGGTGTTGACATTGGCAAGGTTGTTTGCGGTGACATCGAGCCGGGTGTTGAGTGCTCGGAGTCCTGAAGCCGCGGATTGCATCGCGAGGATTGCCATAATCTAAATCTCCTGTGGCGAGTCGGTTGGTTACGCGATTCGTCCGAATGTGTTGATGGTGCGATCCATCATTTGGTTCTGCATGTCGATCATCCCGATGTTGCTTTGCGCGGATCGGGAGGCGGATTGGATTTTCATGATCGCGTCGATTTCGTTGACAGCTGAACCCTCGAACGCTCCTTGCTTGAACGCGCCGGTGCCGTCTTGGATGGTCAGGGGGGTGCCGTACTGGGAGACGAAGAGGCCTTCGCCGTGCTTTTTGAGGATGGAGCGGTCTGGGACATCGGCGAGGGCGAGTTGTCCGACGATTTGGTCTTGTTGGGTGATGAGTCCGTCAGAGTGGATGACGATTTCGCCTTGTTGGGGGTCGATTTGGATTGGGGTGTTTGATGAGCTGAGGACGGCTCGGCCGGTCGCGGACTGTACGAGGGTGCCGGATTCGTTGATGGTCAGGCGACCGTCGCGGCTGAGGGCTTGTTCTCCGTCGTGGTCGACGAGGAAGAATCCGGAGCCGTCGATGGCGACATCGAGGGGGGCGTTGGTGAGTTCGATGGCGCCCTGCGCAAAGTTGATGCGATTGGGCGCACTTAATACACCTGCGCCGAGGCGTTCGAGCATTGCGTTGGAATCGAGGTTGAAGACGCCGTCTTCTTGGCGGACGGCTTGTCGGAACTGGGTTCCGGCGAAAATGGGCTTAAACCCTGCGGTCCCAAGGTTTGCGAGGTTCCCGGACATCGCGTCTTGTTGGTGGATGGAGGTGAGTGCTCCGGATGCTGAGATTTGGATGCCGTAGTTCATGGCGCGCCTCTGTCGGTGCATCCGTGTTCCTCCTTGAACACCAGATGCCCGCAGGGGAGGTATCACAAACGGCGTGCCAAACTCTGACTAGTTCGATGGTTCGGGGTCTTGAGGTGGGGGGAGTGGGATGCGGGAGGTGCCGCATTCGGGACATTGGGTGGTGGAGT
>JARGNC010000227.1 GCA_029212425.1 Phycisphaerales bacterium
CATTACCACATGGTGCGCGATGAGGATTTTGACAAAGCTGCTTCCACGCCCGCGTATTGGAGCGAAGAAAAAAGCGTCGCAAAAAGCGTCGCAAAACTGTCGCATAATGCGTCGCAGCAGCAAGCGGCACTAAACAGCATCGTACAACAAAACCAAGCGCTAAAGAAACAGGGATCAGCGTTTATGCCGATCCCTGCCGATCGTTGCTGCTCCTTACAGAACAGTGTATATGGGCCTGGAGGGACTTGAACCCTCATGGGTTTTACCCCGGCGGATTTTAAGTCCGCTGCGTCTGCCGATTCCGCCACAGGCCCGCGTTGTATCGTAGCCCGATCAGGTTCAAGCTGGTCGTCGATCACGAGCGCGGTCTGACTTGCATTGGCCTATGGCTTTTTACAAAGATGAAAATTTATCGAAGGTGCGCACAACATAGCTGCCACTTCGCTGACTATGCTCTTCTTTACCCACCCCAAACATTCAAAAATGCAAGACGAGGACGATCGATCATGAACCGTGAACCCCAGTCAGAAGCAATCGCAGCATCCAATTACTGGCAAAAAACCAGCTTAGATGCTCAGAAACCGCGTCAGAGGATCGATGAGATCTTCGGTCTTGACGCCTTTGACATGCGCACCATGCGTCAGCGGCTTCCCAAAAGTGTGTTCAAATCTGTTGAGGAGGTCATGGGGGGGGGAAGCAAGCTCTCCCAGGATGACGCCGAGGTCATCGCGACCGCGATGAAAGATTGGGCAATCGAGCGAGGCGTGACACACTTCACGCACTGGTTCCAGCCGATGACCGGACTCACAGCGGAGAAACACGACAGCTTGACAGTCCCCGATGGTGAGGGTGGTTTGGTCTACCGATTGAGTGGGAACTCACTCATCCAAGGCGAACCCGACGCATCCAGTTTCCCGTCCGGCGGCCTTCGCGCCACCTTTGAAGCGCGTGGATACACCGCGTGGGATGTGACTTCCCCAGCATTCATCGTTCGGGGTTCGAACTACGCGACCCTCTGCATCCCTTCCGCCTTTGTGTCATGGAATGGAGAGGCACTGGATAAAAAGACCCCGTTGCTCCGCTCGATCGACGCGATCAGCACGCAAGCGATGCGGATTCTGAAGGTCTTTGGGACTGATGAAGGCGTGAACTCAGTCGGCTCTACGCTTGGAGCCGAGCAGGAATACTTCCTGATCGACCGCAATCTCTACCACGCTCGTCCAGACTTGGTGAGCTGTGATCGGACGCTCTTTGGTTCTATGCCACCCAAACACCAGCAGCTTGACGACCACTACTTTGGGTCGATCCCAACGCGTGTGCTCTCATTCATGGCAGAGGTCGAGCGTGAGCTTGCGCGACTCGGGATTCCGGTCCAGACCCGTCACAATGAGGTCGCGCCGGGACAATACGAGATCGCTCCGCTCTTTGAAACCACCAACCTCGCGTGTGACCACCAAGCGATGCTCATGCAGACACTCAAGAGTGTTGCGGGGCGCTTTGGCTTTGCCGCGATCCTGCACGAGAAACCATTCGCAGGTGTAAACGGATCAGGCAAGCACAACAACTGGTCCATGTCCACAGATACCGGGGTGAATCTCCTAGACCCGCAGGACGAAGCGCACAACAACCTCCAGTTCATGGTCTTCCTCTGCGGCGTGATCCGTGCGGTTCACAAACACGCAGACCTCCTCCGTGCGTGTATTTCCAGCGCAACCAATGACCATCGTTTGGGCGCAAATGAAGCGCCACCCGCGATTATCTCGATCTTCCTTGGTGACATGCTCACAGACTTGATCGAGCAGATCGAGAAAGGCTCAACGAGCAGAACACTCAAGGGCGGACGACTGGACCTCGGCGCAAGAACCCTCCCTGAAATCAAGCGAGACTCAGGAGATCGAAACAGGACTTCCCCATTCGCGTTCATCGGAAATAGATTTGAGTTCCGTGCGGTCGGTTCAACCGCTTCGGTTGCTTGGCCAAACACCGTGATCAACACAATCGTTGCGGAAAGTCTTGATTATCTTGCGACGCAGATCGAGAAATCAATCAAGAAGAGCACGACACCTGCTCAGAAAGACGCTTCGATTCGGAAAATCCTCTCGGATGTCATCAAGGATCACAAGGCGATCGTGTTCAACGGCGACAACTACACCGAGGAATGGCAAGCCGAAGCAGAAGCACGCGGTCTCCCGAACTTGAAGACCACCCCCGATACGATCCCGGCACTCAACAACCGCCAGACCGCGTCGATGTTCAAAAAATACAAGGTGCTTTCAAACTCCGAGCTTGACAGCCGAGCGGAAATCTTCGCAACGAAGTATGTCACAACCATTGGAATTGAGTCGAGGCAGATGCTCTCAATCGCACGCACCCTCATCCTCCCTGCTGCGATCGAGCACCAGCGCCGCGTCGCAAACGCGGTTGTCAGCACAGAATCCGCAGGGGTTGACGCTTCAGGGTTGCGTGAGTCGCTCGAACTCATTTCCGACGGCGTCCACGCTCTGGAGCAGAAAATCGCAGCACTTGACGAGGTCTTCAGCTTCACCCAGCTTGAACCACTCGAAGCGTGCTACCACATCCGGGACCATGTGCTCTCGGCGATGGACGAACTGCGTGCCGCTGCGGACTTCCTTGAAACACGCGTCGATCAGAATCTGTGGCCGCTCCCAAGCTACAGCCAACTGCTGACCATGCGGTAGGGTATCCTGCAAGAAGTCGAGTCTAGAAGCATCAAACCCTGGTCGAATGACCGGGGTTTTTTGTGTGATTCTGCCTAGAATCTCGGAGAATTAAAATCAGCATGTGAGCATCGTTCGAACACAGCTCGCATGGATGGACTATACGGAGATCGCACTTTGA
>JARGNC010000228.1 GCA_029212425.1 Phycisphaerales bacterium
AATGCTCGGCTCACGACTCAACTCCGATCTTGAGGTTGTACCAACACGCATCGCCGACGAATCATGGATCTACGGCGAATGCGAAGGTGCTTCCATCGATATGATCTACAACCCACTGAGCTACGGCGCTCCAACAGACCCAGCAGGCGATGGATTCGCGGATATCGCTATCGCAAACGGTAGCGACGCATTCGCGCTCACACCAGGCAGTTTCAACGATCATGCTGGTACCGGGATCGCACAGTTCCGCTTCATCGATGGTGATCTCAACTTTGACGGACTCGTAGACGCTGCTGACCTCTCCCTTTTTGACGCGTGGTTGTTGAATGCAGATTTCGATGCAACAGTTGACTACATCCATCCAGACACAGGATTCCCAATCGTCGATCCAGCAAACCCTGGTCAAAACTTTCAGTCTTATATCTTCCAAGGCCCACTCGCCAACGCGTACCTCGGAGCGGCATGCTTGAGTGATCTTGACGGAACTTCCATTCCGGGAGCAGAAGATCGCACCGCACTTGTATCACTTGTCGGAGTCATCTGCGCTCCAGATGTCAACAACGACGGATCGCTGAACTTCCTCGATGTTTCGCACTTCCTAGGGAATCAAACCGATTACAACAACGATGGAAGCTTCAACTTCCTCGATGTCAGCAGCTTCCTCCAAGACTTTGGAGCAGGTTGCCCGTAAAAATCAAGTTCTTATAAATGAAACCGCACAGAGCCGCCTCAACAGGCGGCTCTGTAATTTGAGTTCTAGTCATTCACTGGAGCATACTTCGCCGCTTCATCCATCTTTCCCCAAGCGGAGTAGAATTCATGCAGGATCGATCGAGTCACCTGCGTGTACCGATGCGAATCACCCAAGATTCGGGTTACGCCGTCGAAACCTTTGAGAATATATTTTTCGCCTTCTTCATATCGCTCTAAATAGCCCAAACTTTGTCCGAGCAAGGCATTGGTTAAATAGGTCTTGATATGGTCTTCCCCAAAAACACGATTCCGGATCTCAAGCACCGCCTCATACTCATCAACCGATTTTTGATATTCACCGAGCTTCTGATACAAAATCGCCAAGTTATCGCGATCAACCAAAACGGACGGGTGTTCCGACCCAAGCATCCGAGTCCCGCGTTCAACCCCTTCGAGATGCAAAGCCTTGGATTCCTCAAGTCGATTCAATCGTGTATAGACGATCGCAAGAGCAGAGATCGCGCTCACAGTCCCTTCGTATTCTGGTACTTCCTGTCTGCCCAGTTCGACGGCCCTCTCAAAATACTCCGCCGCTTCGTCTGCCCGAACCATGTGGTACAGCAAACTCCCATGCTGGATCAATGTGTCGATCATGATCTCAGGAGAAAGGTCAGGGCTCGACGCTGCTATCAGGTTTGTTTCTTCAACGATTACGAGTGATGATTCAAGATCATCAATATCCATGTAGACATCCGAGAGTGAGTTCCGCCGATCAACACGGACATCAACTGGGAGATCAAGCTTGTCACTCAGCTCAACACTCATCTTAATTTGTTCGAGTGCTTCTTCATACTGGTTCATCAGACGAAACTGCTCACCCATGCGATTCCGGATTAATGCCTCCGCCTCTGGTGCCCCGCCAAACCGTTCAGAAATCCCAGCTGATGCAACCCGCATCGCTTCAAGGAGTGTGATATCCGGATCCCCACCAAAGTTAGGGTTTCCAGCCGCGAACAAATCATCGGTTACAAATGCGTTCAGCAGCTCTTGAACATTCTTCTCATGTTGCGCAATCAACCGCTCCTGATTCGCAACTCGAAGCGCATTTCCAATCAACAACAACGCAACCACAAGCATCAGCATCACAACCGAAACGGAGCCAACAAGCATTGGATTTCGTTCAGAAAACTTCCGCAACTGATACCAAGTACTCGGCTTCCGAGCCATTATCGGTTGGTGATTCAGATACCGATCCAGATCATCCGCCAACTCAGAAGCATCAACATACCGTTGAGAAATCTCCCTCGAAACCGCTTTGGCAACTATCGTCTCAATATCCCCACGATAAACCTGATCAAGAGTCCCCAGCATGTCATGCTCATCGTCGCGAATAGCGCGGACAAGCTCGTACATGCTTGACCCATGCCGAATGAGTGGATTCTCCCCACACAAGATTTCATAGCAAATCAATCCGAGTGCATAGACATCCGATTGTGTGCAAGTTGTATGCGACCGTTGGTCAACCTGCTCAGGGGCCATGTAATGAAGCGTCCCGAGCAACTGCCCAGTCTGTGTCATCTGTGTCCGATCAGAAATCTCAAGATCAAACGCGATCCCAAAATCAAGGATCTTTACCCGCCCATCTCCATCAATCAAAATATTACTTGGTTTCAAATCCCGATGCACAACACCAACACCATGCGCATACCCAACACCACGGCATACGTCACGCATCAACCGGATCTTCTCATCCAGGCCCAGACCTTGATCCTTGCAAAAATCAGTGATCGACACCCCATCAACAAGTTCCATTGACACATAAGGCGTTGACCGGTCTTCATCAGTTGCAATCCCCGATTCGTAAATCGTTGCAATGGCTGGGTGATTCAGCTTTGCCAAAATATCTGCTTCACGCTCAAATCGTTTCCGAATCTTCGAGTGCATCGACCGTTGACGAATCACCTTCAACGCTACACGCCGTCTCGGCGATTCCTGCACCGCCTCGTAGACAATCCCCATCCCCCCCTCGCCCAGCACCCGGACAATCTCAAATCCACCGATCCGCTCGGGGTGCGATTCATCTTCGTCAGAAAGTTCGATCAGCAGCGAACGAGTATCCATCATCTGAT
>JARGNC010000229.1 GCA_029212425.1 Phycisphaerales bacterium
TAGTGATGTTGACGCAAACAGTCCAAGAGTCGCAGATGATCGCAGCGATCGCGAGGATGCGGAACATGAGCTCGTCGTAGGAACCGAAGCCGTCGGTGATAAACGCGACTGCAACGATGAAGCCTGTGATCGCGCCGGTGGTGAGTGCGATCAGCTTGCAGGGTCTGAATGCGGGAAGGGTGCAACTGAGCGGACAGACGACGAGGCGGTGGACGAATGTGAGTCCAAGGCTGAGCGTGACGGCTCCGGGTTTGAGGAAGTATTGATCGTATTTCCATCCGACCCAGATCCCTGTGATGAAGAGAGCCATGGAGATGACGAGCGCGGTGGTGCTTATGCGGAGGGTCCAGCGCTGCGTGCGTCCTCCGGAGCCTTTGATCCCGCCGAGGATGACGACGATGAGTCCTCCTAGGGAGTAAGCGCCGACGATAAGGATGGTGATCATGACCTCGTCATCAACCCAACCACGCGGGAGGACGACGGCGGCGATTCCGGCAAGCATCGCGAGAGCGACGAAAGAGAGGAATGTCCAGAGGATGTATTTCTTTTGGATCATCTGGTTAGTTTAACATTGTTTACCAATCACCAGCATAACGCGTGGTTGGGTCGCTGTTGGTATCGCGGAGGGCGAGTTGGTGGAGGCGCCTGGCAAGCTGTCTGAGGTGGAGCGCATCGTGGGCGCTCCATGCGGCGAGGAGACCGATCGCGGACATCGGACCGAAATGTGGATGCTGCTTGGTGTTTGACCAGTTTGGGTTGGTCAATGATCGGAGTTGCTTGATGTTGTCTGTGCGCAACTGGGTCCAGCGATCGAGCTGCGTGTCGAGATCTTGGGATGCGTAGTTCCTGGATTCGACCCAACCTTGGGGATCGATTGGGGGCCAAGTTGCATCGGGGTTGCTGAGTGTTGAGAAGACTCGTATGGAAAAATCTTCTTGTTCTTCATCAGCCATATGGCAGACGATTTCAAGAACAGACCACGACTCTTTGTCGGGTTTCCATTTGACGTCTTCTGGGTTGAATGCGCGGACGACTGCGGAGAAAGTGGTGGTGAACAGCTCGAGGCGGTTGATGAGGGCGCCTGGGTTGACTGTCTCTTTTGTCATTAGCTCGAGCCGGCTCGCATGCGTTCGAGTCCTGCTGGGAAGGGGTAGCTTGGGAAGACTCCGACATCGGCGCGTTCCCACATTTGGGGTGCGGGGTAGATGTCTCCGCGGAATCCGGCGGCGTACATCGTGCGGAGGACGGTCTCGAAGCTTGGTTCGGTTTGGGAATCGTGATCCACGACCAGGCGGTTGGATTTGGCGCCGAGGAATGAAACAGAACAGACTGGTGAGCGATCGGGTCGGCCTTGGAGCATTTTGTTGACGGTCGCGAATCCACGCGAGAGGTCGGTGAGGGTGAAGTAGTCTTGTTCTTTGGGGCGGAGGAGCGCGAGGACGAGGACGGAATCGAGATCGAACTTGAGGATGTAAGGTTCGCGGTCTTTGGCGGCGTGGATGCTCACTGCGTCGTGGAACATTTTTGCGTAGCTGGTGACGGAGTTCGAGGACCACTGCGATGCGGTGACGAGGTTGACGAGTTGAGCGATGACTCCGCTGTCGTTGTCGTCGCTGTTGACGCCGCAGATGACGGTGCGGTATCGACCTTGGAGAACATCGGAGAGCATGTCTTGTCCCCACATGGTGCGGATTCGACCACGCGGGCTTGAGGATGATTGCTCTGGAGGGAGGAGTGAGATCCGATCTGGATAAGAGGATGGGGAGAGGAGTGCGGCGGCGTCGCCTTCGTAGAGTTTGATTTGATTTGATGATGACATTGTTGAACTCCTGTGCGTTGATTCGTTGATCATTTTCAGTGTTATCATCGGCGATTCACGGGTGTGAAATGGAATCATGTTGCGGGGTATTTGAGGTGGAACTCGTGTGATCCTGCAAAGAGCGGGAGGATGATTGCGTGGTGGATGAAGTCGGAAAGAAAGAGCATGATCGCGGAAATGATGACGATGGAGGAGATGATGGTGTCTGCTGGGAGGAGCGGGACAGCGAAGAGGAGGGGGATACCTGGGTAGCCGTGATGGATGCGGTACCCCTTGGTGACTTTCGAGAGAGGGCGGGTGTGCGTTGGAGAAGTCATCTTGAATCCGAAACGAAGAATAATGGTTGCGAGCTCGAAGAGAAGAGCTGCAACGATCCCTGAGATGATTGGATGGGTGAGAATCCACTGCATGCTAGAGTATTGGCGCAAAGCGTCGAAATATTGCAGTTGTGGTGATGAAGATTGGTGGGAGCGTGAATCGTGTGAAAAAAAGAACAGCCCTCCAATGCTTTAGGCATGGAGGGCTGTAAAGTCGGCGATAACCTACTTTCCCGCTGAACAGTATCATCGGCGAGTTGGGCTTAACTGCTGTGTTCGGGATGGGAACAGGTGTGACACCAACTCTATGGTCACCGACAAACATCGAAGATCCGGTTTCCCGGGTCAGGATGTTGACGAAGAACGACAACGAGCAGAACTCAGGGTTGCTGAGTTGAGAAATATTTAGAACGAAATACTCCGTTTGGAGTATTGATATTGACATTTATGCGTTTGACCGGTGGACGAATCGTGATGGCTGACTTTAGTCAGTTGTTCCATCGGCGATTGGTCGGGAGATCAAACCTTCGACCGTTAGTACCGCTCAGCTGAGGACATCTCAATCCTTACACTTGCGGCCTATCAACCTGGTAGTCTTCCAGGGGTCTCTCGTCAAAGACTAGCAAACCTGATCTCGAGGGGGGCTTCCTGCTTAGATGCTTTCAGCTGTTAT
>JARGNC010000230.1 GCA_029212425.1 Phycisphaerales bacterium
AAACATATCTACGGGAAGATAGCTTGCCTTCAATCTCTTGAGCAATGACATCGTCATACCCTCTAGAAAGCACCTTGCGCTTCAAACTGAATCCGACACCAATATAATAATTTTTTCCTGGCGTTCCTCCGCCAGTAATTAAGTCCTCTTTTGAGTTGCGATCGATCGAAACAAAAAAGAATCCACTGCTAGATTTTTTATCAAGCCACATACCCCAATCTTGCCGAAGTGCAGCGATTTGATCTGGCCCGATGATTGCTGCAGCAGCCGCACGGATTACCGAGCTCTTTCCCGTACCATTGTCTCCCAATATAACATGCCAACCAGCGAACTCGCTGCGCTTCAAATTAAAATCAAAATTCTTTATTGATCTAATATTCCGAATTCTAATTCTTGCAATGTACATGTTTTATTCCATATGCCCAATCACATCATCCGCAAACTCCGAGCACTTGCGGAGGGTGGCCCCTTCCATCTGGCGCTCGAAGTCGTAGGTCACGGTTTTGTTCCCGATCGCGCCGTTGATGCCCTTGATAATCAGGTCCGCGGCTTCGGTCCAGCCCATGTGGCGGAGCATCATCTCTCCTGAGAGGATGACGGAACCTGGGTTCACCTTGTCTTGGTTCGCGTACTTGGGGGCGGTGCCGTGGGTGGCTTCGAAGATCGCGGTTCCTGTGTCGTAGTTGATGTTGGCGCCTGGAGCGATGCCGATCCCTCCCACGCACGCGGCGAGGGCGTCGGAAACATAATCACCATTGAGGTTCATCGTCGCGACGACGGAGTATTCCGCGGGGCGCGTGAGGATCTGCTGGAGGAACGCGTCGGCGATGACATCCTTGATGATGATCTGCTTGCCGGTCTTTGGGTTGTTGAAGTGGTGCCAAGGTCCGCCGTCGAGTGGGGTGGCGCCGAAGAGCTCGCGTGAGACCTCGTAGCCCCATTCCATGAACGCGCCCTCGGTGAACTTCATGATGTTGCCCTTGTGGACAAGCGTCACGCTGTCGCGGTCGTTGTCGATCGCGTACTGGATCGCGGCTTTGACGATCCGTGTCGTCCCTTCCTTCGAGGTTGGTTTGATCCCGAACCCTGAGGTCTCTGGGAAGCGGATCTTCCCGAAGCGGTCCGGGAAGTTGTCCTTGAGGAGCTTCTGGAACTTCGCGTTGTCATCGGTTCCCGCTTCGAACTCGATCCCGGCATAGATGTCCTCCGTGTTCTCGCGGAAGATGACCATGTCGGTCAGGTCAGGACGCTTGACAGGGGAGGGGACGCCTTCAAACCAGCGGACTGGACGCAGACAGGTGTAGAGGTCGAGCACCTGACGCAGCGCGACATTGAGCGAGCGGATGCCTCCACCGACTGGGGTGGTGAGTGGGCCTTTGATCCCGACGAGGTACTTCTTGAAGTCTGCGAGTGTTTTCTCTGGGAGCCATTCGCCGGTCTCGTTGAACGCTTTCTCTCCCGCGAGGGTTTCGTGCCAGTGGAGTTTGCGTTCGCCGTTGTATGCCTTCTCGACCGCAGCATCAAAGACACGGACCGAAGCGTTCCAGATGTCGGGACCGGTGCCGTCGCCGATGATGAAGGGGATGATCGGGTTTGAAGGAACATTGAGGCCTTCGCTGGACATGGTGATCGGTTCGGCTGTGGTGGTCATCGGTGTGTCTCCGTATCGTGTAGCCCCATTGGGCGGTTTGTCATTTCTGTAAGCACCATTGTAGGCGAGGAGCCAAAAAACTGCACGAACAGCGATGAAGCATCTCATCCGTCCAGCGGCGATTGACCGTCTTTCACACACAGAATCCGCGACGAATCTCGCATTTCACGCCCCCCTACCATCACGCATGAAACCAATGCTCACAGCCGCCTTGTTGATCTGCATCGCACTCCTCCAGTCCGCATGCGGCTCGGTCCAGGATCGATCAAACCCAGCATCCACGACCGAAGCCCGCCTCTGGGACGATGTCCACACACTCACCACGCGATTCCCGAATCGTAACGCGACCAACCGCGACCAGCTCGCACAATCAGGCGGATGGATTGCCAACCAGCTTGTCGCGATGGGACTGCAGGTCGATCTCGCACCGACCCCCGCGCTGCCGATCTCTGGTCGTCCTCAGGACATGAACATCATCGCGGAGATCCCAGGGACCACCAACCCCGACGAGATTATCGTGCTCGGAGCGCACTACGACACCGAGGTCAACACCCCTGGCGCTGATGACAACGCATCGGGGGTCGCGGTGATGCTGGAGCTGGCGCGTCGATTCGCGAACAACCCTCAACCACGCACGCTTCGGTTCATCGCGTTTACCAACGAGGAGAACTCCAACTCACGAGAAGCCGCGGGGAAGGGGCAGTCCAATGGGATGGGATCGCTCACCACAGCGCTCTCATCGAAGATGAAAGGCGAGAACATCATCGCGATGCTCTCGCTCGAGATGCTTGGGTACTACTCCGACGAGCCCAACTCCCAGAACTACCCGTTCCCTCCCGAAACCGCGGCTCAGCTCGGGATGACCCTCCCCACCACCGCCAACTTCATCGGCATCGTCGGCCGCTTCGCGGATCGCCCGCTGATCACGCAGCTCGCTGAGTCCATGTCCGAAGCGGGAACCATCCCCATCGTCGCGGCCCCGCTCCCCCCGATGGTCACCGCGATCTACCGCTCCGACCACGCGAACTACTGGCTCCAGGGCTACCCCGCGGCGATGATCACCGACACAAGCGAATACCGCAACCCCCACTACCACACACCCGGCGACACGATCGAGACGCTGGACTTCGTGAGGATGACGGGGTGTACCGATGCGC
>JARGNC010000231.1 GCA_029212425.1 Phycisphaerales bacterium
GTTAAACTCTCCCCCATCACCGTCGGCACCCCCCACACCATTGTGGACCTCGCCAAAGTCGCGATCGACGCCGGCGCCGATGGACTCACCCTCTGCAACACCGTCCCCGCGATGGGCATCGATGTCCACACCCGCAAACCCATCCTCGCCAACACAACAGGCGGCATGTCCGGACCATCCATCCACCCCATCACCGTCCGACTCGTCCACCTCGTCTACTCCCAGCTCACCAAGAACACAGGCACCCCGATCATGGCTGCTGGTGGTGTCACCCAATGGGAAGACGCCGCGGAGTTCATCCTTGCGGGAGCAACAACAGTTCAGATCGGCGCAGGAAGTCTCGCGGATCTCAACACACCACGCAGGGTCATCAAAGGACTCGACAAATGGTGCGCCAAACAAAACGCCAGTTCGATCACAGAATTGGTAGGACAGGTGAAGCTCTAAGCGAATCACATCGCCAGCAGCAGGTTCCCGATCAACGAACCAAGCAGCAACGCAACCAGAATCAAGAACGGCGGCCACAACAACCGATCCGCGATCCCGCTGGATTGCTTCTTCACCGTGTTTTCTTGCATCGGAGTCGTCACCGCCGCCTCCGCAGCAGCAAGCGCCGTCAGGTCCGCTTCACCAAGCACATCGCGATGCGCGATCGGTGGAACCTCGCCATTCTTGAGCGCACGAAGATCAACCAGCAAATCAGTACAGTTCTTGTACCGGTTCTTGACCTTCTTCGCCATCATCATCTCGATGACCTCGCTGATCCCTGCAGACAGCTTCGGATTCACATGGTCAGGTGGAATCAACTCTGTCTTGAGATGCTTGTGCATCACCGCGCTGGGACTCTTGCCTTCAAACGGCACCGCCCCAGTCACCATGTGGTACAGCGTGGTTCCCAGCGAGTAAATATCCGCAGGAGGACCGATGTCCTTCTCACCACGAATCTGCTCCGGAGAGATGTAGTAAGGCGTACCAAACGCACGCCCCGCCTCCGCTTCCGCAGCTTCAACATCCGTAATCGCGCGAGCCAAACCCATATCCGCAAGCTTCACGACACCCTCTTTGGTAATCATGATGTTCTTGGGTTTCACATCCCGGTGAATCAACCCACGAGCATGTGCATGCTCGAGCGCTTCAGCGACCTGGATAATAATCTCCACCGCGAGCTTTTCGTTAAACCGTTTGTGCTCAACGATATCCTCGTGAACCGTCCGCCCTTCCACATACTCCATCACGAAGTAGTAGATATCCCCCTCGTTCCCAACATCAAACGCCTGCACGATGTTGGGGTGGTTGAGCGACGCCGCCGCGCGTCCTTCAGCGAAGAACCGCTCAATAAACTGTGGGTTCTGCGAGAACTTCTCAGGAAGCTTCTTGAGCGCGACCATCCGATCGAGCGACACCTGCTTCGCTTTGTACACCGTCGCCATCGCGCCAGCGCCGAGTTTGCCCAGAATCTTGTACCCGCTGATCTTGCTTCCCGACCGCTCCGCTTCGATCGCTTCGCGCAATCGAGCAAGCTGACGCTTGGTGATGAACTCGCGGTCCACCAGCACATGCGCCAGCGACTTGTTCGCAGACCCCTCCGCCTCGGCGCGGGTCATCGTCTTGCAGTGTTTGACTTCCTCGCTCGTCGCGAGTCCCTGATCGATGACCAGACGCCCGATCAGCGTGTCAAGATTCGTTCCGGATTTCGTTGCCGCCATAATCGACTTCTCGGAATCTTCCACAGTCGCGGCATCAGTCGCGCCAGGATCAAGATTCGCCGTATCGTCAGGCGAGACCGGAGTAGGTTTCTCCCCACTCAGTGCCGAGTCATCGAGCAAGCGAGGGACCGAGTTGTCGTCTTGGTTCTGAGACATGAATCAAATCAACCGAACAGTGCTCCGCCTTGATCCCATACCTTCAGGATTCAGCGAGCCAACAACACCGAGGGTAGGCATCTCATCGGGATTCGGAAAGAGCCAACAACTGGCACCCGCCGAGAGTCACCCTCAACACGATAAGCCCCGATCTGAGCAACCGGGACATAGACTGTATCAAGATACGGCCCAATTTTGGGATCGGATCAACCAGATCTCAACAAAACCAAACATTCCACAACTCTCACCAAAAGTTTCAAAGCCCGATAGCCACCCAACCACCCCAATACCTCAAACATTGACCGTATCCTGCGACCAAGGGAAACACCCAATCGCCCGAGCGATGTGTGTATACTCACCACCTCAATGCTCACCACAGATTCCAGACCAAGAGACCTCCGCTGGATCCACGCCGGCCCCCTCCTCTACGGCGACTGGGGGACCTCGCGCCTCTATGTCCTCGGACTCGCATTCCTCTACACCGCCCACGCATCCATCATCTACCTCGCCGCGATCGGGCTCCTCATGCTCGCGGTCTCATGGGCATACACCCACATCTGCCGATGCTTCCCAGACGGCGGAGGCGTCTACACCGCCGCACGACAGCTCTCCCCCACCCTCTCCGTCATCGGATCCACTCTCATCCTCTCCGGATACATCATGACCGCAGCGATCTCCGCGATCGAAGCGTTCCACTACTTCCATGTCCCCCACCACCTCGTCTTACCACTCGCCGTTGCCGCGATCATCCTCGTCGGAGGCGTGAACTGGCTGGGCGCAAAGTCCGCAGGCAAGTTCGCCCTCATCATCGCCCTCGTCGCCCTCGTCGTCTCCGCGGTCATGGCGATCATCGCGATCCCCGCGTTCGCGCGAGGTATTGAGACCATCTCCTTCGACTACTTCCGCCAGAATCCACCCCAAGACGCGTGGGTCAAC
>JARGNC010000232.1 GCA_029212425.1 Phycisphaerales bacterium
TCTTCGGCTTCAGATGTCGAGTCCGAATCGTCATCAGATGCGGAGTCTGATTCCTCGGCGTCTGGTTCATCAGCATCCGATGTGTCTGCATCGTCTTCCGGCTCAGCGTTCATATCGCGGACGGCCATGTCGTGGCGCAGGTTGAGGAGCTCGCGGTACGGACCCACGATGACCATATCACCCTCTTCGAGTCCCGCGGTGATGACGGAGCTTGTGAGGTCCGACGCGCCGACGAGAACTGGGGTTGCGATTGCTTTTCCATCAACAACTTTGTAGACAACGCGAGCGAATGTTTTGTTCTGATCGATGTTTTCGTTGTTTTTGCGGACTTCTTCCGGGAGATCCTCGATGCGACGATCGAGGACGGCTTGGGATGGGACCAGCATCGCGTCGTAGAAATGTTCGACGGCGATGTCAGTTGATGCGGTCAGTCCTGTATATAAGGTTTCTCCCTCTGCGAGATCGATGGGGATCTCGACTTCGAAGGTGCCGGTGCCGTCGCTTGCGACTTGGCGTTTGCGTGCGATGTTTGAGACACGGCCTGTGTATGTGCGATCGGTGTACGCATTGATGAAGATGGTCGTGTCCTGACCGATTTCGACGGGTGCGATGTTTGCTTCGTCCACGGCTGCTTTGAGGAGCATCTCGGAGAGATCCGCGATCTCCATGATGATCGAGCCGGGGTTGTTGGTGGTGCCCACGATGACGGTTTCGCCAACCTCTGTGGAGAGGGAGATCACCAATCCGGTGATCGACGAGGTGATGCTTGTGTTTTCGAGGTCTTTCTGCGCTTGCTCGATGCGTGCCTCGGCTTGTTCGATGGATGCTTCGTTGAACGCTTTGCTTGATTGTGCTCTGAGGAACTCAGCTTCCGCGGCGTCGAGTTCTGCTTTGGTCGCGTCTCCGGTTTCGTAGAGCGATTGAAGGCGTTCGAATTGCAAGCGCGCGTTGATGAGTGTTGCTTCTGAGCCGAGCAGTGATGCTTGTTGTTGCTTGAGTCCCGCTTTGGCGCTGTCGAGGGCGGCGACGAGGTTCTGGGGGTCGAGTCGAACGACGACATCACCTTCATGGACGAGATCACCTTCGCGGAATGGGAGTGCGAGCACTTTCGCGGAAACCTGCGAGGAGATGTTTACGAGCGTTTTGGGTTCGATGGAACCTGGCGCTGAGACGGTGCGTTGGAGATCACCTCGTTCCACCGCTTGGAGTCGTACGGGTGTGCCGAAGGGTTCGTTGCTGTTCCCTTGACCGGTGAACTGCTGACCGATTGGTGATTTGACGATCATGAAGCCGACGGCGCCCATGATGCCGATGCCGACGACGGTGATACCGATGATCTTTCCGAAACCCATTGAGATGACCCCTGCGCGAAGGTGTAAAGACGGAGATATGTGCAGGGGGTTTTATGGGGATTGCGGAGATCAAGTTTCGTGTTTGGGTACGATTCTTGGAATGTGTGGCAGTTTTTTTGGAGTTCCGACGAGCAAGATGGGCGATCAGAGGGCTTTTGGGCAGAGATTGCAGATCAAATCGTGACGATCACTGGTGATTTGCTGGATTTGAGTGATATTTGTGTGTTGGCGCCGGTGCCGATGTTCCAGATGGAAGAGGCGGGAGACCACGGAGGAATGATGGGTGTATTGAAAGCGATGTGTGTGTCTGTCTCGGTATGTGCGTGTGTGTCACACGCGGATGTGATTCAGATCGGGAATATCGGGTTGGATGGGTTTCAGCCTGTGCCGCCGACGGGTTCTCTTGCGACCGGGACCGCGATCATGACGATCGATACGGACACGCGAGATATCCATGTAGAAGGATCGTTCGAGGGGCTCGGTTCGAATGTGCTGTTCGGACACCTGCACGGACCAGCGGACATCGGGCAGATCTCGCCGATCATCATCTTTGCGCTTGTGATCGAAAGTGATACGCTCAGGTCTGGGACCTTTCATGCGGATGCTCGCGTGAGTCAGTTCCAGTTCAATGCGATCATGGATTCACGGACCTATCTGAATATCCATTCAACGGATTTCCAGAGCGGCGAAATCCGAGGCCAGGTCATCATCCCAGCGCCGGGCGCGTTGGGAATGCTTGCTGGTGCTGGGGTCATCGGTCTTCGTCGTCGGCGTTGAACCAAGATTGAAATCTAAAGACCGAGCTTTTCAGCGAGGAAGTCTCCGACCTTGTCGATTGCGACGCGCTCTTGGTCGAGCGTGTCGCGGTGACGGACGGTGACGGTGTTGTCGGTGAGTGTGTCGCTATCGATGGTGAAGCAGAATGGACATCCGGCTTCGTCCATGCGTGCGTAGCGTTTACCGATGGATTGTTTCTCGTCGTACTCGATGGTTCCGAGGTGTCCGAATCGTTTGCGGAGTTCTTTGTAGAGGGGTTCGGCGATTTCGGGCATGCCGTCTTTTTTGACGAGCGGGAAGACGGCGGCTTTGATCGGCGCGAGTCTTGGGTGGAACTTCATGTAGACACCAGAGGCGCGATCGGGGTCTGGGGTGAACGCTTCGCAGAGGATCGCGAGGACTCCTCGGTCGAGACCTGCGGAGGGTTCGATGACATGGGGGAGGTAGCGCTCGCCTTTGGGTTGGCCATTCTTGGCGAGCTCGCCTCGTGTGTTGTCGAAGTAGTCGAGTTTGGTCTTTGAGTGCTGCGCGTGCTGGGCGAGGTCGAAGTTGGTTCGGTCGGCGATGCCTTCGAGTTCTCCGAATCCTGGAGCGGTGAATGGGAAGCGGTACTCGATGTCCGAGGTTCCCGCGCCTTCTTTGGCGTAGTGGGCGAGCTCGTCG
>JARGNC010000022.1 GCA_029212425.1 Phycisphaerales bacterium
CGTAGGAGAACCTGCGGCTGGATCACCTCCTTTCTAAGGGATTTCCTTAGACTCGATTGTTTGAGACCTCATTTGGGGAATCAACCCGGTGCGAACCGGATCGAGACTATGAGCATATTCTTGCCTCCCATATACATTGATCTCTCGCGAGGTTCAATGGGGAGATAGCTACTCAGTAATGAGTGGTGAAGATGGACCCAACTGTTCACCGGTTAAAAAGCCGCGAACGAAACCTGCTTACCCAAGCAGGTTTTTCGTGCGCATACACCATACCAGTTCCAATGCTTTGCTCGAATACTGTGCTACTGAGCTCCCCCCCCACTCACATACTTCAATCACATTCAGGGCTCACCCATTCCATCCAGTTCGTTGAGTTCCAAATCTCTTGGTAACGATCTACCCACTGAATTGGTACATTTGGGAACTCTACACGAGTTTCTATCACCTGCTCGATGGCTGGATTCGAGTTGGCGATTGTTGGATCAGTCCGGAAGATCACTGATGCTTCTGTTACGCTCGACAGTTTGCCGATCAGTTCCTTCGATAGCTCAAGCTGCTCTGGGTTTTCTGGATCGGGCCTCCAACTCAGGATTGAGCCGTAGAAACCGCCATCGGTGGATTCTTGAGCGTGCGAGTTGATCTCGTATTCCTTCCCATCCACAACCACATACACCCTTAATGCTGCCGGAACTACGAGTTTGTCTTTCAATCGTAGGGTCATGCCGAGGATTGGCATCCATTGTTGACGATCCTGATCCAGCTCTCGTAGCACACGCAGATGCGATATGTTGAATATCTCGCAGACTTGCGTGCTACGCTGAGTGTCTTGGATGAGTTCCACCAAAGGCGACTCGGGGTCTTTCACGACAACATCTCTCGTGATGCTGAACTCCGAGAGAATAGCTGGACCCAACGGCTTTGAATTGTTGGTGTATGGACTGTCCTCGATGATGACCTGGTAATCCACACGCACTTGAATCGTGTCCCCCACTTTGGTGCCGACTTGTGACCACTCCGGCTCGATCTTCAAACCGCTCGCGAATGACCAAATGGAGTTCTGTGCTGGGACGCTGAACTGGTATGTACCAAGAACCGTTCCCTCATTGTTTTGGCCGTAGGTTTGGACAGGGGCGTCTCCGACTTTGGTGCTGAGCACATTGATTTTGACTATTTTTCCGGTTTCATCATTGTTGATCGCGTGGATTCTTCCAGGTTTCGTCAGAAACTTGGTCGCGATTTCGGAGTACCCCATCGGGATGCTCCCTCGCATCACAAACTCGGTGCTCAATGCGCTCGTGAAGTAGTGCTCCGATTGGGTTTCAGACAGCCGTTGACTGGACCACGCGATTGCAAGGATTTCCCCGAATATGGGTTCCCAGTCGTGGTTTTGGTCTGCTTGAGCGTTCAATGAGTTCTGAATCAGGTGGTCCCACAGTGAATCACTGATCGGAGGCTGGCTGAGAAGCCTGGGGACGAGTTCGTTGGTCGCGTCATCATCACCTAGCATCGCGAGGTGCACAATCAAGAAATCCGGAAACTGTGCGTACACGCGAGGTGCCGCTCCGGAATATCCGATGATGAGCAATCCGCTTGCGATCAGAATCAGCACGATGCTTGTGACGATGCCGCTGAATGAACTCTTCCTGAGCGATGTGCGACGAGCGGACTCCTCAACAACAGCAGCACCACATTCCGGACACTTGGAATGCTCCTCGGAAATAGTCAATCCATGAAGATCGAATCGGCACGCTCGGCAGAACTGCCCTGTCGCAATTCGTCGTCCACGCAAGGCGATGGGAAAGATGAGAAGGGCAATGACAACAATCAACCAGCCGAATGGAATCATGCTTGTAAGTATACAAGATCATCCACGCTCGCACTGTTCAACATAGCGTGATTGGTTAAGAGCGAGAAGCGTCCGGCTTCTTCTTTCTTGGGGTGTGCCTGACGATGTTTCCTGTCACCAGATAGATGATTCCCTCGGCGATATTCCCCAGGAGATCGCCCACACGCTCCAGCTCGCGCGCCACACGGAAGATCAGCAGATAGTTCGATGCATTCTGGGGATCTTGTTTGATCAACTCTCTGATCTCTTCAAATGCGTGTCCGTCAAGCGTGTCGATCGCGCGGTCCTGTTTCACCACTGATCGTGCAAGCTCGGCATCGGTATTGACAACGGCACGCAAGAGCTGCTCGCACATGACTGGGATACGCTCGCCCATCTCACGGAGCGATTCGGGCCACTTGGGAGCTGGCTCTTCGATTCGAGCGATGATTTTGCGGATCGATGATGCGTGATCCGCGACCCGCTCGATATCGGTATTCACTCGCAGGATAAATGTGATGAGCCGAAAGTCGGCGGCAAATGGATTCTTCAATGCAAGAATCCGATAGCATTCCTGCTCGATCCTGACTTCTTCTTTATCGATCTCTTTCTCGATTTTGGAAATCATCTTCGCGGTCGATTCATCGAGCTCCCACAACGAATCGATGGCGGACTTGATGATGTCGATCGCTTGTGCGGCTTCACGGATCATCCGACGGCGCACCTTCGCAAGATCATCATCGAGCGAGATGTCGGTTGAAGTCATTGGCGAGATGGATTCGAGCTTCGAGTTTTCAGCGTTGTGAGGCATATTCGTCCTTGAAAGGCTTGATGAACTCACTATTCTATCGGAATTTTGGTGCTTTTGGGGCTAAGAGATTGTAAGAACTTCAACAAATCTTGTTTCCAGGAGCTCTTTCAGTCCCTGGGAGAATCGGGGTTGGCCCAAGCGACGAGGGTTTTTGCGATGGACATCGGTGAATGGGCGGGTTTCGCCGGACGGACATAGACCTCTGCGTACCCCTCCCCTGCGGAGGTCCGAGCGTTCGTCTGGGCGAGATCAGCTTCGATAATCCGCGTATTTGCGGGACAGCATTCAAAGATTTTGGCAAGTCTTTGGGGGTCCATGATGAGGAATACGATGTCGTCGCCTCGTTTGATGATCGCTCGGACGCCGATGGATTGGTACGACGCTCGGACCCTTGCCGCCATGATGAGTCTGCGGACGAGTTCAGGTGGTTTGGTGTACGCGCTGGTCAGGTCCTCAACGACACGGTCGATCTCTTCCTGGGTCGACGCGTTGGCGAGTCGACGGTAGACCTCGATTCGGCGAGCATCCGACGGGATGTAGCCCTTGGGGATATAGCCGACCAAGCCGATATCGACCCCGGTGTGGGTGACCTGGTCTTTGATTGTGGTGTCGTTGAGACGCTCCACCGTCTGGTCGAGGAGTTGGCAGTACATTTCATAGCCAACGGTCGCGATGTGTCCGGATTGTTCCGCGCCGAGCAGATTCCCTGCGCCGCGGATTTCCAGGTCCCGCATCGCGATTTTGAATCCCGCGCCGAGCATCGAGTATTCCTCGATTGCTTTGAGCCGTTTTTGTGCGACTTCTTTGATGGAGCGGTCTTCCGGGAGGAGGAGGTAGCAGTACGCGCGGTGGTGCGAGCGGCCAACGCGTCCACGGAGTTGATGGAGTTCGGATAGCCCGAATCGGTCCGCGTCGTTGATGATCATGGTGTTCGCGGTTGGGATGTCGATCCCCGCTTCGATGATGGTCGTGGAAACAAGGATGTCCGCTTTGCGTGTCATGAACTTGAGCATCACCTCTTCGAGCTCTTTCGGGTCCATCTGGCCGTGCCCAAAGATTACCTTTGCGCCCGGCACCATCGCGCGGACATCCGCGGCGACGGATTCAATGTTGTGGACCCGATTGTGCACGAAGTACACCTGTCCCTCGCGCGCCAGTTCTCGCTCGATCGCTCGCTGGATGCGGTGCTTGTTGTACGGAATCACCTCCGTCACGATCGCGCGACGATCCACCGGCGGTGTCGTCAGAGACGAAATATCACGCAACCCAAGCATGGACATGTGCAGTGTTCTGGGGATCGGGGTCGCGCTGAGGGTCATGACATCGACTGTCATGCGGAGCTGGAGCAAACGCTCCTTGTGCTCAACCCCAAAGCGTTGTTCCTCGTCGATCACGACCATCCCGAGGTCGTGGAAGTGGACATCCTTTGAGAGGATGCGGTGGGTTCCCACGACGATGTCCACGCGTCCGAGCTTGAGATCCTCAAGGGTTCTTTTGATCTGCTTGGTGGATTTGAAGCGTGAGAGTGATTCGACACGAAAGGGATAATCCGCGAAGCGTTGTTTGAAGGTCCGTTCGTGCTGCTCCGCGAGAACGGTCGTTGGGACGAGGACGGCGACTTGCCTCCCCGCTTCAACCGCTTTACATGCAGCGCGGATCGCGAGTTCAGTCTTTCCGAATCCGACATCGCCACAGATTAGACGATCCATTGGTCGCTGGGATCGCATGTCTTTCTTGATCTCGATCATCGCGGAGAGTTGGTCCTCTGTTTCGTCGTATGGGAACTCCGCTTCGAACTCCTTGAAAAGCTCCGTGTCGTCGGGATACTGGAATCCTGACAGGTGTTCACGCGCCGCACGGACGCGGAGCATCTCGCTCGCGAGGTCTTTGACGGACTCAGCGACGCGTTGTTTTTGGGCTTTCCATTTCTTCCCACCAATAGAGCTGAGCGGGGGTTTGCCTGCGAATCCGCCGACATATTTTTGGACCAGATCGATCTGTGAGCATGGGACATGGATACGGCTTTTGCCCTTGAACTCAAGGGTCAAATACTCTTCCTGATCCTCCTTTCGCTTCTTCGCGGTCGGATGGATGAGCGTGCGATCTTTGGATGTTCCAGATGCATCGAGGATGCGGAGACCGACGAACTTCGCGATGCCGTGGTCTGCGTGGACGACATAGTCACCCTCTTGAATGTCAAGAAAGGTGTCCATCGCTCGTCCGGCGCGGATTTTGGATACTCTTCGTCGCACACTTGATCGGTGCAGGAGCTCGCCGCTGGGGACGATCGCGTAGCCGGATGGGGAATCGTCTTCGGGATCATGCACGCGCCAGATAAACCCTCGGCGGATGTCGATGATCTCCCGCTCGATCGGTGCGTTTCGTGCGTGGATCGACAGCAGTTCACCCAAGCGAGCGAACTCACCTTGAGAGTTGCAGGTCAGGACTACTCGACCGACTTCATGAGCAAGTTCCGCGAGTTCTTCGATCGCTCGTCCGGTCTCGCGATCAAACGGCGGGACGGGCTCGACCGGGAGCGTGACGAGCGTATCGGCGCCGGACTTACCAACCGAGAACTGGTTGAGTTCAGCGAGTGCGTGGAATCTGGTTTCGAGGAGTTTGAGCACGGCAGGCGGGCCGTAGATCGTGCGTCCGTCGTGGACACGCTCAAAGTATCCGCGTCCCTGCTCGATGACTTCGAATGTCTCCGCGAGGATCGTCAGCGAATCGGTCGGGACCGATTCGAGGAAGGATTGGTCGTCGGATGCTTCTTCGAGGTACCGCTCTCCCATTGCTGCGAGTTTGATGGTGTTGAGTTTGCGATCTGATCCCATCGTGTCGAGGTCGATCTCTGCGATGGATTCGAGCTCATCTCCGAAGAAATCGAGTCTGACTGGGATGGGTAGCCCGCTTCCATCGATTCCTGCGCCGGTGGATGGGTAAACATCGATGATGCCACCTCGGATCGCAAACTGTCCTGGGGATTCGATGGTGTCGTAGCGCTCGTAACCGTGGTCGTTGAGCCATGCGATGAGTTCGGTCGGATCAACGGATTCGCCGGTGGCGAGTTCACGGATCAGCGCGTGTCCTCTGGTGAGTGCAGGGACGGGCTGCATGAGCGCCGCGATGGGTGCGATGATGACGCCTGTGGTGTTCCCCGCGTCGATGTCGCGTGCGATCATGAGTCTTTGCGTGAAGAGGTCCGCGGAGATGCTGGTCTCGCCGGGAGAGAGTTCGAGTGCTGGGAAGAGGGTGGATGCATCCGCGTCGATGGTGCTGATTTCTGCGTGGAGGTCTTCCGCTTCGTCGAGGTGTGCGCAGACGATAACCACCGTCCGTTTGGTGCGTTTGTGGAGTGCGAGTGCGACGAGTCCGACGGAACTTCCGCTCGATCCGGTCGCGACGACTCGGCCTCCTTTGTCCATTGCGCTTGCAAGGGATCGGAACTCCGGATTGAGATGGATGGGGTCGAGGAGATTCAAAGCGGGTTTGGGTTGGTTTCTTTCTGTGCGCGCACGCGTGTGCTCGGTCCGCTGTGGATCAGCAGATCGAGGGGGTGGTGATTGGATGTCCAATAGCATACACAGTGAACAGACGCGAGGGGGGCAGGATTCAAGGTGTTGAGATGGTGACCCAATCCGTGAGTTTGGCGAGGGTTTTGGGTCCGATCCCCGATACGCGGTCGAGGTCTTTGAGGGATTCGTATGAGCCGTGTTCGGAGCGGTCGTCGATGATGCGTTGTGCGATCTTTGGCCCGATGGATGGGAGCATCTGGAGCTCGTGTACACTCGCGGTGTTGAGATCGATCAGCAGGCGTGCTGGAGCTGATGGGGTTTGATCGCCTGTCGTTGTGGATTGTGTGGTGATGCGTTGATCTGATCGGGATTCGTGCGCGATGGACCAGATCAATCCTGAAATCGCGGCGAGTCCCAGAATCACAGACGCAACCATCGCGGCTGGGGTTCGGGACCAATCCGGAGCTTGGGGATCAATCTGATGGGCTTCTTGCTGATGGGTTTGTTGCGTGTCCATCCTCAGCTCGGAACGCTGGGTGAGCTGAGAAACGCATCCGCTGACCATGATTGTGGGAGTTTGGATTCGGTGATCCCGTTGCGGAGCTCGGTGAGTCGATCGAGGGCGGGGCGTGCGAGCCCTTTAATGTCCATCAAGCCGCCGGTCCGCATGTCGGTCGATCCGCTGGTATCCGCGAGTTCGTGCCAGCAGATGCTCTCGATATACGGCTTGGATAGCGCGACCGCTCCATACGCGGATAACCAGTCCGCTTGGGCTGATTCACTCCAAGGCTGTCTCCACTGTCCGGCGCTGGGCCAGTTCGGGAGTTCATCGCGTGGAGCGATCTTTGATGAAGGCACTCCAAATGATGAGATCGTGATGGGTCGATCAAGCATGGCGTATTGATCGAGCATCGAGCTGAATGCCATCAGATCTCTGGTCTGCAGTCCAGGTCGGTATGACCCCATCTGCATACGCAGCGAGAACGCGTCGATCTGGATTCCCGCTTGCGAGAGCATCTCTGCGTACAACAAAGGCGGGAGTGATGAGCGGTCGTGCGTGTGGTACTCACCCCAGGGTTGGGTGATCTCGACCTGGATCTTGGCGCGCGGATGGAGCTTGCGAGTCACCAGCACACAGATGCGTGTGAGATCCATCATCTGTTCGAAGGAGAGCTTGAAATGCTCGCCGCAATGGAGACCTGAGCTGACGGTCCATCGCGTGACGGTTCGGCGGTACCTTGTCACGAGCGTCTTGATGTGCTCGTAGACGAGTTCGCGGAGCGTTTCGTAGTCGTTCTCCCAGATATACAACCAGTCGGGAACACTCGCGGAACGGAAATCAATCAACGGCCCTGCGACGATGGGGATTTTCGCTTCGCGGATTGCCCACTCGATCCAGCGATCGGTGCGAGTGTAGTCGTACTCCCCTTCAGCGGGCTCCATCTCGATCCAACGCATCGGGACTGTGATGAAATCACACGAACGCGTGATCGCGTCTTGTGTCATCGGCGCGTATACATGCGGAGAAACTACAGTCCCCACAGCGGGTTTAAGCGGGAGGACCACCCCACCACGCGTCGGGTGCAAGATTGGTTTGCGGCGTGAAGGTTCGGTCTGCTCTGTGTCGATTGATTCGTACATCTCGCCGTTGACACGAACAGGGAAATCGGATTGTGCTTGGAAGAGTGCCAATCGTTCGGACGCTTCAAGCGCTATCCATAACGCACGGAGCGCCAGCTTTGCGGCATCCGAATCTGGCTTGATGGAGTCTGGTGCATGAACCAATGCTTGCACGAATACGGACTGTGCAGCGGACAGCAGACGCATCGGGAGCGTGCCTTCGGATGATTCGATGGACTGCCAATCTTCGAGCTTGGTCAAGCAGAGCATGATCCGGTGGCGTGCGAGTTCCAGCACGAGCAGGTACGGATTTTCGCGTTGTGGGAGCAGGCAGGTTTGGAGTGTCCATGTGCCCAGTGGTTTGAGCTCGACGCCTTCGACGGTGGTGTCGGATCCGAGTTGATCGAGTCGCTCTTGATTGAGGTCGAGTTGGACGGCGATCGCCGCGGCTTCTGAGGTCCCCTTCTCACAAACGACGATCCCATCGCGGAGGGTGACCTCGCCGGTGATGGCGACATTGTCCTTGCCGACCAGGTACGCTCCTGGGAGCGTGCCTGTGATGGAGGGCGTTGGATCTAGGGATACGAACCGCAGCATGGGACTCATCAAACTCCAAAGCCCTACGGGCGACAAACGCGGCGGACCAGAATCGGTGCCGTTGGTAAGAATATGGGCTTGCACCGCTCAGGACTAGTTCTTAGGGACGGATTCACAACAGTTGTTTCCTTCATTGCTGGCGTGGTTCTCCGTCCCCTACTACGCTTTGGCATGAACAGACAATCCACCGAACCGGGCTCCTTGAATCACTCGCAGACCGCGTTGACGAGCTTCGAGACGGCTCTCACGCTCCCCAATGCTCGCAGAGGGAAAGTGCGTGATATTTACACGCTCCCAGAGCACATGATGCACAGACAAGCGGACGGGCTTGGAGGGGCGGGCGCTTTGGTGATGGTCGCGTCGGATCGGATCAGCGCCTTTGATGTTGTGCTTCCTACACCGATTCCAGGTAAGGGGAGACTCCTGACCTCGATCGCGACTTTTTGGCTCAACTGGATCGAACAAGAGGGGATCTGCAAGACCCACCTGATCTCGACGGATCACTCGATGATCCCTGATGAGGTGCTCACTGAAACCACGGGACGAGGGCATCTGGAGGGTCGCACGACCATCGGCCGTTTGTGCAAGGTGATCCCTGTGGAATGCGTTGTTCGAGGATACTTAGAGGGATCGGGACTCAAAGACTACAAAGAAACCGGCTCGGTGTGCGGCGTCAAGCTCCCGGAAGGTCTCAAGCAGTGCGACAAACTCCCTGAGCCGATCTTCACTCCAGCAACCAAAGCGGAAGAGGGGCACGACGAGAACATCGCGTTTGAAGACGCTGGAGAGCATGTCAAAGACATGGGTGGAATGGAGTTGATGAACAAACTCCGTGATCTGTCCATCGAAATCTACACGCGTGCTTCCGCGTATGCGCTTGAGCGGGGGATCATCCTCGCGGATACCAAGTTCGAGTTTGGTCTCCCGATCGACGGCGATGGGAACATTATTGATCATGAACCGATTTTGATTGATGAAGCACTCACCCCGGATTCGTCAAGATTCTGGCCTGCGGATGAGTACCAGCCGGGGCGCGCGCAAGCGAGCTTCGATAAGCAGTTTGTCCGCGAATACCTGCAATCGCTCGTGGACTCAGGCAAGTGGGACAAGACCGATCCGGGACCTGTCCTTCCTGACGAGGTCGTCCAGGGCACACTCGCTCGATACGAACAAGCTCGCTCGATGCTCGCGGACTGACAGGATAACCCATTCACACATTGAAAAACCAGACCGGTATGGTCTGGTTTTTTGATTTGAACTCGATGCTTGGGTCAGTTCTGTTTGACGCCTTCGACGCCTCGGTTTGAACGCGCGTTGATCTTTGCTTCGTACTGCACGCGGAACTGCTCCATCCCTGCTGGTTCAGGGAACAGCGTTTCGAATGGTTCTGACTTGCCTTCACTCGCCATCTGATCAACCAAAGGTTTGAACTGGATCGCGAGCGAGTCGTATGCGTACCGCTTGAGATCTTCGGGAGCATATCCGTAGAGCAGTTCGGCTTGTTCCGGATGGACGGTCATGATCATGCTTGCGAATAGCTGACCTGCGAGGAAGGCGAAGTCGCGATCCATAAACTCCATTCGAGCGGTGTTGGTGGATGCGACAACTTCATTGAACTGTTGCTTGAAGTAATACGCATGCGCTTTGCGTGCGTAATCCCATTGGCCGTTGAACACTTCCATGTTGCGGACCATCAATCCATTGAAGAACGCGCTCTGGAGAGACGCGAAGACTTCGGATACCGCGACCTGTGGAGATCCGAGCGAGTCGTAGAGCTGCTTGTCTGCAAAGTCCTTGAGCGAGAGGGACATTTCGTATGCAAAGTCAGGATCGTTGACATTCACCCCTTCAAAGTTCCGGAGTTTGTCGAACCAGAACTCTGCGCTCCGCGTGTCACCACGACGGTAGAAGAAGCGGACAGCATCACGCAGGAAGTTCTCGTATCCCACAGCGTACTGACGGTATGGTTTGTGATCCGCTTCGTAGATCCCCGATGCGTTGACAACCTCGTTGAGCATCGCGCCGTAGGTTGGAACAAAGTAAGCATTGGGAACCGCTTGGTAATATGCGGCTCGTCCTTCGTGGACATCAAGGTAGTTGAAGTAGAGATCGCCGTGGCGCCAGAGGTCTTGGATGGATTGCATCACGATTCGGTACGCGTTGAGGAAGTCCATCCCGGTTCGTGTCCGAGCGTTCACTTCCATTCGACCAACATCGGTGCCTCTTGATGACCAGTACAGCGCGTGCGCAGCTGGGAGTCTCCAGTCGATTGGGCCGTACTTGCGGACCTGCTGGACCATCCGGACTGGTTCCATGTTGTACTCTTCGACGAGCAGTTTCTTGCGGAGATAGTTTGCAAGATCAGCCCAATCCTGCTCATCATCAAACTGCTCGCGGATCGCGTGCATGAGCTTGGTCTTGGGTCCAGAGACTTCCTCGATTGTCCATTCCTTTCCAGCACGGACAATCTGCATATCGATCTGGTATCGACGGAGGAACTCCTCAGTGGATGCGGTGTCCGCACCTAAACGGGAGTTGAGATTGAATCCATCCTCGTACGCACGCGCGATCTGGTCCGCTCTTGGATTTGCTTGAGCAAGCAAGGTGCGAGAGTCTGGGGCATCGACGATTTTTTGCACCCACTGTGCGTATTGCTCGATGACTTGATCTCGACCGCGCTCGTCTGGGTTGATGACCGGCGCGGTGCCCATGATGTTTTGCCATTGATATGCGAACTGTCTTTTGTAGTACTGGTTCGCGTCATCGGTGTACCCAGCGACTTTGTGGAGGAACATCCATCCCAACTCTTTATGCATGTGCATGTCGTTGGGGTTTGCTTTGAGACCTTCCTTGCGGAGCAGGTCGATTCCCGCTTTGACCCATTCCCAGCGTTCCTCCGGAGTGTGGGTGGTCACGGAGATGTTGTAGGACATATTCCAAGCATGGAATGTCCACACCTGAGGGAGTCTTGGTTGGAGTTTGGTGATCATCGAAGCGAGTTCGATGGACTCGTAGAAGCGTCCTTCTTCCTTCGCGGCGGTGGCTTCGAGCCAAAGGATGTTGACGAAGATGCCGCGGAACGCACCCATCGCGATCCCGAGAGCGACCTGAGGTGGATCGCCGTCTTCTGCACGATCGGTGTACACGAGTTCGTGTTGACCTTGTGACGCGGCGATCGCTGTTGTCAGGATACCTGAAGCGGACAACCCAAGCACCATCACCAGGATCGCGATCAGACGCACCTTTGTGTTGTGTCCCATGGTCTTGCTCCTATTGCCCTGAGTAGATCGCGAGTTGACGACGACGGAAGATGTATACGCTGATGAGATAGAAGACGCCAGTCGCGAAAGTCATTGCGAGTACGCCTGATGAGACCTGCGCCCATCCGAGCAATCGACCATCAGCGATGCGTTGGGTTGGTTTGAGTTCGTGGTAGACGCTGAAGAACTTGGAGATGCCGTTGGCAAAGTGATAGATTCCTGTGCGGAACACCCCCACCACCGATTCGGTGTCCATTGCCCAAGCTGGGAGCGCGGACTGGACGAATCCTGCGGATTCACCGATCAGGAACACGGAGATCGACATCAGACAGGCGACTGGGAATGAGGTGAAACATGCGGCCCAAACGGCAACCATCGCGAGCAACGCCAGTTTGGTCCAGAGCACCATCATGATGCGCGTGAAGTTGCCTCGGAAAGTTCCGACTTGGTAGGAGACTTCTAAGCCGTCAGGCGGGATGGTCATGGTCCCTGAGTTTGGGGTCATGACGATTCGTCCGCTGCGGTCTTGTCCGAGCAAGCCGTTGTAGATCTGGAGGTTGATCTGCCCCTGCTCGTTGATAAATCGAGGGTCGATCGTGAAAGTGTGCGAAAATCCGAGCCCGGTCTGTTCGCGCGGGATGATTGAGCCGTCCTCGAACGAGAAGGTCAATGCGTAGAAGACATCGGGACGATTCCCCTCAGCGTTGATCTTGTAACGCATGGTCAAAGGTTTGCCGATTCTCTTTGCTTCGCTGAGTCCAGTGAACGAGAAGGTTGCGTATCCCTCATATACGGGATCGATCGAGCGATAATCCGTGACCGCGTCGTTGAAGATTTTCATCCGCATCCCTGCGAGTTGGTTCGCGCTGGGATTGAAGTCTGTCTGAAGCTGACGCTCCTTCTGGACCTCCGCTTCGAGGGCTGCATCGAACTGCTCATCGAATGGGCTGAACGGCAAAACCGGGTTGACCGATCGACGAGCGGTGAGGACCTGGGTTTCGAGGATCATCCGATCCTCGGTCATGATCCGTCCTTCGCTTGCTTGGTACGGAGCGACTTCTCCGAGCGCGGTCTGCGAACGGAGATACTCTGTGAACTGGAAGATGCCGAGCCCTGAAACCGCGAGGAGGGTTCCTGCGAGGAGCACAACGCCGAGCCACTTGCCGAGGATGTATTGCCACGCCGCAACGGGCTTGGTCATCGTCTGCCAGATGACTTTCTCGCGTTGTTCGTACGATACTGTCGCGGCACTAAAGAACACCACGAGCAGCGCGATGATCCAGAATGAAAATGATGTCGACCACTGCAAAAACCCTTGGACGCGGTATCGCAACGGTTGGTCCGCTTCGAGCATCATCGGCATCACCGCGAGCATCGATGCGAGCAGCAGGATGAACACGAGCGAGATCTTCATGCGGATCGCTTCTGCGAGCACATTGCGTGCGATGGTTGGGATGGGATGCGCGTTTCCGAGCACGATCCGCAATGCGCGGAGGAGCACGGAGAAACTGAGCATCAGTGTGGTCATCCCGATGATGACAAACCCGATGGAAGACCAGAGGCCGCCTCCATAGGAATAGAGAGGCCAACCGATGATCGCGATCAGTCCGATGGTCCCGATGTAGGTCAGTCCTAAGCCCAACCAGATCACGACCAGTACAAAGAGCGTGATGAGCGCGACACTGATGACGCCGTCGACTGGAGACTTGGAGACATCAAGAATTGACCGGAGTTGTTTATCGCGTTCTGCAATTGGGTTGGGGATCAGGTTTCCATTTTGGTCTTGGAGCATCTCTGGGATGCCGACCTCCGGCTCAGCACCGGTGCTGGTGGTGTACCCAACGACGGTGAAACCGGCGTAGGTGAGCAGACCAAGTATCACAAGCAGCGACGCGACGATCTTGAATGATCGGGCACGCTGGAATCGGTCGATCGAACTGAGTCGAGCACTCAACATTTATCGTCCCGTCTCTTTATCGCTGTCGTCATCGAGCAGCGAATCGATCATGCCTGCGTCGACATCCTCTTGTGGAGGTTCGTCTTTGCGTTCGCTCTCTGCCTTGCTCTGCGGGCTTTCCTGGTCAGTGTCATCCGCGCCCATCAGGGAACTGATCAGCCCGTCATCTTCGTTTGTTGGAGCAGAATCAAACTCGGTTGGGGTCGTCGAAGGCGCATTTGCTGGTGCTGGGGTTGCCTTTTCTTGGTCAGCAAGGTCAGCGGGTGAAACATTTGTGCCGTCGGAACTCAGCAAGCTCTCGATCAGCTCATCGCCTGCAATCGGTGCGGCAGCAGCAGCGGACCGGAGGAAGGCGGCGGTCTCGCCGCCTTTGGTGACACCTGAAGTCGAGGCACGCTCCGCTTGTGCGCGATCGACAATTCCGAGGAACAGCTCTTCAAGTTTCTGTCGCGGCGAGCTGACCGAAATGATGGATTTGCCACCAGACGATCTCCTTCGGATCACTTCATCGATTTCAGCAATGGTCTCGTCGTCGAGTTCATCGGTCTCGAGAGTTGTCCGTTCTTTCGATGAGAGGAGCTCTTCGCATGTGCCTTCTCCTCGGATCTTCCCGCCGTAGAGGATTGCCATGCGGTCGACCACATCTTCAACATCGGTCAGCAGGTGGCTGCAGAGGATAATGGTCTTGCCTCTGCGCCCAAGTTCCAGAATGAGATCCTTGACCTGGCGCGTACCGATCGGATCAAGACCGGTGGTTGGCTCGTCAAGAATCAGCAGATCCGGATCGTTGATCAACGCCTGTGCAATACCGATCCGGCGTTGCATACCTTTCGAGTACTCGCGGACGGGTCTGTACTGCGCGTGTTGAAGACCAACCATCTCGAGGAGTTCGTCGATGCGATTCTGACGCGTCTTGGAATCGATGCGGAAGAGTTTGCCGTAGTAATCCAGCGTTTCGCGTGCATTGAGGAATGGGTAGAGGTAGCTTTCTTCTGGAAGGTAACCGATGCGAGACTTGGTCGCGACATGTGTGGTGGGTTTGTCGAAGACCATTACTCGGCCGCTGGTTGGCTTGAGCAATCCGAGGATCAGCTTGATCGTTGTGCTTTTACCTGAGCCGTTCGGTCCCAGCAGACCGAAGATTTCTCCTTCGCGGACGACCATATCGAGCTTGTCAACAGCGCGTGCTTGGTCACGCATCCAGAAGTCTTTGAATGTCTTGGTGAGCTGTTGGCACGCAACAACGGAGCGACGCGAATCGCTGGCAGCACTGGTTGGGCTGGGGGTGGAATCGGTCGTCGCTGCGGTCATACTTATTCCTCTGGCTCTTTGAGTCCGCGTTGTGTTTTGTAGAACGAACGGCGCATATCTTCGCGTCGTTCATCGATCGTCCCTTGCGCCTCTCGGCGTTTGCGTGCTCGGTCAAGCTCGCGCGCGATGTCCGGATCACGGTTGATCAGCACCTCGGCGCTAACGCCTTCTGGGAGGACGATTGTGGAAACGAACTCTTTGTCAAGAAACTCTGCCATTGCTGAGGACCAATCACGAGCGATCATCAGCTTGGGGTTCGCATCGTACTGCGCCTGCTTGGATCGGTAGTTCTCGAGCTGCGCGATCGCTTCGCTGATCCGGTTCGACGAATACGTCGTCGCAAGGGTCAGCAACTCTGAAATCTCTCCGGAAACCAAACCTGCGACCATTTCGCCGTCGATCTCGACAGGTCGTCCCTCGAGGATCGCGTCGATCCGCTCGAGCTGGGCTTCGGATTCAGTGGTCAATCCAAGTTCGATGAGTCGTTCGTATTCGTTGATCTCAGCGAGAAGCACATCGCTCCCGCGTCCTGCGACTTCGTTGAGCATCTGATCACGCATCAGCAAGGAATCTTCCCGTGCTTTGCCTGCGGTCTGCGCTGCGGTCTGCACCGAGTTGAACTTTGCGCGAAGCGAGAGCGCCGCGTTCTTGCGTGTGAGAACCACACGGTCGATCGAGATGCCTGTCTCCAGATCGTCAAGGGTTTTCTGCGAAAGCGAGAGCACACGACCCGCGATGGACTCTGACGAGTTCTTGAGTAGATCGTCGATGGTGACGGTCGCCATCACCTGCACCACCGCACGCTGCACGGCGGCTTTCATGATCGCACGCTCTTGCTCCGGGATGATGTTTGAAACATACATCGCGTGGTTCGAGCGGTGGTAGTTCACGCTCCACTGTGTGTGCGCGATGTTGAAATCAGAGGTGATGTTTGAGCCGTCGTTCGCTGGGTTGAGCGTCGACGAATCGTTGAAGCGATCAATGTTCACCGCAAGGGCGGCTTCGTCGGACTGGTCACCCGGAATGTTTGGCATGAACTCCTTCGCGACCGCCATCTCAACAGCACCCTCGCCGACACGGACGATCTCGCCGATTGGGTATGGGAACGACCATTGGAATCCAGGTTCGAGATTGGTTCGGACCTGCTTTCCGAAGCGGACACTGATGCCGCGTTCGCCTTCCTTGATGGATTGGACTCCGGAAACCACGAACAGCACCACGAGCACAATCATCGCGACTTTGAGCAAGCCGTAGGTGATCTTGAGTGCTTCTGCGAGTGATTGGTTCGCGGTGTCCATCCGCGCCTGATCGATGATTTCTTGGTTGGACTCCGCGCCGCGGAGACGGACCGACGCCGCTCTGTTGGAGACGGGCTGCTCGTGAGTAGGTTGATCCGGGTTGTTCACCAGATCGTCGAGGTTGTGATCGTGTTCACTCATCGATCAATCCTCCGAATCCGAAGAGCTCAGCGCTCCGCTGTTGTTCCCCTGAGGCACTGGCAGCTCGTTCTGAGTATTCTGGAGGATGTTTGGATCAAAGAGTTGCATGCCGTAATCTGAAGTCGAGAAGATCAGGGTGAACTTCTTCGCCATGGATTCACGCATCAAACGGATGTTCTGGATGAACACCGCGAGATCTGGGTTGACATTCTGCTGAGCAAGATATGGTGCGGCTTCCGCTTCACCCTTTGCGAGAATCTCGTCTGCACGGCGCTGAGCGAATGCACGGATTTTGTCCGCGTCGGACTTTGCTTTCGCTTCGATGGCGCGTGCTTGTGATCGCCCTTCGGACTCGTAGCGTTCTGCAAGTCGGTCACGGTTCGCACCCATGCGAGTGATGACCGCATCGGTGGTGTCTTCTGGGAGGATGATCCGGTCGATTCCGACGAAGGTGACGGTAATGCCGTAATCCGCGAGCGGGCTTCCACCCGATCCACCACGAACGATCTGATCGAGGACCTGGGCTTCGAGTTCTGGGAGCGCGGATGAGTTTGATTGTGAAGAATACAAGTCAGTAATGGAGAACTTGGAAGTCTCTCCGAGCGATGAACGCAGGACATCTTGCAGGACGGAATCCTCTGCTTTGATGTAGTGATCGATTGGACGATCGCCTGCATTGGAGAACGCACGGAAGAACTTCAACGGATCCTCGACCTTATAGGTCAGGAACGCTTCGACGATGACCTGGAAGTCATCCGCGGTCTGCTGTGTCTCTGAGCGTGCCTGGACGATCCGGGTCCGTGTGTCGTATTTGGTGACAGACTGGATCGGGAAAGGTGCTTTGAAGTGCAGCCCTGGTTCGACGATGATCGAGTTCTCACCGGCTTTACCGAATGTTGTTTTGACCGCCGATTCGGTGAACCGAACAGTGAACAGCATGCTGAAGCTGAGAATCGCGAGCACGAATGCAAGAAGCACAAATAGCGAGATGTATCGCACGGTTTATCTCCATCCCCATGGTTGGGGGTCATTCAGGAAGCGTTGTCCGGGTGCTCCCTGATAAAAAGTCGGTTCAGTCGATCAGGTCAATACTGTTTCATGTCGGCGCCTGCCTCGGCATCGAACACATCGGTGCCCGCTTCAAGATCCATCAGATCAATGCGGATATGGAGCGATTCAAGATCACTCGGCGTCAGGTACACACGGGAATCCTTGATCGCGTCAAGCAACGCGTCAAAGTACGCTTGGGAACGGTACAGCATCGGTGATGCGGCGTATGCCTGCTCTTGTCCGTTGAGGAGCACCGCTCGTCCGCGTTCGGACATGTGTCTGCTCCAACGCTGAGCGCCGGCATCAAGAAGTTTTTCGCCCGCTTCGCCGCCTGCGGTTTCGAGCAGACGCTGCACTTCGAGTTCGGTTTGAGCGATGAGTGTCGCGTCCGCGTTTGCACGGCGCTGGTTCTCAAGCTCCGCAAGCTGGGCAACAATCTGCTCTGCGAGTTCTACAGAGCCTGCGATTTCGGCCAGCGTCTGGATTTCGACTCGGCTCGCATCCTCGATCATCGACTCGCGATTCTGACGAGCCGCGATGACGCGCTCGTACGAAGGAGCGACCTTGAGCGGAGGGTGCGCCCCTTGCATCCCAACGAAGAGGATCTCAATCCCTGGACCTTTGCCCTCGTTGAGTTGGGAATATGCATCGTCGAGACGGGTGTGCAGTTGTTCGAGCATGTCGGTCTGGTTGTGCGCCAAGACCAAGTCGATCGGCCACTCGCCGAGGAACTGGGTGACGACGCGACGACCGATCATCTGCAGCAGGTCCTCGCGTTGACCTGGACCTGCGAACTGATCAAAGAGTTTGACATCACGCACAACAAAGTGCATCGGGACTTCGATCGCGATAAGGGAGAGATTTGCTTGCGCGGATTGCACCGCGTTGTCTTCGCCCTCGATGCCTCGGGTCGGTTGGACGATGTTGAGTTTCTCGCGAGATGCGTGTTTCTCAGTCCAGATGATCGGGGTCCGCTTGTCTTTGTCTGGTTGATCGGAAGCGAGTTGGAGCACGCGGACGCCTGTGGTGGTCCGGATTTCCTCTTGTTGTCCTGCGGATCGTGTGAGGGACATCGGAGTCTCGTAGGTCGCAAACGGCCAAGGCAGTTTGACATGCAGACCCGGTCCGATGTCTCCATCGCCTTGGTCTCCGAAGCTGTAGATCGGCGTGCTGACGCGGCCGTTGGTCAGGATCAATCCGCGTTCGTGTGGTTCAACGACGACGAGCATGGTCATTAACCATGCGATGACAACGCCCATACCGACGAGCCAGAGCACGAGTTTGGAGAGGAGTTGGTAAAACCAAGTCCCGGTGACATCAACACCAAACTGGTAGTTGACCGCTTCACCGATGTTCGCAGCGATCCGGTCTGGAGCGGCAAGCAGTCCCAGCAAGCGAGAATCGAACGCGGGACGCGGGTCTTCCCCTGCTTTGCGTGGACGATACACATCGAGGATGAGGTTCACGATGACTTCGCATCCGAGGACAATCATGCCGATCGGGACGATCATCGGGGTCAGAGCTTTGAGTCCCATCTGCCCCAGCGAGAGTTCCATGAACGCTGCGACAGCGAGCAGCACGCCGACGAGTGAGATCGCGACGGATTGCGCGGCACCAGCCCTCAGGTTTGCCCAGATCTGGACTTTGCCCATCCCGGACACGAAGCGCGCGAAGATGAATCCAACCACACCCATCGAAAGACCGATCGCGAGTGTCGCGCCGAGGATGCGTGTGTTGTATGTAAAGGTTTCTGGAGACGAAAACGCGTCCCATGATCGGAGTCTGCTCAGACCAGCGAGGATGTTGATCCCAGCGAAGATCAAGCCACTCGCTGGGACAATCCATTTTTGGATGAATGCCAAGCGTCGAGCGACGACACGCAGGTCATCAGATTCGGAGAACGCACTCGCCGAGGCGCCGCCAGCGTTGGAGTACTGCTCCGCTTCCATCGCTTCGATGCGTTCCCGGCGATGCTGATCGAACACGAACAGCAGCATCCCCCACACGATGACACCTGATCCAAAGAGGATCGAAGCGCTGCGTGCGGCGTGGTCGCCGGAGTAAGTTGAATAGATCAGAAGCATCAGGGCGACGAACACTTGAATAATCAAGCCAACGACGCAGATCAGGGATGCCCTTCGGTATGTTTGGTAGTCGCCTCGCACCATGTGTCGTTGAAACCTCTGTTTCTGGTTCTGTTTCTGGTTCATCTTTCGGGATCCGAGTGTCCCGCTCGAATCACCAATGTGTGCTATCCGGTTGTGGCATCACCACGAGTCGTGGGTCCGTGTGGACCCGCTGGACTATAGGGGCTCTATTGTGGGCATCCGGACTCGCTGAGTCCACTTGTTCACCCCAGATCACCCACACGACGAGCTCCTGCCGATCTCCCTACGCGAGTTTTGGGATTGGGGTTCGACCAGATTATGGATTCGTGTGCAAGATCGTTGAACCCGCTCCTGGCTTGAGCCGTATGGGAAGCGTTCCGACACCGTGGGGCGCGATAGATGCGCTCCAGAGAACCACCCAAGTCGGACTCCCCCACCCTGACCCCATCTCTGCTGCAATCACCAGACTCCCCGGCTACCATCAACACCGCATGATTGGACACATTCTCCCCATCGCACGAAACTCGTTTATCGAGAGTCTCCGCCAGCCGATTCTGGTGGTGATGCTCATGATCGCGGCCTTTTTGCAGGTCATGAACACCTGGATCATCGGATTCACCATGGGACGCGCCTCGCTCCCAGGAGAAGTCACGGGCGACAACAAACTCCTCTACGACATCTCCATGTCCACAGTGTTCGTCCTTGGAATTGTGCTCTCATCCTTTGTTGCGACCGCCGCGATTTCGCGTGAAATTGAGAACAAAACCATCCTGACGGTCGTTTCCAAGCCCATTAGTCGACCCAGCGTGATTCTTGGGAAGTACATCGGAATCGCGATGGCAATGCTCGTCGCGATCGGGATTATGGTCGCGATGCTCTTGATGTCGATTCGGCACGGCGTCCAGACCACCGCTGCGGATGAACCAGATTTCCCAGTCATTCTCTTCGGACTCTCCGCTGTCTTCGGCTCGATCATCATCGCGGGATTGGCGAACTTCGTCTATGGATGGTCGTTCAGCCAAACCGCGTCTTTGCTGATGCTGCCGCTGATCTGGATCGCGTATTTCGGGGTGCTTCTGTTCAACGATGAATGGGAGGTCCAAGCGATTGCGACGGATTTCCCGCCTCAGATTTTCATGTCTTGCATCGCCCTTGGATTGGCTCTGCTGGTGATCTCAGCGGTTGCGACCGCTGTATCAACGAGGGTTGGTCAGGTGATGACCATCATGATCTGCGGAATTGTGTTCCTCATGGGACTCATGTCCAACCACTTCATCGGGCGTCATGTCTATTCAAACGACCGCGTTGCGGAGATCGCGGCAACAAGATCTCCATTGGGACTCGATGCATATGACTTCCAGCGTGAACGCGTCTGGGAACTCGCCGCGGCTCGGAATGGGATGACCGCTGATGAGTTCTATGAGCAAGGGTACGATCCTCGGAACTTTGTCAGTATCCGTGAAGTCCTCGCGATGGGACCTGTCGAAGATCCGCAGTGGCAAGAGGTTATGCTCCGAGCACCCGGATCGATGATGATCGTGGATCTGCTTGGTCCTCCGACGACCCAACTCAAAGCTGGCGACTCTTTTTACTACGGTTCATCCCCAAACGGTGTGGGCTTGGTGACTCCGCCGTTTGCGGTCTTTGATGAAGACGCTCCGTTGGAGAGCAACACTCGCGAAGAACCCGGCTTGATGATCGTCGAAATCGATCCGAACTCGCTTGGCCAATCCATGCTGGTGATGCAGATCGGTGAAGAAGCGGTCCCGCTCTCGCGTCCGCCGCTTCCGAAGGACTCTGTGTTCTTGAAGCCGACCAAGACCAACGCGTTTCCTTTGGTCGCGTGGTCCGTGATCCCGAATATGCAGTCCTACTGGCTCATCGACGCGATCAACAAGAACCAACCGATCCCGATGTCGCACATGTTGCTCGTCG
>JARGNC010000023.1:0-8654 GCA_029212425.1 Phycisphaerales bacterium
CCATCGCACGATCCCCCGCACCCGCCATCGCGAGCTGCTCATCGCGCGGCTCATACCCCTCCCCCAACCGCTCCGCGATCGGACCACCCGCCCCCAGCAACATCTCGACATCGCGACTCACTTGTTCACAATCCCCAAAGGCATCCGCTTGGGTTCCCCATCCTTCCGAGGATACATCTTGGGAGTCGCCCGCTGCTTCTCAAGCACCACCACCCGACCTGTAGGCGTCTCCACCGTGCCGATGTGATGCGTGTGCAGCATGTGCAGCGCCTTCTTCGCTTCCGCGACTTCCTCGTCCGCCTTCTCACCCTTGGTCAGCACCACAAGCCCACCAATCTTCACCAGCGGAACCGTCAACTCCGCGATCATCGCGACCTTCCCCACCGCCCGCGCCATCGCCGCATCGTACTGCTCTCTGTGCCCCCCTGTGTACCCCTGCAACACCTTCGTCCCCTTGTCCTGCCCAAGCCCCTCCGCCCGGCTATTGATCACCGACACATTCTTCAGCCCAAGCTTCTCAACAACCAACGAAAGAAACGCCGTCTTCTTCTTCGTTGCATCCACCAGCGTGAACTCAAATGTCGGCATCACAATCGCAAGCGGGATCCCCGGAATCCCACCACCCGATCCAATATCAACAATCTTCCCGCTCTCCCCCATCTCCCGAAGCACAGGCACAAGCGTCAACGCATCAAACAGATGCCGCTCCCACGCGCTCTCCTCGTCTCGAATCGCCGTGAGATTCATCCGTGTGTTCATGGCCATCAGATGAGCAAGGTACAACCCCAGCTTCTCGATCTCGCCTGGTTCAAAGCTGATCCCATACTCCCCGAACATCCCCATCACCTTCTCAGGACACGCGATCGGTTCCAATCCGTCACTCAGTGAAACCTCGACCTCTTTCCGAGGAGCACCCGATCGATCACCCGACCCATCAGCGCGTGACCGCCCTCCCCGAGAATCCCGCGGATCGCCCATACGGTCGTGTTGGTTGTTGGTAGTTGTCCGGCGGTCCATCATCATCAGCGTACTCAAAAGAAGCCCGGTAAGGCGGTCTGGGGCGGTGGAGCGCGACATTGACAATCAATCCCGTCATCACCCAACAAGTCAGTAGACTCGATCCGCCATAACTCACAAAGGGTAGGGTGATCCCGATGATCGGGAGCATCCCAAGATTCATCCCCACATTAATAATCACCTGAGCCGCGATAAAAGCCGGAATCCCCACCGCGATCATCCGACCAAGCGGGTCGCGACAACTCCCCGCAACCAACAACGCCCCCCCAATCCACATCACATACAACCCCAGCACAAAGATCCCCCCAATCAACCCAAACCGATCCACCACCACCGCGAACACCATGTCGTTGTGATCCTCAGGAAGCGAGTTGTACCGCACAAGCGCCCGCGCCTGCGGATCACTAATCCCAGTCACCTGCCCCGCCCCGATCAGCGTCTGCGCCCGAGTGCTCTGATAGTTAATCCCATGCGAGTCCGAATCATCCCCACGGAACTGCTTGACAATCCCCACTATCCGCGACTTCTGATGCGGCCGAAGCAACGGATACGCCGCCGGCGCCGCCATCGCAGCGCACAGAACAATCAAAGTCAGGTGCCGCAGCCGAGCCCCCGCCGCGATCAGCATCGCAAACAACGCAGGCACAAACAAACTCGCCGTCCCCAAGTCAGGCTGCAGCGTAATCAACGCCACTGGGACCGCCGCAATAATCCCAGGAACAACCAACCCACGAATCTTCCGATGCGCCGACCGATACCGCATATACCGCGCCACCAGTAGCACAAACGCGATCTTCATCACTTCCGATGGCTGGAAGTCCGCAACCCCAAGATTGATCCACGCCTTCGCCCCATTCCGTGGAGTCACCAACCAACTCGGAACCCCAGGAAGCATCAGAAACACCAACAACCCCAAACCCACCGCATACATCAACACCGAGAACATCCCGATGATCTTGTAGTGAGGCAGCGCAATCACCACACAAGCCATCAACCCCACAATCAAAAACACCAACTGCTTGAGCGCCTCCGCCGCCATCGGATTGGTGCCCGATTCGCGCACACTCCCCTCCGCGACATCAATCGAGTAAATCCCAATCAAGGTCAGCGCAAGCGACGCGATCAGCGTCAACCACGCCGCATTCATCACCTTCACCGCATCAAAGATCGAATGATCCCCCCAGCCCCCGCCACGGATCGCCCGAACCCAGATCGGATCACGCCCATACGCACTCATTGCGATCCCCCCGCATCGACAACATTCGCCCCAGCCAGATACCCCTCGCGCACAAGCGCATGCACAATCTGGTTGTTAATCGCACCCGATACCCTCGCCCCCGATCCACCATAATCCACCACCACCGCGATCGCATACTCAGGAGTCCCACCAGCACCAACAAGCGTCACATACCAACTGTGATCCCCCTCCCGGACCACCTCCTTCTCCATCGGCCCATCACCATCCGGATCAATCACCAACGGAGATGATGTCGCCGTCCCCGTCTTCCCCCACACATCAATCCCCTCCGCATTAAACACCGAATCCCGGACCGTCCCGTAGGTAATGTGCTCACCAGTCCCATGCACAGGGTTATTCACCACCTCATGCAACCCATCAAGCGCCGCCCGCACCGACCACGCAGGGAGCCCAAGATTCCGAACCACAGGCATCTCACCAGTCCGGATCAAACTCGGCGCAATATCAAACCCACCACGCGCAAGCGTCGCAAAAGCATCCGCCGCATGCAACGGCGTCCAAGTCACAGGCCCCTGCCCGATCCCCATCTGAATCGCATCCTCAGGTGAAATCGGAAGCGTCCCACCCTCACCATCAAACACACCAGTCGACCCAGCCCACGAAGTACCGATCCCCAAATCAATCGGCACACCAATCCCAAACATCGAGTACACATCCTTGATCCCATCAGGACCAAGCCGCTGACCAAGCGTAAAGAAAAACACATTCGACGACACCATCAACGCATCCGCCCCATCCGGATGCCGACCCAACTGTTGGAAATGCGTCACCGCGCCGTTCGTCCTCTTAAAAATCCACGACCGCAAAATGTTCGGACGATCCGGATACAGCGACCCCGTCGCCTCGATCCGCTCACCCTGCGCATACTTCCCAAGCTTCGCCGACCCAGTCAACACCAACGCCTTCGCCACAGAACCCGGCTGGTACGGCTTGGCAATCGCACGATTCACATACGGAAAACGCTCATCACGAAACCGCTCCACCGCATCCTCACTCGTCAACCCCAACCGTCCCCAATCCCCATCCCGCGGCGCGACAGGCGTAGAAACCATCGCGAGCACCTCCCCCGTCGCGACCTCGAGCACCACCGCCGCCGCATCAAGCTCCGTCCCCACCGCCATGTACTCGTTGTCATGCCAAGGCTGCACCCTCGTCAACCCCACCGCAGGATCAAGAATCGCACGGACCCTCGCCTGGAGCGACATATCAAGCGTCAAACGCACATCCCGCCCAGGACTCGGAGAAACCTCAGTCACCCCGCGCGTCTGCAGATGCTCCGTCCGAACCCCACGCAGCCCACGCAGCTCGTGCTCCATCGCATACTCAATCCCCGTATGCCCTACCCGATCCTGATCCGTATACCGACCACGATCCACCCCATCAGCCATCACCGCACGCTCACGCAAAGACTCGTCCGATTCGATCGCATCGCGCCTCCGATCAGCATCCTCTCGGAACACCCGATCCCGCACACTCCCAAGCACCAATGATCCAAGATCATCCACATCAACACGCACCGTCGAGTCATCCCGCAAAGGCAACGGGAAAGTTGACCGATCCAGAATCACCGTCTCTGATTCAAACGGATAGACCCGCCGAGTGTTGTCCGTCACCGACATCCCCGGAAACAACGGGATCATCTCATCAAGCGCTTCGTTCCCACCCGCGACATAACTCATCGCAGGCACCTCCCGCACCATCGTCCGCATCAGATCAAACCCCACCGAATCGCTCACCCCTTCAACAATCGCATGCGGAATCGTCTGCTCCCGAATCTTCGACGACGAGTTCTTCACAAACCGCGCGAGGTCCTCATCAGTGACCGCATACCCCTTCCGCTCGCGTGCCTCGACCTCATTGCGAACCCGCGCCTCAACAATCGACCGATGCTGCCGCTCAATCTTCTCAACAATCTCGTCCCGCTTTGCCAGCAGCTCATCGAGCTCGATCTTCGTGTACGCCGCGATCGTCCGCATCGACGCATCGACATGCTTCTGATAGATCAGCCGATAGTTCGCAACAATCGCATCCCGCTCGGTATCTGAGTACAAATCCCACCGATCCTTGTGCGCCCTGCGTGCATACCGCCTCGCCCGCGCCGACGCCCACTCCCCGCTGAGCACCGAGTACTCAACCGCGACATCATAACTCGCCTGGTCATACGCCAGCACCCGCCCCGTCCGATCCAGCACCCGCCCCCTCGTCGTGGGGAGCCAGGTCCGCCGAATGAGCCTCGACTCAGCAAGCTCCCGCGACGCCTCCCCCTCCACAACCGTCATCCAAGACATCCGCACAAACAAGCCGGCAAAGCCAACACACACCGCAAGCATGAGCAAAATCAGCCGCCGATGAAACATACTCGGAATGTATTTCGATACACGAACCATCAACACCGCCAACCAGACCCAAATGCACAACCACGGCCCACACCATGGTACACAATCGGCCCGTTCAACAGTTCAGGATCAACTTCCAGCAAATCCCATTCACGCAGGATTCACCCGTTTATCCCGCTCGATCTCCGCATACGCATTATGCGAATGGATCGACTCAAAGTTCTCCGACGAGATCGCGTACTGAACAACCCGATCATCCTCATTGAGACCCAGCGCAAGATCCCGAATGATGTCTTCGACAAACTTCGGATTCTCAAACGCCTTCTCGGTCACATATTTCTCATCAGGACGCTTGAGCACCGCGTACACCGGATGACTCGCCGCCCCTTCAAGGTGCTCAACCAGATCCTCGATCCACATGAACCCCTCCGTCCGCACCGCCGCCGCGATGCGGCACCGCTGGTTGTGCGCCCCATACTCCGAGATCTCCTTCGAGCAAGGACACAAGCTCGTCGCCGGAGCCGCGACAGTCATCACGAAATCCTCGTGCGAGTTCGCCGTGCACTCAAACTTCACCTCATAGTTCATCAACCCCTTCTGACCGGTCACCGGCGCGGGTTTCTCGATGAAGTAGGTAAACGACGCTTCAAAGTGCGCGTTGCTCGCGTTGAGCCGCTCCTTGATCGCCTTGGTGATCCCCGGAATATCCTCAGGACGGAATGGCGAGCACTGATGCTCATTCAAAACCTCAAGGAACCGCGACATGTGCGTCCCCTTCTTCTCCTGAGGCAGCGACACATACATATTAATCGTCGCCACTGCGGTCTGCTCCCCACCATCCCGCGTCGCAAGACGCATCGGATACACAACCTCTTTCACCCCCACACGATCAATCGCGACCATCCGATTATCCGAGTTCCCCTGCACGTCAGGCATCCCCGCCGCGTTCGTCTCCGCATGTCCAGAAGTCTCGTGCTGACAATCAGTTGAGCAAGTCAATGGCAACTCCATTTCTCGAGGTTTCAAAAGTGTAAATCTATCCCAATACTAGACAGACCCACCACACAAAACCTTCCTTGGAATGCTTCTATTCCCACCAAATCCCCTGTTCTCACCCCCCAACCCTCAACAAACACGCCTCACCCGCGCGCCGCCTGCACCTGCTGCCGAGCCACAGACGATTCCACCCAAGAGAACCCAACAGGAGTCCCGATCAACGCACCACCAACCCAAGCGAGCGAAGACATCATCATCCACCCAGGCGCTTCACCAAGCGCCAACGCATGAAGCACCTTCCCACTCCCAGGCATCACCATCGTCAACACAGGACCAATCACCGCGCCCAGCATCACCCCAACCATCACAGGCACCAAAGACAAATCCGCCTCACCGCTCCGCTCATGCTTCAACGAATGGTTCTTCAGCACCATCCCACCAAACACACCAGCAAGACACGCACCGATAAACCCGCCCCACACCGCTTGTCCCGACAAATCGTTCTGCACCTGCAACCACACCAACAGCATCGACACCCCAACCCCGATCCCCACCAACATCAAACTCGGTCCAGCCGCCCCACCAATCCGCTTGACAACCTCACCATCAACCCGCACGCATTCATCATGCTCACCCCCACGACCACGACCGCTCGCTTTGCTCAACATCACCAGCCCCACCAACGCGAGCACCAACGCCACCGCCCCCTCAGCAGCAAGCATCACAAGCGAGCCCGATCCCGGAGCACCTCGCAACGCCTCACCGACCTGCCCCGCCCCCCAAGCGCCCCACGCCACAACCAATCCCATATTCAAAACACCCTCGCGCAGCGACACCGCTTTGGTCGCGATGATCCCACCAATCATCGCAAGAAAGAACACAGCTATCAGCGCGAACAACCCACCCACAAGCGAATCAGAAACAAACGCCGTCGCATGCGCGGACCCATCCCCGCCGCGCAGCGAGCCCATCAGCCCCCCCGCGATCGGACCCAACACACACAATGACACAACACGCACGATCCAGATCCAGACAGCATTCTTCATACCACCATCATCCGCTCATAAACGCGCCAAAGCAACCACGATCGTGTAGCATCAACACATGAGCCCATCCAAGCACAACACAAACTCCCCAAACCCAGGCACCTCCGAACCCAAAGTCCTCCTCGAAGACCTCACCGCCGACCTCCTCTGGCCATCCCTTCTCCGTGCCCCCGCCATGGCATTCTCCCCCTCCCGCTGGTTTCTGGGAATCGTCGCCGCATTCATGCTTGTCCTCGTCACCTCAATCTACTCCGCGGCCTTCTCCCCCGCAGAATCCCCACTCACAACACAAGCCGCCTACCCAGGATTCCAATCAATCCCCTACGCCCTCTCCACCCTCAACCCCGCGCTCATCATCAACACACTCGCCACCGGCGCACAACACCACATCGCACTCATCGCACAAGACCCCTGGACATCGCTCGCCCTCTACACCCCAATCCTCCTCATCATGGGAATCTTCGGATTCGCAATCACTCGCTCCGCAAGCATCGAGTTCGCCCTCGGACGACAAACCGACACCACCGCATCACTCAACGCAGCACTCCGCACCATCCGACAAATCGCACTCACAACCCTCGGCCCACTCCTCGCAGTCGCAATCCTCGCCGCAATCGTCATGCTCCTCGGACCAATCCTCGGCCTCCCAGTCGTCAACATCCTCGCCGCAATCCTCTACTTCATCGGACTCCTGCTCTCGATACTCATCGTCTGCATCCTCACCATGCACATCCTCACACTCCCACTCTCCATCTCCGCGCTCGCAATCGAAGGAACAGACGGCTTTGACGCCCTCCAACGCGCCTACGCATACCTCATCGCAAAGCCCATCAGACTCGCAATCTACGCAACCATCCTCATCATCCTCGGCACAACAATCACCACCATCGTCGCGATCCTCGCCAACTGGTCCATCGCTACCACCGACGCGCTCGCCTCCACACTCACCAACGACGCCGGACGCAGGGTTCTCACAGGCGACTCCGAAATGGCCGCCACCGAACCACTCGCAAACCGAATCATCTTCCTCGCCCAATCCACCCTCCAACTCATCGTCATCGGCTACACACTCAGCCTCCTCTTCTGCTCATCAACCATGGCATACCTCTGCATCCGAAGAGTCAGCGACGGACAAGACATCACAGAAATCTGGGACCCCACAAGCTAAACCCCACAAAAACAACCTACAAATCCAACCCCTCAGTCGGTAGATCCCAAGGATCCAACGGCTCCCCAATCTCCTCAAGCGTGACCGCATCCTCAAGCAAGAACCCACCCACCGCTGTACGCTCAAGCGAAGCAAGCATCCCACCAACCTCAAGCTCAACACCAATGTCCCTCGCAAGCGAGCGGATATAGGTCCCCTTCCCACACCGGATATCAATCTCAAGTCTCGGCCAGCTGTAATCCACAATCTCGATCGAATCGATCCGCGCCGGACGAGACTTCATCTCGACATCCTCGCCCTTCCGCGCCATCGCATACGCACGCCGACCGTTGATCTTGATCGCAGAATACATCGGAGGCGTCTGCTCAATCTCCCCCACAAACTGATCGCACACACGACGCACATCCTCAATCGTCGGCTCCCGCTCAATCTCAGCAGGCACCGGCTCAAACTCCATGTCACAGGACTCAGATGTATGCGCCAGATCCACCACAGCCCGGTACGACTTGTCCGTCCCCATGATCCGATCCTGCTCTTTCGTCGCCTTCCCAATCAGCACCACAAGCACCCCGCTCGCAAGCGGATCGAGCGTCCCGCCGTGCCCAACCTTCACTTTTTTGGGTGCCCCACCAGATTTCAACTTCCCCTTGACCACCCGACAAACCATCATCGAGGTCAGCCCCAACGGCTTATGAATGTTAAAAATCCCCCGGATTGGGGGCACTTCGCTCAATGGTGGGTGTTGATCAGTCACCGCCAACAATACCGCCCGACAAGACAAATGTGAAATTAGGGGGTAAATCCCGGTAGAAACCCTGAGTTTCCTGTGCTAT
>JARGNC010000023.1:8677-21411 GCA_029212425.1 Phycisphaerales bacterium
CCCGGACCATCCGGGCAACCCTGAGCAGGAAATGGTTTGTTTCTTTCGTTCAGCAAACAGCGCTCGAGTCCCCAGCAGAAATCAGTGCCACTTGCAAGTCCAGTTGAGTAGAATAGACCAACCTGTCTATTTATTCCGCTCGATCCAGAAAAAGTTGTAAGGATTCCCAAATATGGCAAGCTCAAAGCGCGAACAAGTACTCAAATGTGCCCGTGAACTCTTCGAACGCGAAGGATTCCACGCCACAGGAGTCGATCGAATCCTCGAAAAAGCAGGGGTCGCCAAAATGACCCTCTACAACAACTTCGGTTCCAAAGACCAGCTCATCGTCGAAGTCCTCAACCAAAGCTCCGAGATCATGATCGGACGCATGAAAGAGCACGCACTTGCCGCCAGTAACGACTCATACGAGCAAATACTTGCGATTTTCCGCACCCTCGGCGACTCCTACCAAGACCCCGATTTCTGCGGCTGCATGTTCCAAGCAGCCGTCGCCGAGTTCCCAGACCACGACTCAGCCCCCGCACAAGCCGCACTGGCGCACCATCGCCGCCTTACAGAAATCTTCCTTGAACTCTGCACCAAAGCAGGTCTCAAGAGCCCTGAAGAACTCTCCCGCAAACTCGCTCTACTCTCCTCAGGCGCCTCCTGCGTTGCTCGCCAAACCAAAGCACGCACGCCCGCAGACGACGCGCTGTGCATCGCCGAAATTCTTCTCGAACGCGCCAGTAACTAAAATTTATACAAATCAGTCTATTTGGAATAGAACGATTGGTATTTGTGTTCATCCTTCCAGTTGACCACACATGAAAGGAAACAACATGAGCAACACAACCCAAACCAAAGCCGTCGAGATCACCGAATCAAACTTCGATGAACTCGTCAACGCCTCAACCCCAACACTCGTTGATTTCTGGGCGCCATGGTGCGGACCATGCAAAGCCCTCGGCCCAACCATCGATGAGCTCGCACAAGACTTCCAAGGCAAATCAACCGTCGGAAAAGTCAATGTCGATGACAACCCCGCACTCGCACAAAAATTCGGAGTCTCATCCATCCCCACCGTCCTCGTCTTCCAGAACGGACAAGTCGTTGAAACACTCATCGGACTCCGACCTAAAGAGGCCTACGCAGAAGCCCTGAGCAACGACTAAACAAACTCTCTCAAGAGTGTGTGTCCTAGTGCGAGTGACACACCTCTTCTCTTGGAAAGCCCCGCTTTCCACGACGACGCCCGGCCCTCCCTCGCCGGGCGTTTGTTGTTTTTCACCGCATCAAAATTTTCGTGCCCAACTTTTTCCCACATCCACGCTTTTCACCCAACCAACAACGAATTCCACGCAAGCAATCCCCTCCCCGTGCTATCCTCTATCCTCGATGGCAAAGGACCCCTGGGACACTCCGGCAATGCGGCAATGGACCGCGATCAAAAAAGAACACCCAGAGTGCGTCTTGTTCTTCCGCATGGGTGATTTCTACGAACTCTTTGGAGACGACGCCGTCAACCTCGCAAGAGACCTCGGACTCGCCCTCACCCAGCGCTCAAGCAAAATCCCCTTCGCAGGTGTCCCCCACCACCAAAAATCAAACTACCTCCAAAAAGCAATCGACGCCGGATACCGCGTCGCCGTCGTCGACCAACTCGAAGACCCAAAAGAAGCCAAAGGCGTCGTCAAACGCGGAGTCACACAAGTCGTCACTCCAGGCACCCTCGTCGACGAAGCCCTCATGCTCGACGAGCAAACCGCATACCTCGGCGCCATCGCCTTCGACGACGACCACCACGCAGGAATCGCGATCGTCGAACTCTCAACAGGATCTTTCCGAGTCTTCGATGGATCCCCACTCGCCTGCACCGACGAACTCGCACGAGCAGGTGTCCGCGAAGTCCTCTACGCCCAGTCCTCCATGGGACAAATCCCACCACGCACGCAATCAGTCCTCGACACCCTCAGCGCCCCAGGAACCGGTCAACCATCCTGGCACTTCCGCAAAGAAGAAGCACTCGAAGCAATCCACGAGCAATACGGCTCATCCACCACAGCAGGTTTCGGTCTCGACGACTCCCTCATCTCCATCCGCGCAGCAGGAGTCATCCTCCGATACCTCCAACAAACACAAGCCGTCGACCAAACCCAAACCAACGCAACCAGCGGCTCAGAGTTCCAACGCCAACGCTCCACCCTCGCGCACCTCCGCGCACCCACCCTCATCGACCGCTCCACCACCTGCACCATCGATGCAACCAGTCTCCGCGCCCTCGAAATCGAGCACACCATCCGCGACGCAAGCGTCGAAGGATCGCTCGCAGGAATCTTCCTCGCATCCCAAACAGGCAACCGCTGCGTCATGCGCACCCCGATGGGCAAACGCCTCATCCGCCATTGGCTCAGCGCCCCCCTCACCCAAATCGACGCGATCAACGCACGCCTAAGCGCCGTGGGCGCACTCAAAGACGACCGCACCCTCGCGTCCAAGCTCGGCGACCGACTCGCACCAATCTGCGACATCGCCCGCATCGCGGGACGCGTCGCGCTCGGACGCGCCACCCCAAGGGACCTCGTCTCCCTCGGAAACGGCGGCGCCGCAATCCGAGGACTCATCGACACCCTCGAACAATGCCAATCCCTCAGCACACACCGCACCGCGCTCATCAACATCGAAGGCGCCCTCGCACCCGTTGCTGATTCAATCGTCGCCCAGTGTGTCGAAGACCCACCATCCCATATGCGAGAAGGCGGCCTCATCCGCGACGGTATCGACCCCGAACTCGACGAAGCACGAGGACTCGAACGCGACGCTGGAACCTGGCTCGTCAACTACCAAACCAAACTCATGGAAGAGCACGACCTCCCCTCCATGAAGGTCGGCTACAACAAAGTCTTTGGGTACTACATCGAGCTCCCCGCCGGACAAGCACGCAAAGCACCCGACATCTTCACACGCAAACAAACGCTCAAAAACGCCGAACGCTACATCACCCCAGACCTCAAAGAGTTCGAAGACAAAGTCCTCGGCGCCAGCGGCAGAGCAATCGAACGCGAACGCATCCTCTTCGATCAACTCTGCGAACAATCCCGAAGCATCCTCGACGAACTCGGAAGCTACGCCCACACCATCGGTCAACTCGATGTCCTCTGCGGACTCGGAGACAAAGCACACCACCGAGGTTGGGTCCGACCACAAATCACCAACGACCACTCAATGCACATCGTCCAAGGCAGACACCCCGTCCTCGACGAAATGCTCGAACAACGCTTCATCCCCAACGACTGCAAGCTCGCCACCAAAGAATCATCGCCCCACCTCGCGCTCATCACCGGACCAAACATGGCGGGTAAGTCCACCTACATCCGCCAGTGCGCACTCCTCGCAATCCTTGCCCAAGCCGGAAGCTTCGTCCCTGCCGAATCCATGTCGATGGGAATCTGCGATCGTGTTTTCACCAGAGTCGGCGCCGACGATGCGCTCCACCGCGGACTCTCCACCTTCATGGTCGAGATGACCGAAACCGCAAACATCCTCAACAACGCCACCGACCGTTCACTCGTCATCCTCGACGAAATCGGACGAGGCACCTCCACCCTCGACGGCCTCTCCCTCGCGTGGGCCATCTCCGAGCACCTCGCACACCACCAACCACGCACACTCTTCGCGACCCACTACCACGAGATCACCGAACTCGAACAACGACTCGAAGGCAAAGTCAAAAACCTCCATGTCGCCGTCCGCGAATGGACCAGCGAAGACGGCGTCCAAGAAATCGCCTTCCTCCACTCAATCCGCTCAGGACGCGCCGACCAGTCCTACGGCGTCCATGTCGCACGACTCGCAGGTGTCCCCATCAGCGTCACCAACCGCGCCACAGAAGTCCTCGAATCACTCTCCGTGCAACAAGGCGAACGCATCGACGCCAAATCCATCACCGCGTCCAACACAAAATCCGTCCCAAAATCAAACGCGGATTCAAACCAATACATGAACGGCCAAATGGGACTCTTCACCGAGTTCCTCAGCCATCCAGTCGTCGACGAACTCCGCGAAGTCAAACTCGACGAGATGACCCCAATGCAAGCCTTCGATGCGCTCCGCGAACTCCAGTCCAGAGCTTCAGCAAACTCCTAATCAAATCCCCAAGCTCTCAAGATCAAACTTCTCGCCCTTGGGAACATAAATCAGGTCATACTCAACCGTCCATGTCGCGCCGTCGTCCTTCGACGCCGCCCCGGTCTGACGAACCCAGCCATCACCAACCGGACGCACATGCATCTTGTGATGCGTGTACGAATCGCCGTTCTTTGGATTGAACGCCTTGCCCACAAACATCACCCCATCCGCATCGGACTTGGTATCCGCGATGAACTGCGTCACATCCCCACCATTGCCAAGCCAGTTCTGCCGCCATGCCTTTGCGATGGGGTCAAAGAAGTTCCAGCTCTCGCCCGAGTACTCATCGCCTACCGACTTCCACCGCTCATGAATGACCTGCTTTTTCACACGGAACTTGAGCGTATTGTGCCCCGCGAGCTTGCCGCTCTTCGCGGAATAACAATCCCACTCACCCACCCAGAAATGCAACCCCGCTGGAGTCGCTCCACTCGCGTGCGTCTTTGATTCATCACCCTTCTTCTGAGCATCCGATTCCGCAGCAGCGGTCGCCGTTGAAGTCGCGGTCAGATTTGGACGCATCGAGTCCAGCAGCTCCGACCAGCGAGCATCCTTACGAAGCGACACCAGATCCGAATCCCCCTGATACTGCTGCTGATTTTTCACCCCAAGCTCCACCGCCTTCTCAAGCGCCTTAAACGCCTGGTCCGGATTCCCCTTGAGCGCTTGCGCACACCCAAGGTTGTAATACGCGAGCGGCGCGGTGTCCGGGAACGCGGTCGCGGTGATGTGCGCCATCACCGCACGATCAATCTCACCCTGCGCGTGGAGCGCATACCCAAGCAAGAACCACGCCTGCGAGTTGGATGAATCTTCTGCAACAATCTCGCTGCACATCTTCTCGACCGCCGAATAGTCCTCAGCTTGCATCGCTTCATTGACCTGCCCCATCGTCGGCGCGTTGAAGGTCACAGCCATGGACACCGGCGCGGTCACCATGCAAGCGAGGACGGGAAGCAGCACGAGTTTGCGTTGTAGCGAGTTCATCTCATTTCTCCTGTGTGGTCAGCCATCAAAGACAGCGCGTGATGTGTTCGGTCATCCCAATATACAAGCCGTCCACGGATCAGGTTTCATATCGGACCCTCATTCAAGCAAACACCCCACCGCACCATCAATCGCAAACGAGCACCAAACCCATCCATGTCAATCTGTTCCGATTATGCCGGTTGGTGAACACTCACAAGAGAGTTTGATGACGATTCAAGATACCAGCCCCCACGATCCGATTCGATATTCACCATATGACCAACGAATCTACGCTCAAGACAGTGCTGCTTGCCGCAGCGGGTTGCTCCACGCTCCTCATCTCCGGAGGTCTCCTAGGCTGCGCCTCAGAAGTCAAGGTCCAACGAGTCGTCTACGACGCTCCAGCCGTCGCCTCCGCCCAGCCAACCCCAGACCAAAGCTTCCAATCTCGACCAGAGTTCACCTCTCAGCAAACTTCGCCGCACACCTACCAATCAGACTTCCTACTCACCTCCGCGACCGACGACCCAGCACCACTCACCACCCTCGCCCAGGTCCGCGAAACCCTCGAAGCGATCTACGACATCGACGCCAAACTCGTCGCTTCCTCGATGCAAAACGACCCCAACCGCGCCCACTCCACCGAAGAGATCGCGAAGATCGATCGTCAGCACGCGCAAGCACTCATGACCATCATCGAACGCTTCGGTTGGCCAACCCGTGAAATGGTCGGACTCAAAGCCGTCCAAGGCGCGTACATCGCGATCCAACACGCAGGTCACGATCCAGAGTTCCAATCCAACTGCCTCGCGCTCATCCAACAACAAGTCGATCAAGGCGAACTCCCAGGCGCCTTCCTCGCACTCATGACCGACCGCGTTTCACTCTCCAGAGGCGAACCCCAAATCTTCGGCACCCAAATGACCATGGCCCCCGACGAGTTCGGCGTCATGCACGCCGTCCCCTCCGCAGACATCTGGGAACCCAGCACCCTCGATCAACGCCGCGCCGCCCTCAAAATGCCCCCTCACCAGCGTTTCATCGACGCGATCGAGCTCGCCTACTTCGATTCATTGGACAGCACCGTCTCCAGAATCTCCTCAGTCCCCACTGAATAAATCCATCGCTCTAAAAACCCTCTATTCTCCCACCAACTCGATATCGAAGCCCATCCAGCACCTGACCCCCGATTTCTTTATCGGACACCGCTTTTTGGTCCATAATTCGGGAACATCCCCCAATTCTGCTGCGTAAGGTCAGATGCGTCTATTCAGGCGTGTGTTCTTTATCCAAACTGCTTGTCCATCAGCCCGTTCTGTGGTGTATTGGTAGTGAAGGTCTCGTTTTACTCCATCCAAAGAAGAGAAGAGGATCGTTATGCTGACTGCGTTCTTTGCTGTTGCCCTCACAGGCATGGCCCCTGCCACCACCGCGCCCGCCACCAACACCACCTTGTCCAACGCAGGACAGGTCGGTAATCAAAACACAAGCTTCAATGTCGTCTCAGACAACGAAATCATCATCGACGGCATCACCTACAACTCATGGAACGAAGTCGGTCAGTCCGGATACTTCCATCAAACAGGCACACGATGCGGCACCGACGCACTCGTCCTCCAATCAATCAACGATGTCCAATCCATCGCAGGCACACCCTCAGACTGCACCTTCAGCCGCACACGGATCGAACCAGAGTACGAACCATCAGTCGAGAAGTACCGCATCCCAGTCGTCGTCCACATCATCCAACAAACCAACGGCACAGGCGCCATCTCAGACTCACGAGTCCACTCACAAATCGAAGTACTCAACGAAGACTTCCAAGCAATCTCAGGAAGCCTCGGCGCACCAGGAACCGATGTCCAACTCGAGTTCTACCTCGCAGAGTTCGATGAAAACGGCAACCCAACCACAGGCATCACGCGCTCAACCAACAACACCTGGTACAACGACGGCGGCTCCTACTACAACACCCTCGCGTGGGACACCAACCGCTACCTCAACATCTACACCAACAGCGCCTCAGGTAACCTCGGATATGTTCCCAACCTCCCACAAGGAGGCATCGCAGGATCAAACTCCGACCGCGTCGTTGTTCTCCACTCCACCTTCGGACGCAACGCACCACTCAACCCATTCCACCTCGGTCGCACCACAACCCACGAAGTTGGTCACTACCTTGGTCTTGAGCACACCTTCTCAGGTGGTTGCTCAAACAGCTACACCAGCGGCGACCTCATCCTCGACACCAACGCTGAAAGCAGCCCAACATTTGGTTGCCCAGGCAGCAGAACCTCCTGTGGTTCACAAGCTCCATTCCATAACTACATGGACTACTCCGATGACATCTGCATGAATCAGTTCACACCAGAACAAGCAAACCGCATGCGTTGCTCGCTCATCAACTACCGCCCAGACCTCTTCGAACTCGCCGCAGGACCATGTTCAGCTGCAGACCTCGTCCAGCCCTACGGCTCACTCAACTTCCTCGATGTCTCGTCCTTCTTGGTCCAGTTCGGAAACGAAGATCCAGCCGCAGACCTCAACAACGACGGAAACCACAACTTCCTCGATGTCTCCGAATACCTCTCAATCTTCGGTGCAGGCTGCCCATAACCCAGACAATCCAACCCACCACCACAGCACCCCTCGCTCAGGCGGGGGTGTTTTTTTAGACCAACCACATCTCATTCCCCCACCATGTCCCCAGTTTCACCCACCATCACCCCCCAGTTGGACACCACGAAACATGCGACTAATATTGTGTTGAAGAACCGGTGATCCCCCAGACCACCACCAAAACGCCGCCTTAGCTCAGTTGGTAGAGCGAAGCTTTCGTAAAGCTTAGGTCGCGAGTTCAAGTCTCGCAGGTGGCTTTCTACAACCCATTCCAACGAAACAACTTACCACCACTTTCCCATCTCAGCGGGATCCGAACATCACTCTTGTGCGTACCAGTCCATGTCTGGTATGATGAATCGTGCGTCGCGCACACGCCGCACCGTCCACCCCCAGACGCGGACACCCAGCGCATTGGTTGAACAGATCGGCAACCAATCTCCCCAATGAACACCAAGCACACACCGCCGATCCCACGATGGAGTCTCGCATGCACTACACGCCCCGTCATCCAAGCCACAAACTCTCAACCGGTATACGACCAAACGGGAAACTCACCGCCTGCTCCATGCTCGCCGCAGCCCTCGGCTCACTGAGCGCACCCGGAATCATCGCGACCACCGGAGTCCTCGGATTCCTCGCAGAAGAATCCTCCGCAGAGCAGCGCCAATCACGCACCTCAGACACACAAGAAAAAGCAAGCACACTCCGCTTGATGTCCAAAGCCATCACCATTGATGTCGAGGATCAACCCCTCGAAGAACTCATCGACTTCATCATCAGTGTAACCGGCGCACAAATCGAACCCGTATACCTCGAGTCCATCGCATCCTCAGGGATGGACCCCGCAACCCCGATCTCCCTCCGCGTCACCAATGTCGCCGCGATCACCGTCCTCGAACGCATCCTCAAAAAAGCAGAACGCATCGAAGGCATCGGTGAAGACTACACCTGGCAACTCACCGAAATCGGTTCCATCGAGTGCGGACCAAAGTCCGTCCTCAACGAAAACCAACGCGTTGAACTCTACGACATCGCAGACCTCATCTTCGTCGCACCAGACTTCGACAACGCGCCGCAGTTCAACATCCAAAGCTCCGGTGGCGGAGGCAGCGGACAAAGCCCCTTCAGCGGCAGCGGACAAAACATCACCATGGAATCCTCCGCAGAACGCACACAACGCATCATCGACCTCCTCGAGTCCAGCGTAGAACCAGACCAATGGGCAAACGCAGGAGGCGACGGCGCATCACTCACCGTCTACGGCACATCCCTCGTCGTCTCCGCACCAGACTACATCCACCGACAAATCGTCGGATACGACTTCTGGCCCGCACGACTCCAAACCGTCCGTGCAAAGGGCGATAAACGCTGGATTCAGATCAACCCAGACCCAAAGCTCAAATCAATCCCGTAACACAACCCCCCCAAAGACTCTCTTCCGCGCGGCTCAGCAATGAGCCGTGTGTTTTTATACATACATCACACCAATCCAACCGACCTACATAGCGGTAAGCAACCGAGACGCTTCCCATCCTGTACAGTATCTGGGTCTTGCCATGAGCTTTCAAAACGGTGCCATCTCGAATCAAAGCTGTAACCAGTGCGGCTACACCCTCGACGGACTCCCAGTCGGTTCCAACTGCCCCGAATGCGGACAGTCCTCAAAGCTCAAAAGCAAAAACATCCGCGAAGCCACCATGAGCTTCCAAGCACCCACCTGGTATGTCAAATGGATCCGCAACGGATTCTACCTCTGCCTCCTCTCCATCTTCGGAGGACTCTCCCTCCCCATCCTCGGCGCCGCCGTCGGTTCAACAAGCATGCTCTTCCCGATCTCCCTCATGCTCTTCGTCGTCGCGAGCGGATGCTGGACCGCGGGAGTCTGGATGATCACCCGAACCCGCAAGGACCTCGGCGAAATCTCCAAAGACGAAATCCTCGACAATCAAAGATTTGCCCTCATCATCCGCGCCCTCTCATTCGCGTGGCCATCCTGGATTTTCCTCATGACCATCCGCGCCGTCGCACCAAATGTCGGCGCATCGATGCCCTACGAGATCCTCGCTGCAGTCGTTGGTCTCGTCGCATGGATCGGACTCATCCCCGCCTGCGTCTACTTTGCCGAACTCTCCTACTGGGCCGCTGATGAATGGCTCTCCAACCGACTCCGCGCCGTCGCGTGGTTCATGACCGTCTTTGGAGTCCTCGCCCTCACCGCCAAGTTCCTCTCCATCACCTCGCTCCCCATATCAGCGCCCGCCAAACTCGTCTATGTCTGGACCTATGTCATCAGCTTCATCGCAACCCTCGTCCTCTTCCACTCCGTCTTCCGCATGAGCATCCTCATGAACTGGGTCCTCGGACACCAAGCCGTCAGCGCCGACAAATACAAACGACTCGCCGAGCGCACAGAGCGCCACATGAATCACCAAGGGAAGCACTCCACCAAAACCCCCTGCGAATACTGCGACTACGACCTCGTCGGACTCCCCTACAACGGATACTGCCCAGAATGCGGAGAACAGTACGGCGAAGGCAAACCACTCCTCGAAGGTGACCCCGGAATCAGACGAACACCACACGACGACACCCCAATCGAAGTCGCCGACTCCTCCGGCGGAGATGTCCGACACTCGCGCGGCTTAGGCCTCCCCCTCGAAGACATCCCACCCCCCGAATACGACGACGATGGTGAAGGCGACATCCCACTCTCGAATGATTAACACCGCGTTTTTCGCCCGCAACACACCCACTTTCCATCCGATTCTCCGCCGCTGATGCCCCCATGGTCGTCAACCCGATACCATACCCCATGACCATCAACGCCAGCACCCAAGAAGACCCCAGCTCCGTCTGGACCAACACCATCGACGCAAAGTCCGTCGCCGATTGGATCGCTGAGCGCGAAACCATCGTCCTCCTCACCCACACCAAACCCGACGGCGACGCCCTCGGATCCACCCTCGCCATCGCACGCGCCATCAACCTCGCAAGAGGCACCACCGGCGCCGTCTCCGCCGCCGAATGCTGGTACGCCTCCCCGATGCCCGAGTGGAGCCAGCAGCTCGCCACCCCAACCAAGATCCGCGTCATCAACCCACCAGAACCCCCGCCCGCCGTCCTCGATCCCGAAGGCATCGTCATCTGCGACACCGGTTCATGGTCCCAGCTCGACCCCTTCAAAGCATTCCTCGAGCCCCGCCTCAACAAAACAGTCATCATCGACCACCACCTCCAAGGCAACGCCGTCATCTCCGAGCGAAGACTCCTCGACACCGACGCCGCCGCCGTCGTCCAGCCCGCCGCCGAAGTCTGCTGCCACATCCTCAACCTCGATTCCCCAGACCAACTCCCCATCGACATCGCCACCCCCCTCTATGTCGGTCTCGCCACCGACACCGGATGGTTCAAACACTCCAATGTCAACGGCCGAGTCATGCGCCTCGCAGGACAACTCCTCGACGCCGGAGTCAACCACTCCGCCCTCTTCGCGATGCTCTACCAACGCGACCGCTCCTCAAGACTCAAACTCATGGGACGCGCCCTCGAATCCATCGAAATCATCAAAGACAAAAACGCCGCAATCATGCAGCTCACCCACCAAGACTTCAAAGACTGCAAAGCATGCCCCGGTGACTCCGGCGGCTTCGTAGACATCCCACAATCCGTCGAAGCCATCCGCGTCGTCGCGATCCTCAACGAACAGTTCGACGCCGATGGAGTCTTCACCAAAATCTCCCTCCGCTCCAAACCCACCGAATGGAACGGACAACCCCCAGTCGATGTCAACGCCGTCTGCCAAAAACTCGGAGGAGGCGGACACGCAAGAGCCTCCGGCGCACGAGTCCGCCACAACCTCGAAGACACCAAAAAACTCCTCATCGAAGCCCTGCCATGAGCGAACAAAACAACCGCGACGACATCCGCAAAAAAATCGAACAAGAACTCGCGTCAGGCGCAAAGTCAGGAGACAAACCAAAACGCCGACCACAGCGATCACAAAATCGCCAGCGCCCCGACGCCAAGCCCTACATCAACAAAAAACTCCAACGCAACCCCCAAGGCATCCGCCCCGGAAAACGCCCACCCATGGGCATCATGACCACCACACTCTGGGAATACCCCTCACAACACTACGACGCCGCCAACTCCACCATGCAAGGCTCCAAAGACTACATCGGAGCCACACCCTCCTGGGTCATCTACCAACTCCTCAAACGCTACACCAAAGAACACGACACCGTCATCGACCCCATGTGCGGCTCAGGAACCACCCTCGATGTCTGCAAAGACTTGAACCGCAAAGGCATCGGATTCGACCTCAACCCACAACGCCCAGACATCAAACTCAACGACTCCCGCAAACTCCCCATCGACAACGACTCCATCGACTTCGCATTCATCGACCCCCCCTACTCCACCCATGTCGACTACTCCGACGACGACCGCTGCATCGGCAAACTCGACGCCGGCCAAGCCCCCGCCCGCAACGAACAAATCATGGGACAAGCGTACTACCAAGCAATGGACAGCGTCCTCAGCGAACTCTACCGCGTCCTCAAACCCGGCAAACACCTCGGCCTCTATGTCTCCGACTCATGGAAAAAGAAAAAAGGCGGTAAGCCCGGGGAAGGCACCTTCATGCCCATCGGATTCGAACTCTTCGCCATGATGAGCCAAGCCTTCACCCCCGTAGACATCATCTGCGTCGTCCGCCACAACACCAAACTCCAAAGAGGCAACTGGCACAAAGCCGCGGAAGAAGAGAACTTCTTCCTGCGAGGCTTTAACTATCTGTTGATTATGCGGAAGCCAAATCGTCTTAAATAGTTCGATACAAAACTCATTCACTAACAACTAACTTTTAATCCAGCTGCTTAATTTTATAGAACTACCTAAATTATCAAGTAATACTGACGACTCTCTTATCATTCTCAGTGTTTTTTGTGGATTATAGCCATCTGGATACACGACTT
>JARGNC010000024.1 GCA_029212425.1 Phycisphaerales bacterium
CCCAATCGTCGACGAGATCGCCGCCGAATTGGCGCGGGACTTTCTTGACGGCGCGGTGGAACGGAAGTGCGTAGTCCGGATCGGTCGCGATTTTCTTGATGAAAGAGGTGGAGATGACATGGATCGCGATGGATCCTGCATTGAACATCAGTTCGTCTTGCTCATTGGTCAACTGAGCGAGTTCTTGAGGTAGATCTGAATACTCGACAACGGAGAGGGTTTCTCCGACTCGGCAGAACACCCCGACTTTTTCGTCCCACGATGCTTTGGCGACCATCTTCGAGCTGAACTCTCCGGAGGATTCTGGGGACTCTGCATGGAGACCAATGAAGGTCGGGTCGATGATCTTTGCGTTGGGGTTGTCGACTTGGAAGTAGCTGAGTTGCTCGATGCTTCGGGTTTCCATGTCATCGAGCGCGCCGGATTTGTGGAGCGCTTTGTAGGCGCCGCCATGTCCGTCAGGGTTTGTTGCGAGATGTGCTGGGTCGGCGAGTAGAAGGTCGCCGGTGGTTGCGTTGAAGCTTGGCATGACGCCTTGCTGGAAGAACTGGATGTTCTTTGGGTCAAGACCGAAGTGATTATGCTTGTTGAAGAACTCGATGGTTTGCTCGTGGTTGAGCGGGCTGGTCATGATGTACCAGGGGATGGTTGTTTTGTACTTGCGTTCGTTGGCATAGATCGTTTGCGCGAACATTTCGAAGAGTGATTTGTTGCTCACGCACGAAGTTGGGTAGCAACCTTTGGGCCCTTCGTATCCAAGGCGTGATCCTTGTCCTCCTGCAACCGTGAAGCATGCAACCTTTCCATCTGCGATGAGATCTTCGCCGATGCTTTGGTACTTCGCTCGGTTCCAGCTTGTATCGTTCATCGCGAAGTATGGTGCGGGAGCGATGGAGTCTTCTGGTGGGGATGGCGTGTAGTTTGGGCCGTAGGTGTTGATGTAGTTGGCGATGTCTTCGAGGTCGAACTGTTGGAGTTCGCTCACGAGGAGTTCAGCGCCGCTTCCTGTCGCTCCTGAGATATATTTGGCGAGCTTGTGCTGTCCGATGGATTCGAGTTGTGCTGAGAGTGCGGTTGCGGTGAGCATTGGGGTTTCCTCCTCTGAACTTTGAACGATCCGACGAAAGTCTTGATTCAGACTCGGTATCCTACTGCGTGGATTGTCGCAAGGCACTAGAGTTGAGGATGAATGATCTTTTGACCACGAAACCTGCTGGGCCGATGATTGCTCCTTCTATTCTGGCTGCTGACTTCGCTCACCTAGCGGATGATGCTGCGGCGTCGCTCGAAGCTGGGGCGGACCTGCTGCATGTGGACATCATGGATGGGCACTTTGTCCCGAACCTGTCGATGGGACCAGCGTTGTGTGGATCGCTGCACAAAGCGCTTCCTGAGGCGTACTTGGATGTGCATCTGATGGTGTCTGATCCAGGGGCGTACTTCAAGCCGTTCGCGGAAGCTGGGGCGGATCTGCTAAGCTTTCATATTGAGGTTTGTGATTCTGAGCAGCATGCACGCGACTTGTGTGGTGTGATTGAGGATCTTGGGGTGAAGACGGGGATCGTGATCAATCCTCCAACGGATGTTGAGCGCGTCCTCCCAGTGGTGGATGCGTTTGATCTTGTGCTTGTGATGAGCGTGAATCCTGGGTTTGGTGGTCAAGCATTCATTCCAGATGTACTCGAAAAGGGGCGGCGGATTAAGCCATTGCTTCAGGACCATCAGCGACTCGAGATTGATGGGGGGATTGGCCCTGAAACTGCACATCTTGCGATTGATGCAGGGTTTGATGTTCTGGTCGCTGGATCAGCGATTTATGGAAAGCCGCGGGATCAGTGGAAAGAGATCGTGCGTATCTTGCGTGGCTAATCGTTTGCAGGTCAATGAGTTGTGAGTGATTTGCGAAGGGTGGGTTTGGCGGGATAGCATGCGGGGTGCACGAATCATGCTTGAAGCGTCGATGAAGATATGCACTGGTCGTGTTTGTTGACCAGTTGAGGATTTGACCAGATGACCAAAGCGTCTCACTTTACAATCGTTCTGCTCCGTTCATGCTCCACAAGTTGGGACTCCGAATCTCGGCTTTGTGGTGCGACCGATCTGCCTGCAACGAATGAATCTATTGATGAACTCTCTCGAATCTTGCATGAATCTTCGGATATTGCTCCGCTTCGAGCGATGATGGATTCGGTGTTGTGTGGTCCTTCTGATGTTTCAATGGAGAGCGCACGATTGCTCGTAGGGACATCTGAAACCAAGATCCGAACGATTGACGATCTTGCAGAAGTCAATCTGGGTTTGTGGGAAGGTGTTCGGCGCGAGGATCTTGAGGAGCGGTTCCCAAGTGTGTATTCGCAGTGGATTGAGCAGCCTGGGACAGTGGCGCCGCCTGATGGTGAGTCGTTGGAGGAAGTGCAGGATCGGGTTCTGGGCGTGCTGTTTTCTCGATTGCTCAAGCTGAAATCGGAGCATCCTGTCGTGGGACTCGTTTTGAGGCCTTATGCGTGGTCGGTGCTGAAATGCTGGTTGGATCAGCGTCCTTTATCGGAGGTGTGGAGATATCTCGAGGGTGGGGGTTCGGTGGAGTCATTTTCGTTGGATCGCGCGGTGATTGATGCAAATCGCACCCAGAAGCCGAAAATCGCCTAATGTACACCTGGACCGCGGGTCATGATGGATCATGAAATGGTTTACCTCGGAACACAAAGGATACTTTGATGACTCAGATCGCTACACAAAGTGACCAACTGAAGACCAAGCCAAAGAGCCGTCGTGGGGTTCCTGAGGGGCTGTGGCTTCGGTGCCCATCTTGTTCGACGATGATTTACCGTCGGCAGATGGAAGCGAACATGCATGTGTGTCCCGAGTGCAGTCATCACTACCGGATCTCAGCGAAACAGCGAATTGATCAGCTGGCGGATGCGGACACCTTTGTGCCGATGTTTACGGAACTGCGTGCGGGAGATCCGCTCAACTTCGTGGACCTAAAGAAGTATCCCGATCGGATCAAGGCAGAGCAAAAGAAAACAGGGCAGAACGAGGGATGTCAGGCAGGGACATGCTTCATCAAGGGGCGTCCTGCGATGCTCGCGTGTATGGATCTCACCTTCATGATGGGGTCGATGGGCTCGGTTGTCGGCGAGATGCTGACACGAGCGATTGAACATGCAACTGCTGAGAAGCTTCCGTTGATTATCGTGTCATGTTCTGGCGGTGCTCGGATGCAGGAAGCGGGCTTGTCGTTGATGCAGATGGCGAAGACTTCTGCAGCACTGGCGCGTCATGATGATGCAGATGGTTTGTTTATCTCGGTGTTGACTGATCCGACGACAGGCGGTGTGACCGCATCGTTTGCGATGCTCGGAGACTTCCACATTGCAGAACCTGAAGCGTTGATCGGGTTTGCTGGTCCTCGCGTGATCCGTCAGACAATTCGTCAGGATCTTCCTGAGGGCTTCCAACGGTCAGAGTTCCTGCGGGATCGTGGTATGGTCGATCGGGTGGTTCATCGTCATGAACTGCGGAGCGAACTGGCTCGACTGATTGACTATGCCGGGATGTGATCGTCTGTGATCAAACTGCATGCTGATGTGATGGCGCTTTTGAAATGGACGAGGCGGTATCCGCGCGTGCGTGCGATTTCTTGTGGGTTGTTCAGCGCATTCTTATTAATACTGTCATTTCCGTTCTTCGAGGGGAACGGGATGTGGTGGTTTGCATTGTTGACTCCGTTGCCATTGATGTTGGTTGCGGATGAGCCGGTGATCCGTCCGAGCCGGGCAGCGTTCTTTGCGGGGCTCGGGACGCTTCCGGCTTGGCTATGGACGCATCATTGGATGTGGGGGGTTTCAAAGGTTGGGATGCCGATCCTCATGGTTTACTTGGCGTTGTATCCAGGTCTGTTTGTCTGGGTGGGGCATCGGATGGTGCAGCGATTCGGTCGGCGATGGATTGTGCTCCCTGTTGTGTGGGTTGGGATTGAGTTTTTGCGAGGAACAGCTGCGTTTACAGGGTATCCCTGGTATCTGACTGCGCAGCCATTGATTGATTCGCCTGGGCAGGTTCTTGCAGGACCAGCGGCATTCGGCGGGACCTATTTCGTATGTTTGTTGAGTGCCGTGTTTGCGTGGCAGGTATGGAAGGTGCTTCGGGGTGGAGCGTTTCTCGGCGGGATGTTCCGTGTGGTGGGGGTACTTGGGGTGTGGATTGCTCTTGGTTTGGCAGGGCTTTCAGGGGAAAGGGATGGTCGTGAAGTTGTGGTGGGGATTGTGCAACCGAATGTGCCTCAAGATATTCGGATGGAGTGGACAGATCGGCAAAGGGTTGCGGATTGGTTTACGCTCCGAGCTTTGACAGAAGCGAGTGCGCTAGATCAGCTTCGTCCGGATTTGATTGTTTGGCCTGAGGGTTTTGTGCCTGGATGGACCTTTGATCCGGAGTCATTGCAGCACGAGCGTGAGGAGGAACTGACATGGAGTATGCGTCCTCGATTTGAGGGGGATGCGCCGGATTTGGTGGGCATGCCTTCGCGAATCCCTGCAACCATGATTGTCGACCAGCTTCTAGCGATGCAAAGTCGGATTGGAATCCCGATGGTGGTGGGGTCGGTAGCGTTTGAAAATCTGAATATCCGTAGGGATAGCGAAGACTGGGTGATGTACACCAACGACGGGATGTTTAACAGTGCATTTGTTGTTGATGATGGGGAGATCGGTTCAGAGTGGTACAACAAGATGCACCTGACGCCGTTCGGTGAGGTGATGCCTGTGATTTCCAACTGGGAGTGGTTGGAGCAGAGTTTGCTTGCGCTTGGTGCGGAGGGGATGGAGTTTATATTGTCCCCCGGCGATTCGCCTGTGGTTCTTGAGGTCCCGGATGGGGACGATGTAATTAGGGTTGGCACACCGATCTGCTTTGAGGCAACAGTAGCGGGGGTTTGTCGATCTCTGGTCTTTGGGAAGGGAAACCGTCGTGCTGACCTGCTGGTGAATATGACCAACGATGGTTGGTTTGGATCATGGGATCCATCTCGGCGGGCGCATATGTTGATCGCACGTTGGCGGAGTCTTGAGCTTGCGACCCCGATGATTCGAAGCGCGAATACCGGGGTTTCGTGTGTGATTGATGCTCGCGGGCGGGTTGTCGAAGAACGGCTTTCGAAGGTTGATCCGGACGATCCCAAGAGCGGGTATTTGAACGCGTCGATTCGGCTGGGGAGCGGGGCGATGAGGGGGGGAGCGGCGAGTGCTTTATTCAGTTGGGGGTTCGGTTGGTTGATGCTTGGGGTGACTGGATTGGGGCTCTTTTTGACCTTTCTCCAAAAACGGAGCGAACCGACGCTTGAGGCCGATGAGTAGGAGATACTACTTTCGGTCATCATTCCATTCACACAGGAACAGTCCATGAGAATCCACCTCCAGTCTCCAGTAGCGATCCCTGTACTTCTCACGCTTTGTGGCGCACTTGGTGCATGCTCCGGTAGTGGGGGGCGTGTTACCGATAGTCGAACAGTTTCGTCGGCTCCTGCTGCAGTTGCGAATCAGCGTTCGCAGTCCAATGGCGCGATCCAGGCACGCTCGAATCGTGAACTCAAAGAAGTTGCGGTGGAAATGCTTCTTGAACTCTCTACTGATGTGAGTCCGGAGATTCGCGCCAATGCACTCGAAGCACTGCAGGGGCACACGGAGTCTTTGGAGTCGGTTGCTGCGTTGGGGCTTTCTGATCGGAATGAGGGGGTGCGATCGGTTGCGGCGATGGTTGCCGGTAAACAGAACTTGAAGGCGTTGCGTCCGATGCTTGAGGTGATGACGACTGAGTCTTCGCCGTTTGTGCGAGCGTCTGCTTTGTTTGCGACATCAAAGATCAGTCGATCGCGTTCGGATGTGGATATCTCTCCATTGTCAGCGATGCTTCTGGACTCGGACGACATCCGTGTGAGTTCGCACGCTGCGTTTGTGCTTGGTGAGCTTGGGAATGAGTCCGCTGTTCCATTGCTGAAACAGGCGGGCTCCCGAACATGGGGGCAGACGGCTCCGATCCAGCGACAACTGTTCCGCTTGCAGATCGCAGAAGCGTTGATCAAACTGGGGCAAACTGAGAGTATGGATTCGGTTCGGAGTGCTTTATATCCGTCGCGTCCGGAAGAACTTGAGGCAACGGCGCTTGCGGTGCAAATCATCGGCGAGGTGCGGGATCGCGGAGCGATTGACCAGTTGATCTATTTGGTGGATGAGGATACGAGTAGGCCTATGCCTGCGGAAGTTCGGCTTGGTGTCGCGGGGGCACTGGGCAAACTGGGGCTGCGAGAGGGCGGTTTTATTGCTGACGAATATGCGCAGAACTCGAGTCCAGTGATCCGAGCTCAAGCGGCGGTTGTGTACGGGCGGACAGGGCGACGGGAACATCTTCCGAAGCTGGAGATGATGCTTCTGGATGAATCTGCCCAGGTGCGTGCAGGGAGTGCGGGGGCAATTTTGGAGATTCTGGGGACTCGATAATCGGGATCGGAACCTATCGAGGGATTCTGTCGTATCGGGGCACTCGCACGATTGTGTGCGTGATTGACGGGCCTGGACGGATATGGGGCGGCTGGAGCCCCACACAGGCGTAAAAGGGGCTACACTAGCATTCCCACAGGAGCTTCGCGTTGGTTGCGGAGCGGTTTGAAACGATCCGAGTTTCTAGGAGTCGAGCGTGCATATTCTCACGAAGGTCTTTGTCTTGTTCGCCGCGGTCTTGAGCATCATGATGGCGGCTCTTGCAATCTCATTTTCAGTGAATGCAGATCGGATCCTTGCGGATTACGATTCTGCTCTGGAGAAGGCACAAGCGGCTGAAACCAGCTTGTCGGCATACAAGGCGATCGAAACACAAGCAAAGAACACGCTGACCGAGAATCTCGCTCGTTTGCAGGATGAGCTTGCATCACGCGATTCGAACTTGCGTCGTTTGGAAGCTGCGAACTCAGAACTTCGTATCAGTCTCCGTCAAGCTGAGTCTGAGCGAGTGTCGATCACATCGAAGATCGCACAGCTTGGAGTGACCACAGAGACTCAAGCGAACATCATTTCTGACTACAAGGATGAGCTCAGCCGACTTCGTCTTGATGAGCGAAACTATCGCGATGAGAAGATTGATCTTGAGAAGCAGCTTGGTGACCTTGAGAGCCAAGTGATTGTGTACGAGCAGGTCAAGCGTGCTCTTCAAGAACAGCTCGAAGAAGTCCGTCGTCTTGTGGATAACCCAGGTGGCTCGGCAGCGACCGCGATGGGTGACAATCGTCCAAACGAGATCCCAGGTTCACCGATCAGCGGACGCGTCGACGAAGTTCGGACTGATCCGAATACCGGCGATCTCTTGGTCAAGATCAATCTTGGTACAAATGACCGCATCACCAACAATGCTCGCATGTATGTTCATCGTGGAAACACAACATACCTTGGTGAGCTCGTGGTGTTCCGTGTGGATATGAACCACGCGGTCGCTCGCGTTGCGTACATGGTTCCTGGGCAGGGCATCCGCGAGGGTGATCAGGTCTTGAGCAAGCTCGGCAGCTGAGTCTGTCTTTGAAAGCATTACGAAGGAGACAGCGATGAGCCAGTTTGGAATGCAAATGCCCGGCGGTGGGCAATCGAACAAAAGCACGCCTGATGTGTACACCGCGTTGATCTTTCTTGGAGTTGTTGCGATGGCGGTCGCCGTGGGCATGCTCTGGGTGAATGGGAGCAAGCTCGCTCCTCAGAAGGGCAACGCACTGAGTGTGCAAGAAGAGGGCAAGATCAAAATCAATCAGTGATTTGGAGCTTTCGAGTTCTTGGAACCAGGTGGTCCACTGAGTGTTTGTTTTTGCCGGTTATCAGGTCTAAAAGATCAGAAAATGACATCATTCTTCGAGATTGGAATCGATGTTTGCTTGACTCTTGGAGCTTACAGAATACGATGGGTGCTCAACGAAACGCACCCTATTCGGAGTGTGAATGAGTTGGGGCGGTAGCTCAATTGGTTAGAGCCCCGGACTGTCGATCCGGAGGTTGCGGGTTCGATTCCCGTCCGCCTCGTTCGCAAAAACAACCCAGCATTGCTGGGTTGTTTTTTTGTATACTTTGAACACTCGATTGTCAGATTTTGCACGCGATCATTTCGGATTTGGTACAGTGTGCGGATGGTATGCGCAGATTCAATCTTGACGCTTGGTGCTGGTGGTGGGGCTGGTATTGGCACTGCATTGACCGCGGTGCTGCTGCTCGGGATCGGGGCACAGTGGGTTGCTTGGCGGCTCAAAATTCCTTCAATTCTCTTGCTGTTGATCTTTGGGCTGCTTGCTGGTCCAGTCATGAGACAACTCACCGATGGTGGGTCATTCTCGATCAATCCAGATGAGATATTCGGATCAGATTTGCTGCTCGCGTTGGTGGGGATTTCTGTTGGGATGATCCTGTACGAAGGCGGGTTAACACTCAAGTTCAGCGAGGTTCGATCTTCATGGCGATCTGTTGCGATGATGGTGACTGTGGGTGCGTTCGTCACTTGGATGGTGGCGCTGCTGAGCGCGAAATGGATACTTGGTTTGAGTACGCCGATTGCGACGCTGCTTGGAGCGGTGCTGATTGTGACCGGTCCAACGGTCATCGGACCGATGCTGTCGCATATTCGGCCTTCAGGGGCGAGTGGATTGATTCTCAAGTGGGAAGGGATTGTGATCGACCCCATCGGGGTTGCTGTTGCGGTGCTGGTCTTTGAAGCGATTGTCGCGCAGCCTGGGACGCACAGCTTGGATGTGACGATCAATGCGATCCTGACCACATTGGTCGCGGGGATTCTACTGGGTGTTGCGTCTGCGCTGCTGCTGAAAGAAGTCTTGAATCGGTATTTGGTTCCTGATTATCTCCAGAATCCTGTTTCGTTGATGCTTGTGATTGCGACCTTCACCGCATCAAACATGATTTACCCTGAATCTGGATTGCTCGCGACAACGGTGATGGGCATCGTCCTGGTCAACCAGAAGAAGGTCGACATCCATCACATTCTCGAGTTCAAAGAGAACCTTCGGGTACTCCTGATTTCGGTCTTGTTCATTGTACTTGCTGCACGATTGCGGATCGAAGATCTGCAGCAGTTGGATTGGATTGAAGTTTTCGGATTTATTGGGGTGCTGATTGTTGTCGCTCGTCCGCTTGGTGTGTTCTTGTCCACGCTTGGAGCGGGTCTTCGCTGGCAAGAACGGATCTTTTTGTGTCTGATGGCTCCTCGTGGGATTGTCGCGGCTGCTGCGGCTTCCATCTTCGCGCTCGGACTTGAGAAAGCTGAGATTGAGGGATTCGAGACGATCGTGCCTTTGACATTCTCCGTGATCATCGGGACGGTCGCGTTTTACGGATTAACAGCGCCTTGGGCGGCTCGCAAACTGGGGGTATCGGATCCGAATCCGCAAGGTGTGCTGTTTATTGGTGCGAGTGGGTGGGTGCGCGGATTGGCAATGGTTCTGCAGAAGCGCGGCATCCGAGTGCATCTCATTGACACGAATCGTTCGAATATTCGTCATGCAGTGATGAACGGGCTCCCTGCGACCTATGGCAATGTGCTGACCATGGGCGATCTCACAGATATTGATCTTCGCGGGATCGGACGTGTATTTGCAAACACTCCCAATGATGAGGTTAACACGCTTGTCCTCCAGAGCTTCAAAGGCTATTTTGACTCGTCGAGTATGTATCGTTTGACCCGGAAGGTGACAAAGTCTTCTGAAGCGGGCAAAGCTGAAGGTATGGGGAGAATCCTCTTTGATGAGGATCTCGGATACTCCGATCTTGAGGACCATCTCCATGATGGTTGGGTGATCAAAGCGACCAATATCTCCAATGAATTCAGCTTTGAAGATTACAAAACGCTCTATGGATCGTCGGCTGTGGCACTGTGCACAATGCGGGATGGGGTGATGTCTGTTTGCACTGTCGACTCGCCTGCGGCTCCGGTTGCGGGTGACACAATCATCTCGCTGGTGAACCCTGACGAGTTGTTCATGCTTCGTGCGATGAACGAGAACGATCCGACTCTTTAGTATGTAACTAGCTTGCAACTACGGTGTCGGTATGTCCGAAACCAAAGCTGTTTTTGATCAAGTTTGCGAGTGTCGCGGGACCTACCTTGTTGGTGCCTGTGCCGTTGTGGTGAAGCATCAGCATGGTGTGGTCATCATCGGCATGTGAAAATCCACGATTGGTGAGTTCTTCGAGCAGTAGATGTGGTATCTGAGTAGTTGATTCATGAGCGATACTGTTCAGTAGGTTGGCGAGTCCATCAGTCCCGAGGAGCGATCCATTTACACTTTGTGCTTCCGTGTAGGCATCGGTGTAAGCGCAGATGAGATCGCCTGGTTCGAACTTGATTGCGATTTGTTCATACTCGGTCGAGTTGATGACACCGAGCGGTAGATTTTTGATTCCTATTTTCAGATCGTTTGTCGGAATTCTGAGCACGCCTTGGGTGTTTTGGTCGAGCGGAATCCATTGGGTGGTATTGGCCCTTTTGAGTAATGGGGGTGGGTGACCTGCGTTGACGAAGATGAGGTGCCCCGATGGCGCGAAGTAGGTCATGAGCAGCGCGGTAGCGAACTGTGAGCCACTAGAGATGGTGTCGAAGGATTTGTTGAGTGTTCGCGCGAGTTTGGATTGGTCCACGGTATTGATGGATTTATGCATCGCTTTGCGGAGCTGGTGAGCAAGGTCACTGACGGCGTTGCCGTGACCGGAGACATCGGCGAGTAGGATTCGAGAGATCCAGCCGCTGGAGCATGATGAGATGAGGTAGATGTCGCCACCAGCTTCGGATCCTGCGAGTGGTCGTGAGGAGACACTGATGTCGAGACCAGGGACAGAGGCGGCGTGGTCTGCGTTACTTGATCCACCCCACACTTCAAGACATTTGAGGGCGTGGGGCTCAGTGGATGGTTGTGCTGGTGTAGACATGAAGTGGGCAATGTGTCGAGCGAAGTCTTTTATTCCTTGCTTGCAGGTGCTTTTGCCCAGTACATTTTGCGGACGAGTGTGTTCCAGTAGCTCACAGTGGGATCAATCACAAACTTGACAGGTGATTGGTGGTTTGTGATGACGATGTGGTCGCCTATAGCGATGATCGGTCCGAGTTGGCCGTCGATCAGCAATCGGGTCCCGTCGCAGTCCTCAGAGTTTGTCTGGCGTGCAACGAGCCGTATTTCGGATTTGCTTGGGACCACAATTGGTCGGAAACTCAATGAATGAGCTGCGTTGGGTGTGATGATTGTCGCGTTGACCCCTGGAGCGACGATTGGACCACCTGATGAGACGTTGTATGCGGTTGATCCGAGTGGTGTTGAAACGATGATCCCGTCGCCTGCGACAGTTGGGCCCAGATTGTTGTCGATACTTATGTCGATTTTAATGATTCTGTATGGAGGTCCAGCGGTGATGACGAACTCGTTGAGTGCAAGTCTTGGTGACGACTCGTTGCCATCTTTGTCGATGTGCTGGGCACTAATTGGGTGTACCAGCCGTGTTGTGAGGGCTGACGAACCGTCAAGGATTGAAGGTGCGTCACGAAGGAATGAATCGAACTCGTATCCTGCCATGAACCCAACATTCCCGGTGTTGACTCCTAGCAATGGACAGTTCATCGCAAGGCAGTGATGGGCGGCTTTGAGAATTGTGCCGTCGCCTCCGAGAGCGATTGCCAAATCGACTTGTGTGGGATCTGGGAGTGACTCGGGTTCGATTGCATCAACGATGTCGATGAGCTCTGCATGTTCTTTGACTGCGTTTGCGACTGAATCAAGCGAAGCAACGGCTTCTGCTTTGAGCCGATTGACCAGGATGAGTACGCGGCGTGGCATGGATTCGTATTAAGTCGCTGGATTGGTTGATTGAACGGTCATCGGTTTTGGAGTGATGACTTGGTGTGAAGTGGTTGTTTTGGGGGAGAATGGTTCGTTGGATTCTGGATCCGCGGCGTGGCGGATCATCCGAGCAATCCCGGTTGTGTCTAGCCCGACTTCTGCGAGTTGGTCGTTGCGGGAATCTTGGTGGACCCATTGATCTGGGATGCCGTGACGGACGACGCGGGATGCGTCGAGTTTGTATTCTTGGGCGCACTCGAGGACGCTGGTTCCGAAGCCGCCGATGATGGTGTGGTCTTCGAGGGTGAGAATCGGGATATTGCGTGAGAGCAGTTCGCGGATCAGCTGCGAATCGACAGGCTTGGCGAAGCGTGCGTCGTAGTGGGCGATGTTGTACTCACTACCGAGCGATTCGATCGCTTTGTGTGCGTTGACTGCTGGGGTTCCGAAACTGAGCACCGCGACATCGGGGCGGTTGGTGTCTAGATCGGAATGCTCAGGTGTGAGCAGGCGGGCTTTCCCGAGTTCGAACGGTGGGGCATCTCCGAATATTTCGGAGACTGAATCGCGTGGGTAGCGGACGCTGGTGAGGGATGCGTCCCATGTCCGCATGAACTCGAGGCACTGGATCAGACTGGGTTCGTCGATGACCGCCATCAGGACAGAGTCTGGGAGGGTGCGGAGGATGGCGACATCGCAGAAGCCGTGGTGGACGGCTCCGTCGCCTCCGACGAGTCCGGCACGATCGAGGCACAGACGGAGTCCGAGGCCTTGGAGAGCGACTTCTTGGAAGGTCTGATCGAACGCTCGTTGGAGGAAGGTGGAATAGACAGCGAGGAACGGACGGAGTCCGGTCTTTGCCATCCCTGCGAGCATATCGGTTGCGTGGGATTCGCAGATTCCTGCATCGAAGGTGCGTGTTGGGAAGCGTTCGAGTGGTTGCGTGATCCCGGTGCCATCGGACATCGCTGCGGTCGCGGCGACTGTTCTTTCGTCGCGTTGCATGACATCGGTGATCGCGTCTGAGAATGCGGCGGTAAATGAGCGACCTGAAGAAGGCATGCGGACTTTGCAGCCGAGGGTTTCGTCGTGTTCGACGGTGAATGCTTTGGGGGAGTGAAACTTGGTCGCGTCTTTTTCTGCGATTTCCAGACCTTTACCTTTGATCGTTTTGACATGGAGGATCATGGGTCGATCGAGGTCGCGTGCTTCCGCGAGGAACTCGATGAGGGTAGGGAGGTCGTGGCCGTCGATTGGACCAACAGTGAGGAGTCCGAATTTCTCGAACCAAGAATCCTCGTTGATCGCGGCTTTGGTCATCTCTCCCATGCGGTGGTACGCTTCGCGGAGGAGTGAGCCGCCTGGAACTGCTTTGAGGAGTTCTCGTGCGCCCTTTTTGAAATCGGTGTAGGTGTGGGAGACGCGGACTCGGTCGAAGTACTGCGCCATGGCGCCTTGTGGTTTGGAGATGCTCATCCCGTTGTCGTTGAGGACGATGAGCATTTGTCGGTTCAGGAGACCGGCGTGGTTGAGGCCTTCCATTGCAACGCCGTTGACGATTGATGCGTCACCGATGAGGGTGACGACGCGCCGGCCGTCTGGGTTGGTGTCGGGGTGATAGGACTCGTTGTTGATCTGGTCGCCGCGTGCCATACCGACGGCGGTGGAGATTCCTGTCCCGGCGTGACCGACTCGGAAGAGGTCGTAGTGCGACTCTGACGGCTCGGGGAATCCGGACATGCCTTTGCGGGTTCGGAGGTTTGCGAGTTTGTCCAAGCGTCCGGTGAGGAGCTTGTGGGGGTAGCACTGGTGGCCGACATCGAAGAGGAGGCGGTCGTGTCCGAAATCAAAGACGCGGTGCATCGCGATGGTGAGTTCGACGACTCCGAGGTTGGGCGCGAGGTGTCCGCCGGTTTTGGAGACCTGGTCGATGATCGCAGTGCGGATCTCGGTTGCCAACTGCTCAAGCTGCGGGATGGTCATCTCGCGGAGTTGGGCTGGGGTTGTATTGGATCCGAGCAGGGTCATTTGCGGATGTTCCTCGATCTTTCCTCGGTCTGGACGATTCACAAAGTATAGATGGGATCGGGGCTCAATGCATTGCTTACGGGCGATGCTGAGCGATGTTCGTGAGAAGAAAGAGTGTTTCGACACTCAGTGGGAGCGATTGGTCATCAGATCGAGCAGGACGCGTAATCCGTTTGATTCGGGGCCGATTTGTTCGAGTCTGGATCGAGCGGATTGGTCGAGTGTTCCGATAATCTTATTGGATTGTTCGATGCCGAGGACAGCGGGGTAGGTGAGCTTGTTTGCATCGTCGTCTTTTCGGAGTGTCTTTCCAACGAGTTTGGGATCACCTTGGACATCGAGGAGATCGTCGATGATCTGGAACTGGAGTCCAAGATCGGAGGCGAAACCAGAGATGTGGTCCAAAGTTTGTTGATCCGCACCTGCGGCAGTGGCTCCCATGACACAGGATGCGTGGATGAGTGCTCCGGTTTTATTGGTGTGGATGAGTTCGATCTTTGCTTCGTCTGAGAGTGATTCATCGAAACCGGCGAGGGTGTCATAGACCTGGCCGACGATCATGGCGCGTGTGCCTTGGCAGAGTTGTGCGATGAGTGTGGAGTGGACTGTTGTGGATGGGATGGGCTTTACTGTGGAGAGCGCTTCGAACGCGAGGGCGAGCATCGCGTCGCCTGCAAGGATTGCGGCGGCTTCCCCGGCATGCTTGTGGAGGGTTGGGCGACCACGACGAAGGTCGTCGTTGTCGAGAGCTGGGAGATCATCATGAACGAGACTGAACGCATGGATGAGTTCAACTGCAACTGCAACTGGGACAGACTCATTACCTGAGCCGCCTGCCGCTTGGGCGCTGGCCCATGCGAGGAGCGGTCGGATGCGCTTTCCGGGCGCGAGTAGCGCGTACCGGATCGGGTCATCGAGTTTGCTTGGCAATTTAAGCGTATCGAGAAAGCCAACCATCGCGGTGTCGATTTGGGTGCGGATTTGATCGATGTCGAACGGGATGGAATCGGTGGTCTGCATTGATGGACAATGGTAGCCCTGTTTGGTGCGATCCCGGTCTACAGTACGGCATGATTGATCGGTCGATTCAGTTCTTTAATGCGGGCGGCTGGGTGATGTACCCGCTGTTGCTGCTGAGTGTGGTTGGGTTGGGGATTGTCATTGAGCGGTCGCTCTTCTGGATCCGCAACTCGACTCGGAGAGAGCTGGGGGCGTTCCGCAAGTATGCGGATCTTATGGAGGTGAATGATCGCGAAACACTCGCGGCTGTGTCATCAAAGGATGGGTCACCGATCGGAAAGCTTGCGTATTGGGGCGCGTCAAAAAAGCAGGTTTCTGAGGAAGCGGTGCTGGCAACGATCGAGCTTATCCGACCCAGCTTGGATGCACGTAATGGTTTCTTGAGTGTGATTGTGGGTGCGGCTCCGCTGTTGGGAATTCTTGGTACCGTTGTCGGCATTATCGAAAGCTTTGATTTGCTCGGACAAGCGGCAGGGGTTTCAGATCCGACAATCGTTGCGGGTGGGATTGCAGAAGCGCTCTACACCACTGCGGCTGGGCTGACGATCGCGCTGCTTGCGTTGTTCCCTGCGTCGTATTTCAAAGCGCGTGCGAATGCATCCCTGAGCAGGCTTGAAACGCTTGGGGCGATGCTCGCTGAATCTGATTGAGTGGGAATTAGCCGCCTTGAGTGACCAGCAGGTCGTAGATGTCTTTCGCGTTATCGGCTTTGTAGATTTCGTCGCGGAACGACGGGTTGTTCATGATGCGCGAGACCGATGCGAGGGCTTCGATATGTTCGCGTGTGCTCGCGGTTGGGCTTGCGAGAAGGACGATGAGTTCGACGGGCTGGGAGTCCATGGACTCGAACTCCATCGGGGTGGAAGGGCGACCGATCGCGAGGGTTGGGGAGGTGATGCTGTCGCACTTGCCGTGCGGGATTGCGAGCCCGTGACCGATTCCTGTGGTGCGAGTCTGCTCGCGTGACCAGACGGCGTCCTTGAGGGACTCGGGGTTTTTGATCATGTCGTTCTGGGCGAGCAGGTCGACAAGCTCGTTGATCGCGTTCTGCTTATCAGTCGCGTTCAAAGGTGCTTGGATGCAATCTACTGTGAGGATATCGGAGAGATTCATTCATTCCTTCCGTGGATCGTGCTTGTTGATCCGCATTGACAATCGTAGATCGTACTTTCAAGATTGTCCCAGCTCAAGGGGGGGAGCAATCATTTCAGTTTTTTAAAGATGCTCGCGTAGGAACCATCGGTATACATCGAGGCGGGGTCGCTCGGAGTTGCAGAAGGGAGGACTTGATGATCTTCGATCAGTTCGAAGATCGAGTCTTCTTTGATCCAATCCCGCTGGTCCTGATTCTCCTCCGGTTCAATGCTGCAGGTGGAATACACCAGTGTGCCTTCCGGATTGAGATAGGGTATGACGGTCGAGAGGATGTCTTGTTGGATTTTCGCAATCCGGCTAACCTGGATGGTCATAGGTCGGTAGCGGGCTTCCATCCTTCGTGCGAGGACGCCTGAGTTCGAACAGGGGACATCGGTGAGGATGAGATCGGCTCCGTTTGGGACGGATTCGGCGAGTTCGTCAACATGGCGGACAAGAACACTCCGGTTGTCGTCAAAGACATCCATGAGCGTGTCGAGTCTGCGAGAATCGATCTCCATCGCGATGATGGTTGCGTTTGGGAATCGCTCTACGAGTTGTCGGGTTTTGGTGCCTTGGCCGGCACAGTAGTCGATGATCGTGTTGTAGTTCCCGTCTGGGATCGATTGAACGACAGAACTGCTCGCGGGATCTTGGACGCGGAGGGATGGGTTCGCATCGAGGAGGCGTGTGAGATGTGTGCGTGATCCGGTGTAGACGCGGTGTGACAGTGAATCGTGCGGCGCGAGGTCTTCCTGGTCTGGTACTTCGGTCCAGTGCTGTGTATAGACCAGGGTAGGAGGATGGATGAGTGTGTGAGACACCAGTTGGTTTACGCGATCTGGATAGAGCTTAGTCCAGCGTTTGATTGTTGCTTTGGGGAGTGAATACGCGGTAGAAGTGTGGGTGAGGGGATCTTCGGGAAGGTTCAAGTTGTTGAGGACGAGCGCTGAGCCGTTGGCGAGGGGGATGGTGTTGGATTGGTTTGAATATGAGTCGATAGCATCGCCTCGGGTTCGGGCGACTTTGCGGAGGATGGCGTTGGTCATGCCTCCGGCTTTGGGACGGATGTATTGCTTTGCCCATTCGACCGATTCATTGATAACCGCATGTGGAGGGAGGCGATCGAGGAGCAGCAGTTGGGCGGCGGCTCCGATGAGCACGCCTTGCATTCTTGGTTCGATGGTTTCGAATCCTCGTCCAGCAAGCTCAGTAACGATATAGCGGAGGGTGATCCATCTTGTGACAGATTCACGGATGATCGCGTGGCATAGAGCACGGTCTCTCGGCTCCAGATGCTGGATTTGTGGCTCGACCGGCATCAGGTCAGGGAATGTCTTCGCGTGGGCACTGAGCACTCGATATGCGGCGTCCCTCGCGTCTGCTGGTGGTGGTGCTTGGTTGGCGTGCGGAGGGCGTGGATCGGATGGAGAAGGTGCTCGCGTCATACGGATGAGAGTAGGCATTGAGCGTTGGGTTTGATACAGTCTGTGTATGGGATCATTGAAGACATCCAAGTATCGACGCTCTGCTGTGCGAAAGCGGGCTCGCGGGGTGTTCTCGGGACTCAAGATCCGAAAGAAGCTGATCGTGCTTCACACCACCTTCTCGCTCGTACTCGGCGTGCTGCTTCTTGTGGCACTCGCACCAGCGATGGGCAAGATGGTAGACGGGGCAGAGCAGGATCAAGCAGAGTTGATCTATCAGCAAATTGCTGAAAGGTCTGGAGTGCATGATTTTGATACCAGTCTGGTTCAGGTCCAGATCGGTGACTCAGCGGCTCTTGGGTTCAGTCAAATCGAAGCGGCTCAGATTCTGGAGAGTGGATCGCCGCATGTATTGCTTCGAGGCGATTCGTTCGGAGCGGGGATTGTCACTTTCAACAATGCGACGGGGCAGTTTTGTGAGGTCCGGACACGATCATTGCGTGCGCGGACGACTGTGAAGCTGATCTATGGATTGGTGATCGTCACACTCTTTGCTGGGTACACATTGGTCGCTGTCGCGCTTGAAGTGTTGGTGCTTCCTCAGCATGTGTACGGACCGATTCGCGCGATGCTTGATGCGGATGATGCTGTCCAATCGAAGGATACAGAGAATGAGCAGATCCCGGATGAGCTGATCTCCGCTGACGAGCTTGGTGAGATTATGCGATCAAGGAATGAGACTGTTGGACGACTCCGATCCCATGAACGAGAGCTGGCGGAAGCGTTGGCGCGATTGGAAGTGGTTGCGATCGATCTTCATAAAAAGAACCGTTTGCTTGAGACAGCGCGTAAGAACTTGGAGGGTGCGGATCGGCTTGCTTCGTTGGGCATGATGTCCGCTGGAATTGCGCACGAACTCAATACGCCGTTGTCTGTGGTCAAGGGATTGGTGGAGCAGCTCAATACTCGAGGGGCGCTGAGTGACTCTGAGATCCAGTTGTTGGTTCGAGTTGTGGGGCGACTCGAAACCTTATCGGAAGGCTTGCTTGATTTTGCTCGCGTTCGGACGCCGAGGTTGGTGGAGACGGCAATCCGTGATGTGATCGAGGATGCTTGGGTATTGATCAAGCTGGATCGTCAGAGCGTGCTTCCGGGCCAACGGATTGAGTTTGTCGATGAAGTTGATCCAAAGCTCCTCATCGCGTGCGATCCGGGTCGGCTGGTTCAGGTCTTTGTGAATCTGATTCGGAATGCTGTCCATGCTCTACGAACCTTGGAAGACCATCATGGTCGGATCTATGTCTCGGCGGTTCGGGAGACACGGGAAGATGGGGAGTGGGTGGTGATTTCGATTCTGGACAATGGACCGGGGATTGAGCCGGGGATGATTGACACGATGTTTGATCCCTTCGTATCGACTCGGCTCGATTCCCAAGGGACGGGTCTGGGGCTCGCGGTGGCCGATGGAATTGTGCGAGAGCATGGCGGGATCGTGGTGCCTTCGAATGTGGACCAAGATGAAGCGGATGGATCAGCAATGGGGGGGGCGAAGTTCGAGATTCATTTACCGATCACTGGGATAGAAGCTCAAATTTCGGATTGATTACTGAATATTCTAGCTTTGTCTTGTTCAACCGGATCAATCAGGATAGCATTGTCTGAAATGGAACTGCATTCATGAGTGAACATGTACCTTTGACAATCTACGCGTTGGATGACGATCCTGACTTTCGGGAGTATTTGCAGGGACTCTTGAAAGCTGATGGGCACTCGGCTCGTCTGCTGTCGAGTCCGAAAGAGTTGTTTGATGCATGCGAGCAGCATCAGCCGGATGTGATTTTGCTTGATGTCAAGATGGGGGAGCACTCTGGGACAGCGGTGCTAGAGGAGATCCGGGATCGTTGGCCTCGCCAGTGTGTGATTATGGTGACGGGATTCCCGACACTTGATTCGATGCGTGAGACTTTCCGGAAGGATGTATTTGATTACATTCCAAAGCCGTTCTCGGTGGATGATCTGCGAAAATCGCTTGATCAAGCGGTTTCAACTCTTGGGCTTGGACAAAAACCGCTTGATCGATTACGGGCGACGCTCGGGCGACAAATCCGATTGGCTCGAACAGAGCGTGGGTGGACCTTGCGGAACCTGTCTGAGATTTCAGGAGTGTCTGTGAGTCAACTCAGTTCGATTGAACGCGGGACACATTTGCCGAGCGTGGAATCACTGACGAGCATTGCTGAGGCATTGGGCGTTGCTCCGAGTGAATGGTTCGCGGCGGCTGGTTTTTGATCACTCATTCTCGCTTGCATTGAATCAGGGGTGCGTTGTTGGGCCTACTGTTTGATGTGAGCGGCACCAGTACCAAACCCACCATTTTGTTTACCGCGTTTGAACCCAGCGGGGATGATCATGCGTCAATTGTGATTCGGGAACTCAAATCCCGTTACCCGGATTTGCGTGTTTGTGGATGGGGCGGACGCAAGATGCAAGCGGCGGGCGCTGAGATCATCGAAATTACCGGTGATGCTGCGGTTATGGGGATGCCTGGTCTTGAAAAGATCCGAGAGCATCGGAAGATGAATACTCGGATTGCTGAATGGGTCAAAGAGAATAATGTTGTCGTGCATGTTCCAGTGGATTCCCCAGCGGCGAACTTTCCTGTCTGCGCGATTATGAAATCCAACGGGGTCAAAGTCATCCATATGGTCGCGCCACAGTTGTGGGCGTGGGCGCCTTGGCGTATCCGGAAACTTCGGAGACTGACGGACCATGTGATGTGTGTGCTGCCGTTCGAGGAAGACTGGTTTCGATCGCGAGGTGTGGACGCGACATTCATCGGACATCCGCTCTTCGCGGAACCGATTGATGAATCGGCGCTTGATCAACAGGTCAGTGGTTGGAAGCAAGGTGCACAGCGGATTGCGGTGCTTCCTGGATCGCGTCCTGCTGAGATTAAGAAAAACTTCCCACTCTTGCTTGGCGCATACTGCAAGCTCAAAAGTGAGCATGCGGACATGGTTGGCATGGTGGCGGTCACTCGTCCTGAGATTGAGCCGGTGCTCCGTCAGATCGCAAAGGATCATGGGCTAGATTGGCCTGAATCACTTGGTCTGACTTATGCGAACACGGATGCGGTTGTGCGTTGGTGCTCGCTCGCATTGGTGGTGTCGGGAACGGTGACGCTTCAAATTGCTCGTCAGCATCGTCCGATGGTGATTGTCTATAAGCTTGGGCGTATCGGTTGGTCGTTGTTGGCTCGATGGTTGATTCAGACCCCATATATCACGCTTCCAAACATCCTCGCAGGGCGTGAAGTTGTTCCCGAGTTGGTGCCTCACTTTGTTGGGGCTGAGCCGATCGCTGAGCGTGCGACAGAACTGCTTGAGGATTCGTCCGCGTACGAGACTCAGATTCGTGAACTCCAGAGTGTTTCTGATCGATTTGCTGGCAAGAACGCGGCAATAGGTGCGGCGGATATCATCGCTCGGTATGCAGGGCTAGGGAAGCCGAGCATGCATTGTTCAGATCGCGACGGCGAAGATTCCAACACTGACGCAGCTGTTTCCGGCACGCTCGGTAATTGATTCACAACTCACTACTGGCGATCGCACAGGTAATCCTTGATCGATGCAGATACTTGCGGCTTGGTTGAGATCGTGTTTTGCAATCTCTTCACTTTCGGTGAACAGGATTGCAAGAACGCATCCGTGCCATATCTCTGGATCAGCGGCGAGCTTACAGAGGTCGGCTTGGAGGCCGTTGACGAGTTCTAATCCATAGCGTTGGTTGGGTGATGGGATCCC
>JARGNC010000233.1 GCA_029212425.1 Phycisphaerales bacterium
GGTGAGCGAGTTGAAATGTGTTGATCCGCAGCCGGTTATTTCGCTTCCTGAGGGACCTGCGTCCGATATGGAATCAGGCGAGGACTTCGTGTTTGATGTGACGATTGATGAGCCGATCGACTCTGTTGTACCGGGCACAGCGATGCTCGCGTATGCACGCGGCGAGGGCTTGTTTGAAGCAACATCCCGCGGTCTGGATCTGGAGTACACCTTGGTGCCTTTGGTCCATAATGGTGGGAACAGCTATACCGCAACGATTCCAGCACAGGATTGCGTGGAGAATCGCCACGAGTTTTCACCTGGATACTTCGATGTGTATTACTACTTCCAAGTCGAAGGCGTCGAGACCGGCGTGACCACCTTCCCGGATGTTGATACGGAGTTCCCGCTTGGGATTAATGTTGGTGATCCGATGTTGGTCTTCGAGGACAACTTCCAGCTTGATACCGGTTGGACCGTTTCCGGCGGCGCCAAGGGACCGAGCGACGGTGCTTGGGAACGAGGTGTGCCTGCGGGCGATGGTTCGAGTGGTGATCCGATCAGCGATGCGGATGGTTCCGGGATGTGCTATGTCACCGGCAACCTTGGCGCGGGTATGAACTCGGATGTTGACGGCTTGACGATCCTGACATCACCTGTGTTCGATGCGCAGGATTTGATTGAGCCGATCATGAGTTACTACCACTGGTACAACAATACCGCGACTCCTGGAACTCCGAACAGCGATGTGATGGAGGTTGGGATCTCGTACGACGGTGGAGAGTTCTACCAGACGCTCGACATCATTGGTCCAAACACCGATGAATCCGAAGGCGGCTGGTTCATGTCCGAGTTGGCGTTGAATCAGTTCCAGCCCACCACTTCGTCGATGCGTGTCCGATTCCTCGTTTCAGATCAGGGCTCAGGTTCGATCATCGAGGCGGGGGTTGATGGCGTGACGATCTCTGGATTGGTCTGTGAGTATGTCGTCGCGTGTCCTGCGGATCTGACTGAGGATGGTTCGTTGAACTTCCTTGATGTCTCAGCGTTCCTCAGTGCGTATGGGAGTCAGGACATTGCTGCGGACTTTAGTGGCGATGGTCAGTTTAACTTCCTTGATGTCTCAGCATTCCTCAGTGCGTTTGGAGCGGGATGCCCCTGATCCGGACGGCTGGCTGATCGCTGGCTGGCAAGTTCATTGTTTCATTTACAGACTCCCCCTTCGTGGGGGAGTCTTTTTTTGGTTGGTGCGGTTGTATGCGTGCTTTCGATCTGTATAATCCGTTTATCTGGATATACGGAGATTGCCATGTCTGAACGCTCAAACCCGCTTCAATCAGTCCATGCTCGCGTTTCGATTCTGGATCGGATGCGTGAGAAGCTGCTGGTCTGGGATGGGGCGATGGGGACACAGATTCACAATCTGGACCTGAGCGTGGATGGCGATTATCAGGGCTGCGAGAACTGCACAGATATCCTGTCGCTGACTCGGCCGGATCAGATCGCGGAGATCCATCGGAACTACTTCAAAGCGGGCGCGGATGTGGTGTCCACCAACACCTTTGGTGCGGCGGCGCATGTGCTTGGGGAGTTTGATCGCGCTAATGACGCGCGCGCGTTGTCAAAGAGTGCAGCGGAGGTTGCTCGACAGGCGGCGGATGAGTTTGCGACTGCAGAGTGGCCTCGGTTTGTTGCGGGATCGCTTGGGCCTGGGACGAAGCTGATCACGCTTGGGCAGATCGGGTTTGATGCGCTGCGGGATTCATACGCGCAGGCGGCGATGGGGTTGATCGAGGGCGGGGTTGATGTCGTGCTCATCGAGACCTGTCAGGACCTGCTGCAGATCAAGTGCGCGATTCAGGGGGTTCGAAAGGCGGCGAAGGAGCTTGGGCTTGCTGAGGATTCGGTCCCGATCTTTGTGTCGGTGACGATCGAGCAGACTGGGACGATGCTGGTAGGGACTTCGATTGAAGCGGCGATCGAGGCGCTGCGTCCGATGCCGATCGCGGCGCTTGGTTTGAACTGCGCGACGGGTCCGGTGGAGATGATGAACCATGTGCGGACGCTGGCGCTGCTTTGGGATCGTCCGATCACGGTGATGCCCAACGCTGGGTTGCCTGTGCTACAGGAAGGGAAAACGGTGTATCCGCTGGATGCTCAGGGGTTCACCAAAGCGGTTGCGCCGATGCTTGAGGAGGGACTGGTGGACGCGATTGGTGGGTGTTGTGGGACATCTCCGGAGCATATTGCGCAGCTTCGTTCGTATGTGGATTCGGTTGATAAGGTTCAGCGAGCGGAGCCTGTCTTTGCGCCTGCGTGTTCGTCGTTGTATTCATCGGTGGAGTTTCGGCAGGATTTGTCGATCCTGATTGTTGGGGAGCGGTGCAACTCGTCGGGGTCGCGGAAGTTCAAACGGCTGCTTGAGGAGCAGGATTTCGAGGGGATCGTGTCGCTGGCGCGCCAGCAGGTGCGGGATGGGTCGCATGTGCTGGACATCAATGTGGATGTCGCTGGACGCGACAACCCTGCGGATATGCACGAGGTGGTTTCGCGGATCGTTAAGCAGGTTGATGCGCCTCTGATGCTGGATTCGACGAATCCAAAGGTCATCCTCGCGGGACTCAAAGCGGCGGCGGGCAAGTGCATCATCAACAGCGCAAACTTTGAAGAAGGCGAAGAGAAGTTTGACGATCTGTGTCGGATGGCGAAAGACTACGGCGCGGCACTGGTGATCGGGACGATTGACGAGGATGTCGAGAACGCGATGGCGCGGACGG
>JARGNC010000025.1 GCA_029212425.1 Phycisphaerales bacterium
TGGATTCCACGGAGTGCCGCGATCCCAGACAAAGCGGCAGCAATCCCATAAATCGCGACGATCCAACCAATCGTAATGCCATACTCGTCATCCATCTGATTCCTTTCGTCAGCAACTTCTCCAACTCACGATCCAGGTACAGGTCCGCCGCAGTTCTGCTCGACAGGGACAACGCACAAGAACCGCAAAGATTCCCCCGAATCTGCATCAACCGTAAACTGATGCTCCTCATTCGCAGGCACATACAGCACATCACCCTCACGAATATCGTGCATCTTCCCCTCAAGCAGCACCTGTCCATTCCCGGCCACCACATACACCTCGTGCTCATAGTCATGGCTGTGCTTCGGTGTGTGCCCCCCCGCGACGACCTCAAATGAACGCAGTGCGAAGTTCGGCGCCTTGTCCTCGCGTCCAACCATGATCGCCATCTTCGCCCCCGAAACGCCGGGCATGTTGACCTCGTTCATCGTCTCTTCGTGAATGTTGCGGATAAGTGCCAATCCAAACTCCTTGTGATCCAATCACCAAACATCGACATCCGTTGTTCGTGAAACCAACCCAATCGATTTCACTCAGAATCATGCCCGATCAGTCCATACAGATAATATACACCATGACCACACCTCCCCCAACACAATCAGGCACGCCAACAGTCCAAGTTTTCCCCCTCGGCGACTTCCAAACCAACTGCCACATCGTCACCGATGGCCCACCAGCACCCGGAAAGCACTGCTGGATCGTCGATTGCGGATACGAACCGCAACCACTCCTCGACGCTGTAGAACAACAACAACTCGTCGTCGAGAAGATCCTCCTCACCCACGCCCACGCGGACCACATCGCGGGATTACTCGAAGCACGCTCGCGTTTCCCCGACGCCCCCCTCTACCTCCACCCCGTCGAAGAATCTTGGCTCACCGATCCCATGCTCAACCTCTCCGCAGCGATCGGACTCTCCGTCACCGCACCATCCCTCGCAGGATACCTCAACCACGGCGACACCCTCACCCTCGACTCCCTCACCTTCACCGTCGCGCACACCCCCGGACATTCCCCCGGCAGCATCTCCCTGATCCACGAACCCTCCAACAATGCGCTCGTCGGAGACACACTCTTCCAAGGCTCCATCGGACGCACCGACTTCCCAGGATCAAGCTTCGAACAACTCGAATCCTCGATCAAACAACACCTGTACACCCTCGACCCCCAAACCACCTGCTACCCAGGACACGGCCCAAAAACAACGGTTGGCCACGAAACCGTGACCAACCCGTTCGTTCGTCTGTAACCTGAAAACAGGACCCTACATCCAGTCAATCACTCTGATGGCTGTACTTCCAGTGAAGGAAGTCCAACGCAGCGGCGCCACGCGCTCATCTGTCCCAAGTGGAACATGTAGTGCGAGTGGAGCATAAAGATCGCAAGCGACGCAGGCGTACCCATGAAGTCCACATGCCACCCCTCGCCCTCGAACGCTTTGCTGAGTGTCTCATCATCGCATGAGTTGATCATCTCGATCACCGCTTCATGCGCCTTCTTGAAGTACGCGAGCACCTCATCCATCGCAGGATAAATATCGCCATTGACATCGTCCTTGCAATCCACCCCGTGCTTGAACAGATCCTCCCACCCCTCAGGAATCGCAATCGCCGATCCATCCTTACCCATCAAATCAAAGATGTAGCTTGGATAAATCGAGAGGTGACCATAAATGAAACACGGATGGTTCGTATTGATCGCCTTCCCATCCGCCTGAGGCATCCGAGCGAAGTTCTCCGCGGTCACCCCAGTCAACAACCCCTGAGCAAGATCCGCAGTCCGCGAAAGTGTTCGAGTGATCGCCTGTGCTTGTGTCGATGATGTTGTCGCGGTCATGTTCTTCTCCTTGGTTGTGTATTCAACAGACTCTTGCCATTACCACAAGGCAGACAAGGCACTATTTCTAACCGTTCAGTCAGCTACCAATATAGCGGCTGTAAATCGCGCGAGCAACCCCCACATCCGCCGTCCCATCCACAATCGCGCGGCCATCCGCAAAGCAGGTCAGCTCAAACACATCGCCGCCATGCTCAATCCGACCTCGGATCATGTAATCATGCACCTCAAACTCGCCAGATTCCCCAAGTGACGCCCCGAGCTGCTCAAGGTCAATCATTCCCGCCCCCCCCGGCTTCACCTGCACCGCGTTCTGCCCGCACAACGCCTGTGGAACGCTGCTCTGCGATTCCAAGAACGCAAACCGTACCAGACCACAGCACGGACACTCAGCGTCCTGAGCGGATGACAAGTCCACACGCGTGCGTGTCCCTTCCCACAGATCAAAGCTCAGCATCGACTCCATCACACGATCATGCTGACCCATCAGGATCTTCATCGCTTCCGCCGCCTGATAGCTACCAATGATCGACGACACCGGCGCGAGCACCCCCGCCGTCTCACAGGTCGGCTGCGTTCCGGGTTTTGGAGGATTCGGTTCAATACACCGCAAACACGGCCCGCTCCCAGGAACAAACACCGCCGCCGATCCCCTCGACGCGATCGCCCCACCATACACATAAGGCACACCCAACTTCACCGAACAATCGTTGAGCAAAAACCGAGTCTCAAAGTTGTCCGTCCCATCAATCAACACATCCGGAACCCGCCCCTCAGACTGCACCAACTCGAGCGCATTCTCTGCAGTAAAGTCCGCGATATGCGCCACAACCTCAACCCCAGAGTTCACCGCGTTGAGCCGCGATTTCGCCGCCATCGCTTTGGGGCGCTTCTCCGTCGCATCCCTCTCGCAGTACAACGGCTGTCGATGCAGATTCGAAAGCTCCACCAGATCCCGATCAACAATCGTCACCTTTCCCACCCCAGCACGCACCAGCAAATCCGCCGAGACACACCCCAGCGCCCCCACGCCCACGATGAACGCGTGCGACTCCGCAAGCTTCGCCTGCCCCTCGCTCCCGACAAACTCCACCCGCTGTTGTCTCGCATGCCGTTCTGTAGGTATCTGATTGCTCACACCAAAGGATATGAATCGGATATGCTCCGCGTATGACCCATTGTGCTTCAGAGAACAACTTTCCCGCCGTAGGCCTCGACTGGACCGCCCCCCAGCCCCTCCGCTGCGAGCTTGAAACCGAACGCCTCATCATCCGCGCCTACCGCCTCGGAGACACCGAGGATGTCTACAACGCGATCAACGACTCCCGCGACGACCACCTCCTCCCATGGATGCCGTGGGCCAAGGACAACCACACCACCCTCGAATCCACCACCAAATACATCTGCGAGCAGATGCTCTCGCTCGCCAATCCCGACACCTTCAACAATGTCGGCACCGGGATCTTCGATAAAGCCACAGGCCGATTCCTCGGCGGATCAGGTGTCCACGATGTCCGCAAAGACACCGCCTCCTGCGAAACCGGTTACTGGATCCGCAAAGACGCGATCGGGAACGGATACGCAAGAGAAGCCTGCGCCCGCACCATCTCATGGGCGCTCGCACCCCAAGCGACCGGAGGCTTGGGTCTGCAGAAGGTCCGCATCTACTGCTCCTCCGCAAACACGCACTCCGCGAACCTCATCGAGCAGCTCAAGGTCAAAAAAGAAGTCCACCAACGCAACGACTACTGCATCGACACCATCGGCCCAACCGACCGACTCGGCTGGGGAATCATGCACGACGAATGGGATTGCATCAACCACCGCTCAATCCAGTAATCATTAAATGTCGAACAAAAAAACCCGGAGACACGCTCCGGGTTCTTGAGAGATTCTTGAATGGATCGGTTTAGCGAGCGAAGTGAGCAAACGCCTTGTTCGCTTCAGCCATGCGGTGGACCTGATCGCGGGTCGTCATCGCTTTGCCTTCGCCGCGAGATGCTGCCCAGAGTTCATCCGCAAGCTTCTCGTGCATCGGACGCCCCTTCTCGGAGCGTGCAGCAGCGATGATCCAGCGGAACGAGAGCGATTGCTGACGACCTGGCTTCACCTGCATCGGAACCTGGTAGTTTGCACCACCGATTCGCTTCGAGCGGACTTCAACATAAGGCTTCACATTCTCAACTGCACGACGGAAGACCTGGATACCTGTTTCGCAGCCTTCAACAGCGTCAGGGTACTTCTTCAAACGATCGTCCATCACATCGATCGCGTCGTATACAACGCGGAGTGCCGCGGTCTTGCGACCAGAGAACATGATGCAGTTGGTGAACTTTGCCAGAACCTTGTCATTGAACTTTGGATCTGGACGGAGTTGTGCTTCTGAGTTGGTAATACGACCTGCCATGGGTCATCTCCTTTAGGCTCATCTGTTCTGACCAAATCAGAACGCTGTTCACCCCGGCGCTGAGATTGCCCGGGATTACTTGCCTGCACCATCACGCTGACGATGCATGGTTGGTTTGTTACTTGCCCTTCTTCGCGCCGTACTTCGAACGCCCCTGCTTGCGATCATCGACACCAAGGGTATCGAGCGCACCACGGACGATGTGGTAACGAACACCGGGAAGGTCACGGACGCGACCGCCGCGGACGAGCACGATCGAGTGCTCTTGAAGGTTGTGGCCTTCACCACCGATGTACGCGGTCACTTCTTTACCATTCGACAAACGAACACGAGCGATCTTCCGAAGCGCAGAGTTCGGCTTCTTCGGAGTCGTTGTCTTCACAGTCAGACACACGCCGCGACGCTGCGGGCTATTCTCAAGGTCACGGACCTTCGACTTCATCTTCGGTGTCTTGCGTGGTTTGCGTACGAGCTGATTAATGGTCGGCATAGATCTAAATCCTGACCTGAAGGTGGTCTCTCCAAACCCTGTCCCAAAGCAAACACCGCGCCTGCCCAGGATCAAAGTCGGGTCTGTAGTGTAGCACCCCCGCCGCCCAAGGCAAGAATCACCCCCTACCATCGCCCAACGACCACCCAACACCCCCCAATTTTCAACCACTTTCCTTCCCAGAGCACCAAAAGATGACCCCAGATTCCACCCCAGACCCCCAAATCGACCCCACAGGGATCACCGTTTACGAGTTCCAAGAACTCATCAGGGACCGCTACTTCGCCTCCGACAACGCCCGAGGCACCGCTGGCACCTTCCTTTACCTCACAGAAGAGTTCGGAGAACTCGCCACCGCGCTGGCAAATAACAACCGAAAGGACAAACCACCCACCCAAGCCGAACGCGACAACCTCGAAGAAGAGTTCGCCGATGTCCTCGCATGGCTTGCCACCCTCGCAAACATCAACAAAGTTGACCTTGCCCAAACCCTCATCAAGTACACAGACTTCTCAAGAGTCCAAGGCATCAAAGACTAACACCGAAGTGCGGCTTTCCTGATCTACGAAACCACAGGCTCCGCGACCGATTGGCCATCAAGATCCTCATCAGCAACCGCCTCAGAAGCAGCAGTCCCTGATGTTGTACGGATCGGACGGAAGATTTCAATCGCCAGCGTGTCATCATCCGGCGGCACCCCACCACGATGCGACGCGACCTCGCGGAGAATCCGCTCCGACCACATCCCATACCCATGTTCAGCATCATCTGCTCCAAGCGGATGCGACGACGCAAGAATCCGACGCAGCCCCTCGATGTTGAGCATGCTGCCCTCAACCGACCGCGCCTCAATCGCGCCATCCGTATACGCGATCAGCGTATCACCAGGACCAAACTCAACCTCCGTCTGGAACGGATCAAAGTCCTTGTCTTTGCACGCACCAAGCATAAAAGTTGTTGCCTCAAGATCACGGATCGAACCATCTACCCCACGCAAGAAGGAAGGCGGATGACCACCTGATGCATACTCCAGCAGGTTCTTCGAAGCATTCACGCGGAAACACACCGCTGTCGCAAAGATCGAATGCTTCGAAAGCGTCAGGTTGATGTATCGGTTCAGATGACTCAGCACCTCTCCTGGAGAAATCTCAGGCTGCTCCGCAAAACGAAGATCAAGCTCCCCATGCAAGCGGTTCACAGTGAGCGCCGCTGGAATCCCATGCCCCGTTACATCAATCACCGCGACCGACAGCGTTTCATTTCCCTCGCTGTCCTTATTCGAATACCGCGCGAACAAATAATCCCCGCCAATCTGCCGCATCGGTTCATACCGATACACAAACTGCACAGGTCCCGTTGTATTGGGAGGGGGAAACAACGCTTCGTGGATCTGCCGAGCGTACGCGAGCTCCTGCCGAAGCATCCCATACCGATGGTTCAAGAACCGGTTGGTCGATTTCTGGATGCGCTGGTTATGACGAATCCCGGAGATAAACACCGCCGGCGTCATAAACGCCGCGTTGATCACTCCAAAGACCAACGATTTGCTCACAGAATCACCCTCGAATACAAAGTGACTCAGCGTACTCAATCCCACCAAACTCACCAACGGGATCAGCGCCTGACGAACCGTCCAAGGGAACACACAGCACGCAACAAAGTGCGAGGTCACATACACCCACGCCCCATACCCAAACGATGGATCAATCGCACGGAGCGAGACCGCCATCAACCCGTCCACGATAATCAATCCAAGTGACAAACGGATCACGCGTTTATCGCTCACCCGCTTCTCGATCACCATCACCAGCACCGCGGCATACACCACGATCCATGCGCCATTGGCCAAAATAAACATCGCCTTGGTCGCGCCGCTGGTAAAGATATTGGTAATCTCAGAACCCCGCACCATCATCACAATGACGAAGAGGAACGAGATCAACCCAAGCCCGCCCCAGATTGAGATAAACCAAATCAATCGCTTGCGAAGCAACTGACTCGTTTCTTGATGGAACGATCGACGAAACTCGGTGGTTTCAATACTGCCGGACTTAGACAAACCCAATCCTTTCAACACCGAAACCCAAACCAAAGAACCGAATCAACAGGCCAGATCTTCAAGCCAGATCAAAAAGCACCACACCCATTAACCGAGAGATCACTATGGACGATACACATCCACAATCAGCATATCATCAAGTACCACACCTTCGCAATAGCGATCCACTGATCTCCGCACCATTTCTGGCCATCGCTGCCCCGCTTCGATCCACTGCGAGTTGATCACTCCACGAATTCCATCCATCCCAAACATCTCTCTCCTCGAGTTCATCGCCTCGGTGATACCGTCAGTGAACGCGATCAATGAATCCCCCGCATGGAACGGGAATGACTCCTCTCCCCATTCAATCTCCATCTGAGGATCAATCCCCATCAACGGCCCAGTCGCATCGATCGCCGTGATATTCCCCGAACGATCCCTCAGCAGTGCGCTCGGATGACCTGCATTGGCAATCCGAAGCGTGTTCTTGCCCGGATCAACACACGCAGCGATCCCAGTCACCAGCACAGGATGCTCCGGACTCGTCAAGCAGGTGTACCGATCAAGCGCCGCGATCAACTCCGCAGGACCGATCAACGGATTCTCCCCCACCATCTGCATCAACTCCCCCTGCAACCGATTCACCGTCAACGCCGCGGGGATCCCATGCCCCGAAACATCGAGCAGCACAATCAACACCGGAGAATCCGCAGAGTCATTCTGCGGCGAAGCAAACAAATAATCCCCACCGATCTGACTCATCGGACGATACGAATACGCAAACCGAACATCCCCCACTGTCCGTGGTCGCGGAAACGCACGCTCGTGAATGTTCTTCGCAGAAGCAAGCTCCTGACTAATCCGCTCGTACCGACTCTGAAAGTAATCCCGCTCAAACTTATCCCGCACCCTCGTCGTCCGAAAGAACGAAACCATAATCCCAGGCACCGTCACCGAGAAGTACCCAAAGACCGCAGCGCCGATCGACAACTCATACCCTGACCGCACAGCCAGCAGTGTTCCAGTAGACCCAAGAACCCACACCAACGAAAGCCCAAGCGTCTGCCTCGGAGACCAAGGCAGCAATGACGCACCAAGCGTCAGCACAATCAAGATCCCCGCAAGCGCGTTCCCGCCAGGACTCGGATCGAGCCCCACGCTCCAACGCAACATCACCATAATGCCCTCAAGCACCACCACCACCAGCGACATGCGAACACACCAGACCCCATTGGGCTTGAGAAACAAAATCAATCCAATCGCGGCTAAATAAATCGAAACCCACCCAAACTCCATCAGAACCGCCCACGACAGCGTGCCACCGCCGTGTGTCTCTCCACCCGCTCCATTATTCGACTGATCCATCCAACGCATGACGATCAGCACGCCCCCTAACAGCATGCTCATCCCGAAGTAATGCACCGCATTGCGACGCACCGCTGCGTTCGCTGTCCCCGCAAGCAGATCCCTGCTGCTGGTCGAAAGAGCCGATCGGAAGTAATTAAAAATCGGTGTCTGCACGGCCAAAGTTTAGTCCCTGCAAACCCCCCCGGTACCCACCACCACTCAACGCCTACGAATCACGCATTTTGCCAGGCACCCAAAGCACATCCCCCGCCCCGCCCTGGTTTGCTGCACGCGACAGCACGAACAACAAATCGCTCAGCCGATTCAAATAGGTCATCGTCAATCCAGAAGTCTCCGTCGGCTCAAGCTCAAGCAGCCCCGCCACATCCCGCTCCGCTCGTCGGCACACCGTCCGCGCGACATGCAACTGACTCGCGAGCATCGAACCCCCAGGAAGCACAAAGCTCGTCAACGCCCCAAGATCTTTGTTCCAATGATCAATCGCTTCCTCGAGCCGATCCACCTGCGCCTGCGTCACCCGAAGCACCATCGCGGGGTCTTCATCTTCTTTGATCGGCGTGCACAGATCCGCTCCCACATCAAACAAATCGTGCTGAATCCCCTCAAGCAATCCACGCATCGGAGACCCCTCGTCTGCATGCTGGATCGCAACCCCGATCGCCGCGTTCGTTTCATCCACCCCGCCGTAGGACCCAACGCGAGGATGCGACTTGTGGACACGCTTCCCAGTCCCAAGCCCAGTTGTGCCCGAATCGCCCGTTCTTGTGTAGATTTTCGTGAGTTTCACCATGATGACGAATAGTGTATCCTACCCGATCAGGTCCAGGAGCTTTCCATGCCAACGCAGCTGTCAGATCAACCCACCCAAACCGCTCGTGGGCTGACTCGCGTCTGGGACCACACCAAGGTCATCAACAATCCGCTCGGAAACCCCACAGACAATCCAGTCGCCAACCTCGTCGATCGGGTCATGGCATCCCGCGGACTCTCCGATCCCCAGAGCAGCCAAGGCTTCCTCAACCCCACCCTCGGAGCCCTCCACGACCCCTCACTCATCCCAGACCTCGACAAAGCCGCCCAGCGCATCCTCTCAGCTGTCAAAGACAACGAGCCCATCGTCATCTTCGGAGATTACGATGTCGACGGCATCACCGCAAGCGCCATCCTCTACCACATCCTCGCCGTCATCGCGCCAGACACACAGGTCACCACCTACATCCCCCACCGCATCGAAGAAGGCTACGGCCTCAACGACGACGCCATCCGCACACTCGCAGAACAAGGCGCCAAGGTCATTATCACCGTGGATTGCGGCATCACCGCAACCTCCCCAGCACTCGTCGCAAAAGACCTCGGCATCGACCTCATCATCACAGACCACCACAACCCACCAGCAGACCTCAGCGACATGCCCGATGCGTTCGCCGTCGTCCACCCTCGCAGACCTGATTCTGAGTACCCATTCGGAGAACTCTGCGGCGCAGGAGTCGCATACAAACTCGCATGGCGCCTCGCCACCCTCCACTGCGGCTCAGAAAAAGTCTCCCCCGCACTCCGCACCACACTCGTCGATCTCCTCGTCCTCGCATCACTCGGATCAATCGCCGACATCGTGCCACTCGTCGACGAGAACCGCGTCATCACCAAGTTCGGTCTCGCGCGAATCAAATCAACCCCTATCGTCGGACTTCGCGCCCTCATCGAAGCATCTGGTCTCGACAAAGACCAAGTCGATGCCGAAGCCGTGGGATTCCGACTCGCGCCAAGACTCAACGCGATCGGTCGCCTCGGACACGCCGGGGACGCACTCCACCTCATGACCACCGCACGAGGACAGCATGCGACCGACCTCGCGGACCAACTCACAGTCCTCAACGACGAAAGACGAGCCACCGAACAACGCATCCTCAAACAAGCCCTCGAAATGGTCCAGCAAGCAGGGATGGACGCGCCGGACAAACGAGCCATCGTCCTTGCGCACGAAGATTGGCACCCCGGAGTCGTCGGCATCGTCTGCTCAAGACTCGTCGAACGCTTCGCGCGTCCCGCAATCCTCATGCAACGCAAGGACGGCGTCTGCAAAGGATCAGGTCGCAGCATCGAAGGATTCAGCATCCACGCCGCTCTCGAATCCTGCGCCCACCACCTCAAATCCTTCGGCGGACACGACATGGCCGCGGGAATGGCCTGCGACGATTCCAGCTTCGATCAGTTCGCAGAATCCATGATCCACCACGCCAACACCCTCCTCACACCAGAGGACCTCGTCCACACCCTCAAAATCGACGCGATCGCGACCATCAACGAACTCACCGAGCAATCACTCACGACGCTCGAACAACTCGCCCCCTTCGGTGCAGGAAACCCAAGAGTCCGCATCCACATCCAAAACGCAAAGCTCAACGGACACCCAGAACCCTTCGGAAAGACCGGAGCACACCTTTCTCTCCGCGTAGGCGATGCGAACAACAGCGGACAAATCGTCCGCGTCATCGGATGGAGCTGGTGGCAAAAAGCCCGGCACATCGGGCCGGGCTCTGTAGTCGATTTAGTCATCGAGCCGAAGCTCTCACGCTGGAACGGACGCACGCGGATCGAACCGGTGCTCTGCGATCTCAAAGTCCACTAGAAGCGAATCAGTCTTCGCCAGGAACGCTCGCAACCACGCTCGCTTCCAGACTCCGTACAAACCCGGACAGTTCTTTGTTTGATGGTTCAAGCGACAACGCACGAGACGCACTCGAGAGCGCACTCTTGGTCATCCCAAGATCCCGCTGAACAACCGCGCGGAACGCAAACAGATCCGCATCCGAGTTGTTCCGATCGATCGCGTCGTTGATCGAGGTCAACGATTTATCCATGTCCCCGCTGCGACGATGGATCATCGCCCAAAGCACATACCCCTCGTGCGAGCTTGGTTGAATCGCAACAATCCGAGCCGCAGCACGCCGAGCGGTGCGATCATCGTTGATCGAGTAAGATGTATTCCCAAGCCCGATCCACGCATCCAAATCACTCTTGCCATTCGTCTGCGAGAGCAAATCCTGGTAGATCGAACGCGCCTCAACCGGACGCTGAGTCCCCATCAGCGCCTTCGCGTGAAGAAGCTTCAGATCACGCCGATCCTTATGCTCGAAGTTTTGCAGCAACGCAGCAATGTTCCGCTCCGCGTCCGCGAAGTGACCATTCTGCATCTGCGTGTGGATCAACTGCTCGAGGATTCCAGTGTCATCCGGAGCAAGCAATCGAGCATCACGGAAGTGAAGCTCCGCTTGCTTTGAGTCATGATTAATCAGCGCGATGTGACCAAGCGTCTGCTGGATTCCAGCGTTGTTCACCGACATCGGGATTGACTCAAGGTAGCGACGAGCTTCGAGACTCCGATCAAGATCGATCAGCATCTCCGACGCCGCAACCGCATAGCTCGGGTTGTAATCATCAAACTCGCACGCGTTCTCAAAGTGCGTCAACGCATCTTCCGGACGATTGAGTCGTTCGAAGACAACACCGAGGTAGTACTGCGTATCAGCATCCTCAGGGCTCAGCGTCTCCGCGGTATGCAAACTCTTGATCGCATTGCCAAGATCGCCCATCTCAATCAGAATCCGGCTCTTGAGCACATGACTCTTCACCACCGTGTCGTTGATCTCAATCGATCCGTTCACTTTGGTCAACGCCTTCTCCAGATCTCCGGAGAGGAACGCCTGACGAGCGAGGTCCCACTCGGTCGCCGACTTCATGAAGCTCATCTTCTCTTTCGCAAGAGAGATATGCTCCTGGGTGTACTTCCCGTGTCCGCCGGCACAGCCGATCAGGGTTGGAAGTGTCAATGCCATGCCGGCAACAAATGCGATTCGAGAGAAAGATTTCATCTATATACACTCCCGGGGAAAACGCACCCGTTGGTTGTGATTGGATTGAGAAACAGTGGTTGGTTACAGAAACAAAGGATCACTTGCTTATTCAAAGTCGCCCGAAGGTACCTCGGTGTACACCGTCTCGGCCACTTCCGAAGTTGCAGACTCTGACCCCGACTCCGCTACAGACGAAGTACCAGACTCGGCAACATTCTTCTGAGCAACTCCCGAACCAGCCGAAGCCGAACCTGAGTTGGTCCAATCCGATGCACTCAAAGGCCAATCGAGCTGAAGCGCCCCGCCGCCAGGAAGCGAGATAATCAGGTGACCAAAGATCGACGAGAACTCATTCTCCAATGCGATGCCCGGAGCGACTTCCTCATAACCGAACTCGCCCCACTGGTCCTCTGTCATCCCCTCTGGGAATGAGGTTTCAGCTTCAGCGACTTCTTCGATGTATTGCGAAGGATCAAACGACTCGGAATCAAAGGACTCACCCTCGAACGATTCTGCCGATGTGCTCTCACTCGCGAACTCTTCGCTTGAGAACTCTGGTGATTCAAACTCCGATGACTCAAACTCTGGTTTTTAAAACAAGTATTAATCAAACTCAGTTGCTTCAACAGCAGCAGTTTCAAACGACTCAGGGCTGGTCAACTCAAAGTCAGGATCGACATCGACAATCTCGGTGTACAACTCAGAGCCGTGAACAGTCTCAGCAACCTCGAACTCAGATCCGACTTCCGAGTCAAACCCAGACTCGAATCCAGAGTCAAACTCAGACCACTCACCCGAATCATCGAACGAGTTGTCAAATGAAGCATCCGAAACTTGTTCAGGAACCTCAGCGAACTGCTCAGATTCAACCGGAGTGGATTCAATCTCTTCAAACGCAGGCTCAGGCCATTCAATCCCTTCGAGCGGATTCACCTCAACGATGGATTCGAACGACGGATCAGCTTCAACTGACTTCTTGCCAGAATCAAGAAGCTCGCCATGCAGGATGCTCTGGATCATCGCACGCGTTGGTGCAACCCGCATCTCACCGGTCAGCTCCGTACGCATCGCACGAGCAGCTGGTGAGCTTGGTTGCAAACGAAGTGCCTGATCGATCTTCGCAAGCGCTTTCTCAGTCCGACCCTGGTCAGCAAGACGCCGTGCATCGATCAAGATCTGACCCACGCGACGCTCACGCGACCACGGAAGCAGACCCTTGCGTGCACCATAGCGTGCATGCTCAACAAAGTCGTTCCCACGCTCACCCGCTTCAGTCAGCACAGTGTCATTGACAATCGAAGGCGTAATCAAGAAGATGATCTCACTCCGACGAGTCGAATCATCGTTCCCGCGGAACGCCTGACCGATCATCGGGATATTCCCAAGCAAAGGCACTTGGCGACGCGCTGCAGTCGTGGTCTCCGTAAACAAACCACCAAGCACTACAGTCTGACCGTCACGGACCATCACATTCGTGGTCATCTCAGTCGTATCTTCGTCCGGGATCGTCACAGTCGCACCGGTCGAGTCGGTCGTGCTCCGCAGGTTAAAGCTCGAAACCTGAGGGCGAAGCTCCAAGCGGATCAAGCCATTCTTCGACACAAACGGGCGAACCGCAAGCTGGGTACCAACCTCGAGGAACTCAACAGTCTGAGTCGTCGCGGTCTCCGTGCTCACGGTATTGAGGTAACCAACACGAGTACCAACCAGCACGCGTGCAGGCTGACGATTCAGGGTCAGGATCTTCGGGTTTGAAACAATCGTCACATCCGTCACTTCATCAAGCACACGCATGAAGACCGCAACATCACCGTTCACAAGACCTGCTTTCAAAGTCGCAGGACCCGCGGTATTCCCAACCGACGAGCTCACACCACCAGCATCCGAAGAAGTGCCGTTTGGAACCGCGACATCAGTACCATCCACAAGCTGACCAGCACCGCCGATCAACCCATCGATCACACTCAAAGGCCCACCAGTCCCAACAAAGTCAGTAAAGTTCAGATTCTTGATCAACGCAAAGTCAACACCAAACGCGTTCGCTTCGTTCAGCGAGGTCTGCAGGATGGTTGCCTCCACAAGGATCTGAGATGGTTTGGTATCAAGCTCACGGAGCAGCTCCATGATCTCTTCAACATTCTCATCAAAGTCGTGGATCACGATCGAAGCAGAAGATGCATATGTATCAGCACCCGCCGGAGCGCCATCAGAGATGCTAAACGCCTCGGTTGCCGCATGGGTCGAGATCGATCCAGCATCCGACAGAAGCTCCTTCGCAAACTCTGCGGCATCTGCTGAGTTCAGGTAATCAAGATGCAGCACGCGTGAGATCGGGCGACGCGAAGCACGCTCGAACTCTTCGAGTTCCTCGCGTGTGTATACATAAATGAAGTTCCCCTTCTCAATGTATCCAAACCCATTGACATTCAGGATCGAATCGAGCGCTTCGTAGAAAGTCACGCCGTAGAGGTCAGCGGTGACCGTTGCGTGCACAGTGTTCGAGCTAATGATGTTCCGCTGTGACTGAATCGAAAGCAGCTGAAGAATATTTCCAAGATCCTCGTTGTTCACATGGAGATCAACAAGATCGTACTCCGAAACCTCGACCTCGCCAGCGAGATCAGAGATGTCGTCATCCGCAAACTCTGAGTCCTGCTGATCCACAGCATCCTCAGCGACACTCTCGTCAAATGTTTCCTCAGCAGTCGCCTCTGTGCCTTGCTGAGCAAATGCTTGGAGCAACCCAAACGCGCCGGGCTCATCACCCGAGTCCTGCGCCATCACCGGAGCGGCAATGCCAGCACTGAGTGCAAGAATAAGCACAGGGCTGATCGCGCTGCACTTCGCACGAGAGATGGAGTGAAGTGTGGTGTTGACGATGTGGTTCATCATGAAATCCTCGTGGAAGTGGCCCGCTCTGATGCCTGGACGAAACTGAACGCCCAGGTTGTATTGCTGCTAAAGATTCGGCCGAAAAGGTCACCCACTTTGCGCATCCCCCCAACTTTGCGGAGGAATCACCCGGCCATCTTCACATGCCGAGTCTGATAACCTTCTCTCGAATCAGTTCTCGTACTCGACAATCCCACCATCGAGTGCATCACCCGAATCAGCGGAATCGTCCGTTTCAACTCGATTCTGAGGTTCCAAATCAATCGGATCCTCATCCCCACCAACGCCCCCAGCATCAACCTCGCGAGGCTCAGCAAGAGCGCTCCGAGGAATATCTGTCACCAATCGCAACTTCGCCCAAATCAGGACGCCCGCAAGCATCCCAAGAGAAAGCATAAAGGTCAGGGCTCGCGCTTTGCGTTGATCAAACTTGGTATTCATAGAAAATGCCTCCAACATACACATCGGAGGCCCGCACGCGCCGCTTCGGCACAACTCAAATTTGATTCAATCCCAACCTCAGTCCAACTGCACAACCGTCACACGCCCCGTAAACGCCGCAACATCAATACGGAACCGAGAGCTCGGCCCCTCTATCTGAACCGATCCACCATCCGAAAGCGTTGCAGAACTCGGACTCGCAATCGGCGCTCCCATCTCATCAAAGATAATCGCCGTACCACCATTCAAACTGATATCACGCAAGAACGATCCGCCAAACCGAGGATCATCAAGCGTCACCCGATACCGCTGATCAGGCCCCTTCGCTTCAAAGATCGCATCCGCATCTGGGTCAATCGCACCCGCAGGCACACGAGTCAGCGTGTACATATTCGCATCCTCATCAAACACGACAGCACGCTCCTCCTGATACGCGAGCGCATCCATCTGCGCAAAGGTAATATCCGCGACCACAGACCGAACCGCACCCTGGATACGAAGCACACCCGCGGACCCCATCGATGGAATTACAAGCGCTGCCGAAATCCCGAGGATCGAGATCACAATCAACAACTCAATCAGCGTGTACCCACGCGAAGCTGCCTTGATACCGGATGCACTCATGCTGTTCTCCCTGTTGCCGCGTCTTTAAGGGCGCGGGAGCGGCTCATCATTTCCATCAAACCCACCCGCCCAGACTTCACCGGTCGTGCTGTTATACACCCAACCATGATCAGTCTGAAATGCTGTGTCAGGACCAGTCCCGATCACGATCACGCGAGAGTTCGATCCACCAACATAGTTATTCACCGGTGCCTCCCGCAGATACGCAGGAGTCACGATCTCGCCCCATGTCCCATCCCCAGCAACAACCGTAGGCAATGTGTTGTCGTTCGAAACCATGAACACTTCTACCGCACGACGCACCTTATTGAGCTCAGTGCTCGCCGTCGCAATCGACGCGTCCTGGGTCGCCCCCCCCATCAACGGCACCACAATCGCAGCAAGAATCCCGAGAATCACAACGACAATCAGAATCTCAACCAGCGTGAATCCCCTCGATACCTGACTCATGTTCAGCAGCCCTTCGTAGATCCCGCGAAGCGGAAAAGTGAAACCCGTCAATACGAAGTAGGCCCCTCTCGGAGCCCACATCGCGAAAGTTCGTAAGTCAAACCAACGACTTAGTCGGTGTAACCTGCACCAGCAGCGCGGATCAAACCGGTCGTTGCGTTGTAGATCCAGCCAGTCGCGGTGCTCGCGTCAGCTTCGGTATCAGCTGCAGCAGCGGTGGTCGCGGTCATCGCGGTCACGCCCGAGCCACCACCGAATGGGTTGACAGGGATGTCCTTGATGTAGTTGCCGTCGATCATCACAGCCCAGTCATCGTCGAGCTGAGCAACAGTTGGGTAGGTACCGCTGTTCTGTGCTGCATAGAGCTCAAGCTGGTTCTGAAGTGTTGAACCCTGCGTCTCGACATTGCCCTGACGAGCGTCGTTCGCAGCATTCGTAAACTGTGGAACCACGATCGCGGCAAGAATACCGAGAATCACGACCACGATGAGGATTTCGACCAGGGTGAAGCCCTTGGCCACGGTGTTGCGCATTGCTTGCATAGTGAGTACTCCTTCGTACAGTGTTCGATGCCGTTGGTCAACCCGACGGGCTTGGTTGCTTATCCGGTGGGCCAGCCGTTGTCCATCCTCCGCGGACAACCGACCGTGTACCTGTCACCCACCAGCGGCACGCGCCGCTCCGGGTTGACTCAAGCGTGACAAACAACTCATCGGAAGAACACCCACCACTGTTGATTCTCAGAACAATCCATACCCACCCACAGCACACCTGTACCATCCATTCCGGTCATGACGGCAAACACCCCTCAATTCCAACAATCTCGGACCGTCAAGAATCCTGCGCAGAACCAATCGCGGACCTTCATCAACCCCACCTAAACATCAATCATGTCCAATAAAAAACGGACCCCGAAGAGCCCGCTGATAGTCAGTCCAAATGTCTGATCAAGATTACGAACCGGATCAGTTCCCGCTGCCGTTATCGATGATCAAACCAAGCAGATCAGCGTTCTGGATCTCAAGAGCACCCATCGCACCAACCGCAGTGGTGGCAAGATCATCATCCGCATCACCCGCAAACGCGATCAACGCACGAATTTGACGAGCATCGAGATGGTTCCCGAACCGTTTGCCCGAATCCCCGACCATCGCAATCAGTTCAAGCTGCTGCGTGCCGCTCGCATCCATCGCACGATCCATGATCGCTGCCTGCGCCGCAGGACGATCCACGTACGAGAGGATCTGGGCAACATCAAGCATCGTCAGTCCATCAACATCCTCCAGCACATCAATCAGGATCGTCGATGCATCCAAGACATTGAGCACCCGGTTATTCGAGATCGCAAGATCACGAAGCACATCAATCGAGCGAGCAGCGTATTCCGCTGCCTCGGATTCATCGATCGGACCGCCGGAAGCAGCCATCAACAGTTGCTCAACAGAAGATTCAACATTCGCGCTGGAAATCTCAACTCGACGCACCGCAACAGTCTGATCACGAAGGTACTGACGACGCAAAGGCTCGACATCATCCGTCAACATCAGCGCGAGCACCGGAGAGACACTCATCTTTGTATCCGTCCGTGCCGTTTCGATTGTCAGCAATGTATCGTCATACCCAAGCGAGGTCACAATCAGGTCAACCGAAGGCGTCTGCGCAATCGAAGCGTCCAAGCCGTCCAGCCCACCATCTGATGGAGGAAGCACAGTGAACCCTTGATTCTCAAGAATCCCGCGATATTGGTCATACGACTCACGATCCGAACCAGTCAGCACAACCGCGAAGCGAGCCGATGCATCACGGACCGCACTCGCGAGAAGCGGGATCACCCGCTCAGCGCCGCTAAATGTCTCTTGTGGTTTCGCATTGCCCAGAGCAAGCGCCGCCTCGAACTGAACTCGACGGTTCTGGTACCCAAGCGATTCAAGCAATGGGTACCGACCATCAATCGGCTGCCCCCAAAGCGAGCGAGGACCCGCGGTCTGCGACAACGCATCAATCGCGCTGCGGACCAAAGGCGTATCCCGCGTGTCAATCCCGCGACGCAGCACCAACTGTGTAATGTCTGGTCCAGCAGCAATCCCGAAGTACTCCGCATCACGACGATCAGCGCTGTACAACGGATTCACATACCCAGCAGGGGAATCAAACTCACGAGAGTAGTTCGCAGAAATCCACAACGCGAGCGTCTCAGGAGCATCCGCATTGATCGTCAACGCTTTTTCTGCGTTCCGCATCGACATTGCTTCGTGGAAAACCTCGGTCACCACAGGAGTCATCACCAATCCGAGCCCAGGATTAAAGTCCCAAACAATCTGGTACTCCTCACCAGGGAAGCTGGTCAACTCAGCTGGTTCCGTGTAGTACGAATCCGCCATCAGTGCGTAGAGCCCTGCAACATCCGAGCTCGGATTTCCACCCAATCGTGAGATCGAGCGACCGCACGCCTTGCGGACACCGTCATTGTCAGTATTCTGGTACAGATCAACAAGCACAGGAAGACTGGTCCGGTACGGGATCAATCCCAACACCTCACACACCGCTTCCTGGCGCGTCGCATCAAGCCCAGGCAGTGCCGCGACCAACGGAGCGATTGTCTGCCGTCCCATATCCACGAGCAAACGCTGCACCTGCGCCTTCAGCGCGAGGTTGTCCTTCTGCAGGTACGCATCAAGCAGCTGAGGCATCGCATACTCACCAGCCGCGATCAAACGCTGACGACCAAGCTGACGAGCACGCAATCCACCAGTCAACAGATCAATGTTCCGTGCGATCTCTTCAGGGTTCCGAGCACGAGCAAGCTTGCCCGATCGGTACGCCTTATCAAGCTGAGCAGAGATCGGCTCAAGCACAGGCACCCGCATCCCCGCCGCGACCGCTTCTTCAAAGCGACCAAGCTCACGAGAACTATCCACAAGATCAACAAACTCTTCTGGAGTCAGTCCAGCATCAAGCAACTGTCGACCAAGATCAGCCGCGACATCAAACCGCGCGATCTTGACAAAGTGAATGAAATCACGAAGCAGCGTTTGTTCCGCATCGCGGTCGTTTGCAGGTTGTACGGCTGTCATCCCAATCGCAGTTGTCGCGGTCCCTGTAAGGGCACCAGCACACGCCAGCAGGAGAAAGGCACTTGAAAGACGGGTGATATTCCGGGTCGTTTGACGCACGACGGACTCCTCTTGGGATCTGATCCACAACTTCTCGATAACAAGCGAGACAATCTCGCGTGAGGGCATCGTATACGGATAGCCCCGCTCATGTGTTGCCCGCTTCTCAAACAGCCAACATCGCCGAGGGCTACTGTATCGGACTCACACCAGAAGTTCAATAACCACCCCAAACGACCCCACAGCCCCATATCCACCCCCACACCCACCCAGAACGCGAGTCTGGATAATCCAAACATCCGGAATTCACCTATACACCATGAAGCCCACCCCCGTTTGGGCCGATGTTTCCTCAGACACGGCATAAATGGATTGTGCCGGTCCACTTCTGTGTATCCCCGAGGTGATGAAGATGCCAATCGAGAAAGATGTTCTCACGACCGGTGAGGTCGCCAAAATCTGTAATGTTGCCCCAAGAACCGTCTCCAAATGGTTCGATTCAGGTCAACTCAAAGGATACAGAATCCCCGGCTCTAAAGACCGACGGATCCCAGTACCCGAACTCTACCGCTTCATGAAAGCCCACCATATCCCAATGGAAGGCATCTCCACAGGCACCACACGAGTCCTCATCGTCGATACCGACCAAGAAGTCTCCGATGTCCTCAACACCGTCCTCACAGAACAAACCAACTACGACACCCAAGTAGCCAATACCGCATTCTCCGCAGGCCTCGCATGCGAACGCTTCCGCCCACATGTCGTCCTCATCGATGTCCATGTCTCGGATGCAGAACCACGCGAACTCGCCTCCATGATCCGATCAAGCGAATCCATGCAGATGACCAAACTCATCGCGATGTCAGGAAAGCTCACCGACGGCCAAGCCCAAGGACTCAGAGCCGCTGGTTTCGACTCATTCCTCAAAAAACCATTCCAGGTCCGAGCAATGATCGAAGCCATCGAACACGCAACCAACCTTGCCGCCTGATCACAACCAAAACCAATCTGTACTCAATCAGTTTCAAACACTGATTTGAATCAGCATCGACCACCACCAACGCCGTGAACGCAAGGACGCATTCACGGCGTTGTCCTTTTTACCCCTTTCAACCCTCTTTAGAACCATTCTCATCAACCGCCTACAATTCAAAAGCAGGAACACTCTCTGAACCAAAGGCGGCATCAATGAACTTCCCAGACGACCTCAACCCACAAAAACAAGCACAGATCCTCCAGCCATGCGTCCGCGCAACCATCGACCTTGCACTCAACCTCAAACAACTCCACTGGAATGTCCAAGGCCCAAACTTCAAACCCGTCCACGAGTTCCTTGATGAAATCATCGAACACGCCCGAAGCGCCTCAGACGAACTCGCCGAACGCATCGTCACGCTCGGACACCCCGCCGTAGGACAACGCGTCTCCCTCGGAGACGCGACCGTCCCCACCGCTGAGGACACCTTCGTCGACGACACCAACACCCTCCACCACACCCACACGATGCTCGAAAGCGCGATCCTCACCCTCCGCAAAGCACAACAAAGCCTTGCCGACATCGATCCAGTCTCCGAAGACCTCGTCATCAGCATCCTCGCTGACCTCGAAAAAGACCACTGGATGGTCCGCTCCCACCTCAAATAAA